>JBDGSN010000028.1:0-36333 GCA_042217505.1 Candidatus Nanohaloarchaea archaeon
GTTATCACCGGTATGCGTGGCTGGGCTGAGAAAGAAGAGTTCGAACGACAGACAGGTGAAGAAATCGAGATACTTGCGATCTGGAGCTCAAGAGAGACACGGAAGCAGAGACGTGAAGCACGGTCACGAGATGAGGACGTCAAAGGTGATGGCTTCCACGAGAGAGATATCAGAGAGATAAAAAACGGTGTCGGAAAACTGATGTCCCTGAGCGATATGCTGGTAAAGAATGAAAATATTGGTGTCAAAGAACTAGAAGAGAGGGTGAAAAACACTGTCAGCAAGTGAATTCGGTTTCGAGATCGATATCATCGATCCAGATACCCGTTACTTTGAATTCTCAACGTCAGCCTCAGCCGAAGCAGTATACAAGACAGCCAGTAGACTGGTCGAGGAGTACGGTGGCAACGCAGAGGTATACGAACTTAAATACGATAACCAGCGTGTCAAGGTCGAAGGCGAGGATATAGCACAGTTCCTGGCCATGAAAGAGGCTGTAGACGATCTTAGAGGAAGCGGACAGGATCTAGAAGAGGAGCTTGAGGATGAGCCGTTGAACCAGTCCCAGGAGGAATAATAAGGATGCAAGAAGGAGAGTACAACGATAAAGGATACAAGTTAGGAGAAACCCATGGATACGCTGTATTTGAATTTGAAAGCCATGAGAAAGCTGATACTGTGATGGATGTATACAGCGATGAGAACGAGTTCTACCAGCTCAGATTCATGGGGATCAAAGCACAGGTAAGCTTCCGTAACCTGGCAGCGGTACAGGATGGAGAAAAGATAGTCGCAGACTCTGGAGAAAGGGAAAGTATCGAAAACATAGCGGACGAAGTTTACAGTGAGGTACTTGGAAGATGAACTACGAAAAACTCGGCTTCAAATGTGGGATAGAGATACATCAGCAGCTGGAAACCAGTAGAAAGCTTTTCTGCCACTGCCCGATAGATCTTAGAGATGAAGAAGCCGATGCAAAGGTCGAAAGATTTCTCAGACCAGTGAAAGGTGAAAGCGGAAAAGTTGATATCGCCGCCAAACTTGAGGCGCAGAAGGAGCGAAAGTTCGTCTACAATTACTATTCAAGGAACAACTGTCTGGTCGAACTTGACGAGGAACCTCCTCACGAGATGAGTGAGGAAGCACTTAACGTGGCATTGACATTCACAAGGATGGTCGACGCAGAAGTACCGGACGAGATACAGGTGATGCGAAAGATGGTGGTCGACGGATCTAACACCTCCGGCTTCCAGAGGACCGCTATGGTCGGTCTCGACGGAGAGCTGGAGACAGAGTCAGGAACGGTCAGTATAGACGATATCGAGCTGGAAGAAGAATCAGCCGGTATACACGAGAGAACACAGGATAAGGCAGTATACGATCTTTCAAGGCTAGGCGTTCCACTTGTAGAGGTAGGGACAGATGCCTCCATCAAGAACCCAGAACACGCCCGGGAAGTAGCCATGAATATCGGCATGCTTCTACGATCCACAGGAAAGGCGAGAAGAGGGCTCGGAACGATCAGGCAGGACGTCAACGTTTCTATCGAGGAAGGTGCCAGAGTCGAGATCAAGGGTTTCCAGGATGTCGACAATATCGACCACCTTATCGAGTACGAGGTCAAGAGACAGAAGAACTTGGTCGAGCTAGGGGAAGAGCTTCCGGATGCAAAAGTGGAGGTAAAAGAGGTCACAGAGATATTCGATAACTCTGAAAACGCTATAATCTCAGCGGTGATGGATAACAACGGTGCGGTCTACGCATTAAAGCTCCCAGGTATGACCGGAAAGATGAAGCAGAAGATCTCCGGGGAGAGATACGTGGCCAAAGAACTGGTCGATTACGCAAGAAAGCAAGGACCTAAAGGCATAATACATACAGACGAAAGCATCGAGAACTACGAGCTCGTCGATGAGTTCGAAGAACTGGAAAAAGAGCTCGATAGAGATGAGGAAGATGTTCTAGCTGTGATAGCAGCTCCAGAAAACCAGGCAGAGAACGCCGCCAGAGAGGTGAAAAGACGGGCTGACATGCTGTACAGAGGAGCGGTTCCAGAGGAGACGAGGAACGCTGAACAGGATTTCACGACGTCTTACTCCCGACCGCTTCCGGGCGCCGCAAGGATGTATCCTGAAACGGATATCCCTGCCATAACTGTAAGTGAGGAAAGAATCGAGGAGATCGACAACAACCTTCCTGACACCCTTGAGGAAAGAGAGAAGAAGTATTCCAAAGAGATAGGTGAGGAGCTTGCCTCCCAGATAGTCTACTCGAGGAGGCTTCTGGAGTTCGAGAAGTTCAAAGAGGTAGCGGACCCTAAAATAGTCGCAAACATCTACACCAACATGGTCCCAAGACTGGAGTCAGAGGGAGTGGAGATCGATAACCTCGAGGAAGAGCATTTCAAGGCCTTATTCGAGGCTTTAAGAGATAATGAGATCGAGAAGGGTGACATCGAGGATGTTCTTAGGGAGATGGCCGAGCATCCCTCCCGGTCCCCAGAGGGATCTGTTGAAGAGGCTGTCGCAGGCAAAGCTTCTGAAGATGAGATCCGTGAAACTGTGAAAGATGTTCTCGAGGAGAAATCCGGCATGATCGAGGAGCAGGAGATGCACGCCCTGGGCGCATTGATGGGTCTCGTGATGGGTAGAGTAGATGCTGACGGCGGAACCGTTTCGAGGATCCTTCAGGAGGAACTGGAGAAGAAGCTCGATTAAAGTGGTTACTACTAGTTATAGACAGTTTCTTCAAGCAGTCAGTATCTTTTAATATTTTTACTCACGTCAATTAAACTGTTTTACAAGGTGAATCAAACATGGTAGGACTAGGTGGACAACCCGTCTTCATAATGTCGGAAGACGCTCAAAGGCAGACTGGCAAAGACGCACAGGAAAACAACATCGCCGCATGCAAATCTGTGGCTAAAGCTGTAAGAACAACTCTTGGTCCGAAAGGGATGGACAAGATGATGGTGGACTCCGTCGGAGATCTTGTAGTGACCAACGACGGCGTAACGATACTAGAGGAGATGGATCTTGAGCATCCCGCCGCAAAGATGATGGTCGAAGTCGCACAGACCCAGGAAGAAGAGGTCGGCGACGGAACTACAACAGCAGTAGTTCTCGCAGGAGAGCTATTGAAACAGGCAGAGGAACTGCTCGACCAGGAGATCCATCCTACACTGATAACCAAAGGATACAGGCTTGCAAGAGAAAGATCCACTGAAGTCCTTGAAGAAATCGCTGAGGAAGTGGAGCTTGACGACAATGAGACGCTTCAGAAAGTCGCGATGACTGCGATGACAGGTAAATCCGCTGAAGCCGCAAGAGACTACCTGGCCGAGATAGCTGTGGAGGCTGTTGAACAGGTCGCAGATCAGGAAGATGGAGAATGGTTCATCGACCGGGATATGGTCAAGGTAGAGAAAAGAGAGGGCGGAACCGTTGAAGACACAGAACTTGTCCAGGGAGTCATCCTCGACAAGGAAAAAGTGCACGGCGGGATGCCTTCAAAGATAGATAATGCGAAGATAGCGCTTCTCAACTCACCTGTCGAGGTCAAAGAGACCGAGACTGACGCAGAGATCAATATCTCCGATCCTTCACAGCTGAAAAGCTTTGTTGAGGAGGAAGAACAGCAGTTGAAGGAGATGGTCCAGACTATCGACGATGCTGGTGCAAACGTTGTCTTCTGCCAGAAAGGAATCGACGATATCGCACAGCATTACCTTGCCAAGAAAGGCATCATGGCCATCAGACGTGTAAGCGCAAGCGACATGGATAAACTTGGAAAAGCTACAGGCGCAAACATCGTGACTTCCGTTGACGATATAGATGAAAGCGATCTTGGAAGCTCAGGAAATGTCAGAGAGAAGAGGATCGGCGGCGACGCCATGACCTTCATCAACGACTGTCCTGAAGCCAAATCTGTCTCCATCCTCATCAGGGGTGGAACAGAGCATGTGGTCGATGAGATCGACAGAGCAATGGAAGACGCTATCGGCGGAGTATCCTCCGCATTAAGAAATGGCCGCGTAGTAGGAGGCGGCGGAGCCACGGAAGTCGAACTGGCCAAGCAGCTCAGAGAGTACGCTGATTCCATCGGTGGAAGAGAGCAGCTGGCCATCAACGCTTTCGCCGACGCACTGGAAGTCATCCCGAGAACACTGGCTGAGAACGCTGGATTCGATCCTATAGATACACTAGTGGATCTTAGAAACAGGCATGACGAAGGAGAAGTATGGTCAGGTATCGACGTCACCTCCGGGAAGTCGGAGAAACTGTTCAACAAAGGTGTTGTGGAACCGAAGCAGACGAAGACACAGGCAGTACAGTCCGCTTCAGAGTCTGCAGAGATGATCCTCAGAATCGACGATGTCATCTCCGCCAAGGGCTTCTCAGCTGGAGACGACAACGACGGTGCAGGCGGTCCACCTTCCGGCGGTATGCCCGGCGGAGGAATGGGCGGCATGGGAGGAATGATGTAGTGCTGAAAACACTACGAATTCCTTCCTGATAGAAGATCAAGTTTTTGATCTTCGCATGGGAGGAATGATGTAAGGGTTAACTTCCCTTACATGTGAGTCATGAGCTAGCGCTCACCTTTTCCAGCTTCTTTTTCCTTATTCTCTCTCAGAATCATATATCACTTTCCTGGAAAAGATGCCCCAATTTTTAGCAGCAATGATGTCTTGCTTACCAGAGCTTTGTGAAGTTGGGTGGGTTATAAATACCGGGAAAGGGAATTCTGTACTGTATATTGAGGTCGGTTAGATGCCAAAAGATGAAGTAGAACTCGGGAATGACGAAGGCGAAGATTTTGAAATGGTTCCAGTTGGTCCTATCAGAAAGCTTGAACGACGTATCGATGAGATGGAGCAGCAGGCTCAGCAGTCAAGCGGTACCAACGATGACCTTGTAAGAGATGTGCTGGACATCATGAAGTCCAACCAGAAGATCGTCAACGATATGACCGAGTCTACACACGAGCTAAAGAACTCGGTCGAGGATCTTACCCACAAGATGGATGAGGTCGTCGACAACATGAACTCATTCATGGACCTTCTTCAGGAAGCCTCCGAGACCGACATGGAGGGAGAGGTGATAAACGATGTTCACAAGAGGATCGCTGACGCTGTCGGAAACGAGTTCCGTGACGTCGCTGGAGATATCAAGGAGTCAAACGAACAGGTGATCGAGAACCTTCAGGAGCTTAACAAAAGCGTCAAGAGATCTTACACCTCCCAGAACAAGGAAGATATACTTTCAGGACGTGGCCGCGGTAACAGCGGTAGAGGCTCACAGCCCACACTAAACCCTAACCGGGGAGGAAATGATAATTCTCAGGACTCGGGTAGATCAGGTAACTCCGGTAGAAACCAGAGACAGGGAAGGAATCAGGGCAGTAGAGGTTCCGGCAACAACCAGTCGAACAGTAATATGCAGAACGGGGACCAGTCCAGTCAGGGTTCCAGAAGAAACTACCAGGACAATGACCGGATGAAAAAACTGCGTGAGCGCTTCAACAAAGAGAATAATGAATAGAAAAGGTCTGACTCCTGTAATCGCAACAGTTCTACTTATCACTATAGCTATAGGTGCGACCGCTTCAGCGTTTGCTTTCATCAATTCAATGCAGAAGCAGACCCAGGATCACTGGAAGAAACAGCTAAACAATCAGAAGAAGGAGGATAACGCAGATTTCAACATCGAGTTCGTATACAACTCCACAGACAATTACACACTTGTAACTATCAGGAACACAGGCCCCAGCTCTATCCCAGTGACAAAGGACGGGCAGAAGCTATTCTCCATGTATTTAAATGGTAAGCCGGTACAGCCAGGTTCCACCGGATGGAGTTACACGAACTCGAACTACCGGGATAAAGATCTGGTGTATATCAACCCTCAGCAGACCTTAACGCTGAACACCACCAAAGAATACCCTGTTAAGGGCGACGACATGAAGATAAAGCTCTTAGGTCCTTACAGCACCGCTGACTCGTATGTATGCTACAACTCCGGTGGTAATTCATGCTAAAATTATATAAAAAAGGAAGCAGAAGCTTCAATAAAAGGATAATATCATGAAGAGAAAAGGTATAACTCCAGTAATCGCAGTAGTGCTACTTTTGCTTATAACAGTCGGAGCGGTTGCAGGAGCCTGGCAGACCTACCAAAGCTTGATTGCAAATCAGGATCAGCAGGAGCAACTTGCAGCACAGAGGAAGGCAAGTAACACGGACATCGACTTCGCCTCGGTATACAACAGTTCAGATGGAACGATCCAGATGTCCATAAGGAACACAGGGCAGAGAGCTATCAACGTAAGCAAGGAGTTCTCTCTGTATGTCATACCTCCAGGATCTCAGGGACGGCTTGATTACGACACTTTCACAACATCCAGCCGAACAAGTAACCTCGTCAAGAGCAGCGTGACATACACATGCTTCCAGTTAGGAGATGGACTGCTTAAGACCGGTGAAACCTACCAGTGCGAGACACAGATCAAGTTCCCTAAGGCGACGCAGGAGATAGGACTGGTGATCGACTACAACGCAGTCGCCAACCATTACTGGGCCTACACCTGTAGCCCTCAGACAAGCAGCACTATCACGTGCTAGCAGGCACGGATAAATTTTTCCTCTTTTTTCTTCCCTGTATTTTATATTCTAACCTCGGTCTCTACATTAATATGAAAGGACAGACCCAGGCAGTCACGGCAGTTCTGATCACCTCAGTTGTTGTAGGCTCCGTGGCTACCGCTTACGTCTGGGGAACGCCTATACTTGAGAAAAGACAGAGCAAGGCCGATCTTTCCAACGTGGAAAGCCAGGCGTTCAACCTTTACAGCAAGGTACTTGAGGTAAGCAGAAGTGGGTCAGGTACTACCGAGAAGATAACTTTTAGCGGGGATGCAAAGCAGTTCAAGGTCCACGTGAACGCTCAAAAAGATTATATCGATATAACATCGAGCGCAAAGAACCCGCCCTACCCTATAGACACCTGGTCGCTGATCAAGGGCAAGAACATGCAGAACCTGACATTCAGTACCGGTGAATACGCCCTTGAAGGCGAAGATCAACCCGGTGTCGTAGCTGTCAAACCCGCTGGCGGTCCCGGAGAGTCAGTGGTTGTCTACAGGGTAGAGTTCCGCAACATGTATGTGGAAACTCCTACCGGTGCAAAACTGAAGAAGATAGATATACAGTCACAGGGAAGAGACCGGTCCAGTGGAGAGACAACTCTTCTTATATCGAACGAGGGAACAGAACTGGACGCGGGTAAAAACCAGGTAAGCCTTTCGAACGGTAGAAGACTCGAGAGAACCAGGACAGTAGTCAACGTAGACATAAGGTGATGCCCTCTTTGAAGGGACAATACCTCGCTATCGAAACCATGCTGACATTCGGTATGGGTATAATGCTTGCTATAGGGGTTGTATCTGTATTCGGTAGCTACAAGTCCGATGTCCTATCACAGACGAGAGACAAACAGGCGCAGATGATCACATCGGAAGTACGGACTGCAGTGTTCACACTCGAACAGTCAGACAGCGGCTACATAATGCTGGATCTTCCGAAGACTCTGGGCGGAAGCTCGTACACTCTAGCCCTGGACAACGGGGTGAAGATACTTACATACACGCAGAACTTCAACCAGTCATTCGATAACCTGAAAAGCAGGTACAGTTTCTCCGGTACAACACACGGGGGAGACGTTAAGATATACAAAAGAAACAACAAATTTATACTGAGGCCTGATTGATGACATTCAGCTTTAACAACCTCACCGAGAGAATCCGACGGGTCAGAAACCCAGAATGGTACGAAGACGAGGAAGAAGAAGAGGTAGTACAGGACAACGGAGGCGTGGAAGTACCCGCTCCAGGAAGATTCAGGCCTGATATGGTATCAGAGGAAAGCGAAGAAGGTACAAAGGAAGAGCTTACCGATGTAGACGTCACCTATCCACTTATACCAGAAGATCCGGATCCTGGCGATATAGTCTATGCATGGGCGCATATCACCTGGGAAGAAAAAGCCGGGGAACTTGTCTACAGAGTCATTGAACCAGATCTTGATCCGAGCACGGAAAAGATACTTCAGAAGATAAAGGATATACTCGAGAGAAGCTTCGATATCGACTTCACAGACCTGGAGACTGAGGACGCCGAAGAGTATCTTGAGGAGAAGATCGATCATATCGTTGATAAATACAACATATCCCTCACAAGCCGTCAACGGGAGGTAATACGTTACTACGCCAAGAGAGATTTCGCCGGGCTCGGTAAACTCCAGCCACTTATGAACGATACAGAGATAGAGGATATCTCATGCGACGGTACAAACATCCCTGTCTACGCATACCACAGGAACCCAAGGTTCGGTTCAGTGAAGACCAGTGTCATGTGGGAGGACAAGGACAACCTTGATAGCTTCGTGATGAAGCTGGCGCAGAGATGTGGCCGTTCCATATCTGTTTCTCAGCCTTTGCTCGACGGCTCACTACCTGATGGTTCACGTGTCCAGGCGACACTTGCAACAGACATCGCAAGAAAAGGTTCGAACTTCACGATACGACGTTTCACCGAAGATCCTCTTACACCTATCCACATGATGGACTTCGAGACAGAGAACGCACAGATGCTTAGCTACCTCTGGACACTTATCGAGCACGAGAAATCTGTTCTTGTATGTGGTACCACCGGTGCTGGTAAGACATCACAACTGAACGCATTATCGCTTTTTATCAGACCGGAGAAGAAGATCGTTTCCATCGAGGATACTCCAGAACTGAGGCTTCCACACGACCACTGGATCCCGGAGGTTGCAAGAAGCGGTTTCGGTTCGAGCGTAGAAGAAGGCGGTCAGGTTTCGATGGACGATCTTTTGAAAGAGTCACTGCGTCAGAGACCTGAATACATCATTGTTGGTGAGGTCCGTGGTGAAGAAGCATACATACTTTTCCAGCAGATGGCCACAGGACACACAGGACTTTCGACGATCCACGCTGACTCGCTTGACATGCTTATGGATCGTCTTACAACGAACCCGATCAATCTTTCTCCGTCACTCATCGAGACACTTGACGCCATCATGCTTATCAAGAGAATCAGAAGAGGCGACAAGTACATAAGAAGGATATCGGGGATATACGAGGTGGAGGAGTACAACAAGAGGACAGGTATAGATGCAAACAAGGTATTCGGCTGGGATCCAAAGACGGATGAGTACGTTGTCGAGAACAACTCATTACTACTGAAACAGATAGTCGATGAGACCGGTGGAGACGAGGAGCAGATAAAAGAGAATCTCAAGAACAAGCAGCACGTCCTGAAATGGATGCAGGATGAGCAGGTCAAGCATTACCGTAAAGTCGGCGATGTAATATCCCGGTTCTACTCTGAACCAAAGGAAATTCTTCAGCAGGTGGGGGAAAGCTTAAACTCTCACAGAAACGAACTTGACCTTAAGAAGTAAGATGCTGGAAGAGTACGCAAATTTTTGTTACGATCAGATAGGGAGCTATGCCCTGGACTACCTCAGCTACTTCGAGGATATCCGACCGCAGATATCCAAGGCGAATATCGAGGTATCTCTTCCAGAGTACGTCAGCATGATGTTTTTCTCGACAGGAGCAGTGTTCATATTCACGACCATAGTTATCGGGACTCTGATGACCTTCGCAGGCGGTCTTTCAGGAATGATCGTCGGCCTGATACTTGCACTTGTGTTCTCAGCAGGAACGCTCGTTGTTTTCTACCTGTACCCTTCACTTTTGATAAAGAACAGATCCAGCAAGATACGTGATACATTACCTTTTGCAACGATGTACATGTCAACACTTGCCGGAACCGGTACATCGGTACCCGAACTATTTCGTATCCTTTCAACGGTAAAAGAGTACGGCGAAGTTTCAAAGGAAGCGGAGAAGATCAGCAGGGATATAGAGACCTTTGGCATGGATACATCCGAAGCACTTCAAAGAGCTGCGGAGAGAAGCCCAAGCAAAGACTTCAAAGAGCTTATGTGGGGCATGAATCATGCATTGACATCAGGAGGCTCTTTAAGGACGTTCCTGCAGGAGAGAGCGGAGACTCTGATGTCTGACTACGAGCGACGGATCGAATCGTTCGCAGAGCAGCTTTCACTGCTTGTTGAGATGTACATAACCGTCGTTATCGTGGGTTCCATCGTTTTCACATCTATGAGTGTTGTGATGAGCTCTTTCACCAATTACTCAAGCAGCAAGATCGTTATGATACAGATGCTGGCGATCTTCGTTGGACTCCCTTTAATTTCAGGCATGTTCATCTTACTTGTAAGGGGTATGTCCCCAGGAGGTATAAGGTGATCAGCGAGTGATAGATTTCTTCCAGGACAAAGAGGTGCAGCAGGGTTACTCCCCGGAAGACAAGATAGTCTTCGCCTCGATAGCTGCGGGTTCACTGCTGGTGCTGATAGGACTTATATTCTATATAACATTCTCCCCTACTCTCGGCGGCTCACTGCTAATACTTGGACTTATCGTAGCTGTTCTGCCATACGGAATAATCTCATTTCTGAAGAACAGAGCGGTCAGGGAGATCGAGGACCAGTTCCCGTCATTCCTGAACGATCTGGCTGAATCGAAGAGAGGTGGCATGACCATCCTCCAGGCATTCGACTCCGCCCGTGACACCGACTACGGAAGATTGAACAACGAGATAGAGAAGATCCATAACGAGCTTACATGGGGGATACCTTTCCCAGAAGTCATGGAACGTTTCTCGCAGAGGATGAAAGCCTCGGCAGTCATACAGGAATCTGTATCGATCCTCCTGCAGAGCTTCAAGAGCGGCGGGAACATAACGAAAACTATCGAATCGATCGCAGAGGACTCTTCCCAGCTTAAAGAGGTCATACAGAACAAGAACTCGAAGATCAAGCAGCAGATAATCATAATGTACGTCATATACTTCCTGTTCATAGGTATCACCATCGGGATCTACCTGATGCTTGGACAGCTTCTCGGACTCGGACATCCGGGTACAGGAGTTCTCCAGAACACCGAGTTCCTGGGCGGAAGCTCCAGTGCAACAAACTTCTGTGGTGAACACATAGTTGTGGCTGACCCGGTCTGCACAACAGCAAAGATATTCGGTTTCGTCCCAAGGAACATCACATTTGGATCAGACTACGCCACCAAGTACAAGTACGGCCAGATGGCATACTACAAGGCACTTCTATTCGCCATGCTTATGGTTCAGGGAGCCTGTACAGGCGCAGTCGCCGGTCAGATCGGTGATGGAAGCCCGTCAGCAGGTGTAAAACATGCTCTAGTCATGATCCCGGCGGCGTTCATAATATTCATGTACTTCGTTGGGCTTGCGGGGGTCTAAAGTGATATATGAGACAAGCAAGGGACAGATCAACCTTGAATTCCTGGCTGCAGCAGCTTTCTATCTGATAGCTCTTGGTATAATAGTGGCCATGAACACGCAGGTGCTTCCGCACTACTCACATGAAGCCGGTAAGGCCTCGCTTAACCTTGAAGCGAGGAGCATAACAAACGACATGCTGTCAAACCCGGGTAGACATGACTATGGAACAGGCGGCACGAACTGGGAAGAAAACTCTTCAACAATCCATGATGTCACCGCTTTCGGGCTGGCAGATGACTTCATGGATGTCAAGAGAGACAAGATAATGAACCTGTCAACTGTCGGAGACGACCGGTTCAACTACACCCAGTTCAAGGATGTCACAGGTGCGAAAAACCAGTACCGGTTCAGTTTCACATGGTATCCAACCATCCAGACCTACAGGAGTTTTCAGCGAGGAAGCCCTCCAAACAGCCCTGATATAACCGAGCCCTATGATAACACTGAGGCGCCGTACAATCTTACCGACAACATAGTTCATTATGGAGAGATCACGATGCAGGGAAGAAGTTACAGGTTCCTGGTAACCGCAAGGAACGGCGTCTACAACGGGACCTACATCTCCAGTACCTGGGATTTCTACAACAAAGAACCAGTAGGACCTGGAGATACTTTCCAGCTATACGATACAAACTATACAGTCGCAAGGTTCCAGAACCGGGAAAACCAGCCAGGTGCGCTACTGGTACTCAAAAAACACCTGAAGACCTTCGGCGCACACATAAGCCAGAACTCCGTGGTCATGAAGCTTAACAGGTATGCGGTCATGGATGGCGAACCACTCAGGATAGAGGTGTGGAGCTGGTGATGAAACGGAAAGGGATCGGCTACATGATAGAGGCTATCGTGGCTATGATAACCGTTCTTATATTCGTCATCGGGAACGCACCTTCAGCACCGAACCAGGACTGGTCGGGTTTCCAGAGACAGATAGTCTCAAACGATCTCAGCTACGCCCTGAAGAAAACAGGTGATACAACAGACCTGATGAGGAGACACGAGACCGGATCATACCGTACACTGGTATCCACCTTGACCGATGACAGGCTTGACGTCTCAGGCACTATAGAGAATCTTCCGAAGAGAAGCGGCAGGATCGGTTTCCATGTAACAAGCCAGGGAGTACATGATACATCACTCGTAGATGCAGGAAGTGTGTGCGGAGGAGACCTTAACGAGATCAACAATAAACCCGGTACGACGATCAAGAGAGCCCAGCACAAGAAATTCGGCACATACCTTTACGTGGCGAACACCGGCGCCGACGTAGGTAACGGTTACGACACCCTGTACGTCGATAACGGCACCCAGTGCCAGTTCTCATCGGCCGAAGGACCTTACTATCTAGACGAGATCTTCAGATGGGGCAACTCCACCGACCCGAATAACTATGGTTACTACGATTTCAAGAGCGTGGTCAACAACAATAACTCGCTCAGGTACTACAACGCAACCGTTATGATGAGGATAAAGAATGTCGTTGGCAGCAAGATCAACAGCGTAGACGTTAACCAGAAATATGATACTTTCAGGCTCTCCCAGGACGATATATCCGTCTACGATATGATAGTATTCAAGGGAGATTCAGCTCTAGGTGATATAGACGCAAGCGCTGACACCAGGAAAAAGGTAGAGGATTACATGAGCCAGCATCCTGTACTTCTTATGATGAACCTGACCAGCAATGACTTCGATAACTCCCAGTTCCTCCAGGATACTGGACTGAAATGGGTCGGTATGTCAGAGGACTCTCCTCCGCAGGGAGCTTACTTCCCTGATAACACGCTTGCGAGCAAGGTAAAGACTATCTTTGACGGCATGGACGGCGATATATCTAACGTAAACCTAAAACCCGGAGGACATGTATCCTCCTCTATAGGAGAAACATTGACCGGCAACAACCCTGCGCTACTTGCGAACAAGGGCTACTACAGGATACAGGACTGGAACTCCTCGAACTGGAACATGAACCCGGTGAAGCCTTCGACGGTTCCCGGACACCCAGATACAGCATGTATAAACAACGAGAACAGGGCTTCAAGCAACCTGACAAAGGGCACGTTCGCCTTCCCTTCAGGTAAAAGCTATGATGTCATCAACACCGAGATGGGAGGGAACCTTAACTACTGCGATAACCGTGATGTAAGATCTCTGAGCATCGACCGTGATAACGACGGCGACTACAGCGAGTCGAACGAGGGACCGTACCTGAACGGAGAGAACCTTGTCATAGACAACAGGAGCTACAGAGTAAAGATATACCCGCCTACCGGTGGAAGAGATCCAGGACAGGTAGCAGAGTTCATCTTCAACGGTGATACCCAGTACGAGCTGATGAACTACAGAACCAGTTTCAACAACTTTGATGGAAGCAGACTGGCAAGAGTTGCCTACATGGACTACGGTGAAGACGACCGGAAGGCTATCGCCTCAATGATGTACTGGTTGCTCGGAGACACAACAGAGTTCGGAGTTGAGAAAAACAGCCAGGTCACAACTGAGATGCTTGGAAGCGTTGACAACTACACGTACATGCCTTACAGGCTTTCCCTGAGGTGGAGGAACAGATGAAGAGTAAAGGACAGTTCATGATGATATCAGCAGTCGTTATAGGCCTTATAGTCATATCCGTAGGTACTGCCATAAAGCATACGCAGAACCGCCAGGTCACGAACACTGATACAGCATATCTTGTCAACAACATCAAGCTTGAAGCGAGTAAAGCCGATTTCAGCAAGGCGAATGAGCGCAGGAACTTTGAGAAACTGGTAGAGATGACGAGTTCGTATGGCGCAACAGCAACTTACTGGAACAGCGGAGGTAGAAGCTGCTACAACGTCACATTAATCAGGACGACAAGAAGGATAGATCTGACCTGTATCAAATAAAGTCCTGGATGAACTCGACCTCGTCCTCATCAAGTTCAAGCTGTTCGATGATCTCAGGTTTCTCCTCGAACATCTTCGCAAGGAACGGAAGTTCTTCAACTGATTCAGTTCTGGACATGTGAAGCTGCTTCCCTATCTTTCCAGTTATAGCCTCAAGCTTGTTCCTTGAAGCTCTTGACGATCCCATCTTCTTTATCTTGGATGGATACTGGTAGCGGGTCCAGCCCTTGTACTTCTCCTCCTTGCTCAAAGCTACCCCGACAGTTGAGAAATGGTAGACGTACTTCAAAAGCTTCCAGTTCATCGACCTTCTAATCCTTCCGTTGAAGACATCCGCTTTCGAGATCCAGTCATACGCCTCAGATACATCCTCCTTCCTCTGGTACTCTCTTGGGATGTTCTCCCGGACCCACTGCATGAACGTATCAGGGTCCTCGTCAAGGTTGTCGGTCGCTCTTCTAGCTGTCTCAGCGTTAGTGGTCTTGAATATCATCTTCAGGGCTTCGAAGACATCCTGCTCGACATCCCTGTTCGACACAGCCCGGATATCATCAACCGTCAGCTCATCCTTTCCGAGTGCGACCGCTTCAAGGTCGTTTATAGCGGATCTCATCTGGCCGTTCGCCTGTCTTGCGATCCTTTTCACAGCGCCATCATCGTACTCTATCCCTTCCTCATCAAGTATCCATTTCATGTGAGCATTGATGGAGTTGGTGTGGACCTTGCCGATCTCGATAAGTTTCGAGTTGTTCCTCAAGGTACGGATCTTCGAATCATAGGCATCGTTCGCCGTCATGACCAGCGGGAACTTCGTGTTCTTTATTATATCGTTTAATTCCGAGGTTCCACCTCTATCCGTGGACGACATCCCATCCACCTCATCTACAAGTATCAGCTTCTTCCCGCCGAAGAACGACTTCTGACGGGTAGCTTCCTTCAACTCTTTCTTCAGTTTCTTCTTTGTTCGTACATCAGATGCGTTGGTCTCGACAAGCTCATAACCAAGATCATTCGCAAGAGCCTGGACCAGAGAGGTCTTGCCTGTACCAGCAGGTCCGTGGAGTAGAACCGGTTCATCACCGACATCCCAGTTCTCGATGTACTCCTTGAGCTCCTCCTTCTCTTTCTTCGCTCCCCTGTAATCGGAGAGCGATTCCGGCCTGTATTTTTCTACCCACATAAGGTTACGCTCTTATATCGCAATAAGCCCTTCGAGGAAGCGCTGTTACGCTCACTTGTTTTCAAGGTCTGCTATCTTGGCAAGCAGGGATTCTATCTGGATATCGCTGGTTCCTCCCTCTGCTATCCTGAACTCGAACTCACCCAGGTTTTCGATTATCTCTAGCTTGCCCTCGTCCGATATATCGAGGTCGAAGACCTCCCTGTGGATCGCATTGATGACATCCTGACCGTCAAGCCCTCTCTCTATCATTATCTCTGCCAGTTCATCTCTTGCATCCATGAAATCCCCGGAGAGTGCGGTCTCGAGTATCTCCGTTATCTCATCCGGTCTCAACGAGGCAGCTGCACCGTAGATATCCTCTTCAGTTATCTCCTTTGTCGTCATCGCCGATGTCTGAAGAACGTTTGTAACACGTCTAAGATCTCCGTCTGAGACTCTTAAAACTGCGTCTATGGCTTCCCTGGATATCTTAAAGTCCTCATCTTCTGCCAGTCTTGTTATGTACTCCTCGACCTTCTCGTTGTCCAGCCTGTTGAACCTGAAAACTGCGCAACGGGACTGGATCGGATCGATTATCTTGGACGAGTAGTTGCAGGAAAGGATGAAACGGCAGTTCTCCGAGAACTGCTCCATCGTCCTTCTCAATGCCTGCTGAGCATCTGTTGTCAGTGCGTCAGCCTCATCCAGGAATATTATCTTGTACTCGGCATCGACAGGTTTTGTCCTTGCGAAGTTCTTTATCCTGTCCCTTACTACATCGATACCTCTTTCATCGGAGGCGTTGGTCTCCATGAAGTTCTGCTTCCACTTGTCTCCGTAGAGATCTTTCGCCAGCGCTATCGCAGAAGTTGTCTTGCCGGTACCGGCTGGTCCCGCAAACATGAGGTGCGGGATGCTTTCCTCCTCCACGAAAGACTGGAGTCTTTCCACTATTTTATCCTGTCCAACGACCTCTCCAAGCGTATCAGGTCGGTGCTTCTCCGTCCAGACATCTATCATCGGTGTTCCACCCCGGAACCCGGTGAAAGTCTCTGGTTCGAGAAAGCGTATCTTCGGTTCCAGACATCTATCATCGATTTATTGCCTCCAAGAAGTTATCCGCTAAACAATCTTTTATGTCTTCGAGATTCTTCTCTACTCATGATTGTCGCACTGACAGGAACCCCTGGAACAGGAAAGACATCGGTTGCAGAAAGACTTGACTACGAGGTCCTGGACCTGACAGAGTTCGTGAAAGAACGCTCTCTCGGAGAACAGGGGGATGAGTTCGAAGTAGATATAGATGCGATGGTGAACGAACTGGAGGACTATCTAAAGGATAAAGACGATGTAGTTATCGAGGGACATCTTTCACACCACTTCCCGTCAGACTACTGCGTCGTGCTCAGATGCGATCCGGATGAACTGGAGGAAAGACTTTCAGAGAGAGATTACAGCAGTGAGAAAATCCGGGAGAACATCGAGTCGGAGATACTTGATTCGATACTTATAGAAGCAGTTGATATGCAGAAAAACGTTCTTGAAGTCGATACGACCGGCAGAGATTCTGAAGAAGTAGCTAAAGATATAGAAGCTGCGATAAATGAAGGAAAAACTGGATATGGAGAGATCGACTGGACCTCTCGTCTCTAAACGTTTTCGTTGATCCAGCTGACCAGATTGTCTTTAGGTACGAATCCCGGTCTTCTGGCGACTTCTTCTCCATCCTTGTAGATGACAAGAGTCGGCAGCGCTCTCACTCCTTCCTGGGTTCCGATCTGCTGATGCTCTTCCATGTCTACCTTGCCGAAGTTGTACTTCATCTCCCCGGATACCTCCTCGAAGATCGGTGCAAGCTTCTTGCATGGGGCACACCAGTCAGCCCAGTAATCTACTATCCATACGCCTTCAGAGCTTTTGATCTCTTCCATCTTTTCGGGAGTGATTTCCTCTGGCATACCCAGATTTTCTTACTGAATACTTAATAATCAAGCGGCGAGCCTGAGGTAACCGGCCGGAAGAAAGAAAAGAGAAATGGAAGGAGAGCTACTCCTCGTTAAGGAACACAGTCCTGATAGGGTAAGGGATATCGATACCTTTCGTGTCGTACTTCTCCTTAATCAACTGAGTCACCTCGGAAGCTGCCTTCGTCTGGTCAGCTCTTTCCGAGTGAGCCCATCCTCTCAGTTTGAGATTTACAGAGGAACCGCCGAGTTCATCCACAAGAACCTGCGGTGATGGAGTATCCTCCACGAGTTCCGCCTCATCAAGTGTCTCCCTGGCAAGCTCCTTGGCCGTCTGGATATCATCATCGTATCCGACACCGACTATGACTGCGAAACGTCTTTTTCCATACGCCGTGTTGTTGACAACGGTATTGTTGTAAAGGCTTGAATTCGGGACAATCAGCTTTCTACCATCGTAGGTCTTGATGTCCGTGGCTCTGACCCGTATATCTCTGACTGTTCCCTCCTCGTCTCCGACCTGTATCTGGTCGCCTATCTTGAAAGGCTGGTTAAGGAGGATGAATATACCTGATATGAAGTTGGCCAGTATATCCCTCAATGCGAAGGATAGACCCAGTCCGACCAGTCCTACAGCAGTTCCTAGAGCTGAAAGAGGAACTCCTACTACCCCCAGTAATACTATGAAGGTCCCGGAGTAGATCAGGTACGCAGAGAACTTCTTCGAGGTCTTTGAAGCGTGTTCGCTTCCGCCTCTGCTGCTTACTGCTCTACCTATGAAAACGTTAGAGATTTTATTCGCTATATATCCTGCAACCAGCACCGCCAATCCCCAGAATATGACCGAGACATCGGTGGTGTAGCTAAGGAAAGTTATCTGACTTCTGAGTATCTCTGTTAGAAAAAACATCATCTATCGCCCAGTATTGTTTCCCCTGTCAAGCTATTAAAAGTTCCACGAATCAGTGTCAGCCATGTTCCAGCGGTTTAAAACCCTGAAAGACTTTGGAGGTAAAGATATTGAACAGCTTCAGGACGCAACCGTGGCAGTAGTCGGTCTTGGTGCGACAGGCTCAGTTATCGCAGAGCATCTGGCAAGACACGGCGTGAACCTTGTGGTTATAGACAGGGATTACCTGGAGCCTAAAGACATCTACTCCTCGAATATCTACAGAAAAGAGGACTGCGATAAAGGTCTTCCGAAGGCCAAAGTCGTGGAGGAAAGACTATCTGAAGTCGTGAACGTTAGATCATACGTCGAAAGTCTTGGACCAGGAAACACCGGGATTCTTGAAAAAGCAGATCTGATAATGGATGGAACCGACAACATGGAGACCCGTTTCCTGATAAACGATTACTCGAAGAAAAACGACACACCCTGGATCTACACTGCGGCTATAGGCGAGAAAGGTTACTCGATGATTTTCGATCAGAAGTGCTTCAACTGCGTCTTCGAAAACATAAACGCAGGAAGTCTTGAGACGTGTGAGACCGCCGGCATAATGAGAGAGATCTCGACTATTTCAGCTTCGATCTCCAGCAGGAAAGCCGTCAGACTTCTCAGCGGAAAAGAAGTGGAGGAAAGGCTTGACACTGTCTCCGGAGAAAGCTTCGACGTCGAATCGAGTGGTTGTGAGGTCTGTAGAGGAGAAAGTTTTCCACATCTTGAGGGAACGGGTTTCACCGGCTCGGTCTGTGGGGAGAACAAGTATCAAATAGAGATCGGGGAACCGGATCCAAGAGCGTTCGACAGACTTAGAGAATCCGGTAAAGTGGTCGCAGACAACGATTATCTGGTCAGAGTTGAATCAAAGGAAGGTAGTATCGCCCTCTTCCACTCAGGTCGTGCGATCGTCGAGGCACGGGATAAAGGCCACGCAGAGGCTCTACTGTCGGAAAAGGTAGGGCTTTAAATTAGAGAGTAACGAATACCTGACCAGTGATGGATCTTGAGCAGGACTACATCGAGTACGTGATAGAATTCTCCCTTTCGATGTTTGCGATATCGGCGACTTATTTCTTCAACCCGGGCAGTCTGATCTCCTGGGGAACACTGATGCTGATACCTCTGCTCTACGGTTACACCACATTCATATCACGTGAACATTTCAACTATGCATCACTTATGGCACTGATAGCACTTGTCTTCATACCACTGGGTGCGACCATGGCAGTACTGGCGCTTACTATATCTCTTGGAAATGTATTCGTATCGTTCTTCGCTCACGGCGAAAGCTTCAAAGATTACTACAGCGCCACTTTACTGCCTCTGCTCTTTACCGGTCTTATCGTGGGAGGAGCTGTCTACATGGGTGCGAACCAGTTCCCATCCTTCAACGATAGAGTCGTCTCGACCACATCGAACTTCGCCTCAGAACAGGCCTCCCAGGTACTGGAGCAGACAGATATAGTTAGTATGCAGGAGAACGCAAATAAACAGATGGTCAGACAGGTCGGGACCGGTACCGTGATGCTTACCCAGCAGTATGTCATCAACGAGACCAAAAAAGATCTCACAAGAGAAGACCTGAGCGCGGTCAACAATGCTTTCACCATGGCAAGAGCCAATGTACCGGATATACTTGTCAACAGGACTGAAGAACAGCAACAGCAGCAGGCGAAAGCGGTGAATATACCGAGAAGGGTCGAGGGAAGTGTGAAGAACGTGCTTGAAGGTCCGGCGATGATACTGCTCATACCGTTCATAGCGCTCGGCTTCTACACATTACAGCCCCTGGTCGGACTCCTTACGGCAATATCGGCCAAATCTTTCGATTCTCTGGCCGGGAAAGAGAAATAGTCTTACCCTCTTAAAGTTTCACACCGCCTGAACCTTTCATGAGCGAGGTAAAATTTGTAGAAGAATCAGAGGCATCGGAAACGCTTCCAGACGACTTCGAACCATACGTCAAGAACTGGTTCAACGACAAGTTTCCTGGACTGAGCAAGCCCCAGAAATACTCTTTCGACCTTATACATGATGATAAGAACTCTCTTATCTGCGCACCGACCGGTTCAGGGAAGACTCTGAGCGCATTCATGTCGGCGTTAAACGAGCTCTTCATGATGGGTGATAAGGGAGAACTGGACGACGAGGTCTATGTCCTCTACGTTTCACCGCTGAGAGCTCTTTCGAACGATATCGAGAGAAACCTTGAAGGTCCTTTAAACGAGATACGAAAGGAGGCCGAGGAGATGGGTGTTAAGATGCCTGAGGTCCGTTCAGCTGTAAGGACAGGGGATACAACGGACGCAGAAAAGTCAAAGATGCTTGAAAAACCGCCGCACATACTGATAACGACCCCTGAAACACTGGGCATACTTCTCAACTCGCCGAAGTTCCAGGAGAAGCTGAAGAACGTTAAGTACACTATAATAGATGAGATCCACTCTTTATCTGAGAACAAAAGAGGCGTCCACCTTTCCCTTTCTCTTGAAAGACTCGAGGAGATGGCCAACACTTCTCCGACCCGTATAGGGCTATCAGCTACACAGGCACCTATAGACGAGATAGCCAAGTACCTCGTCGGCTACGAAGTAGATGAGGATCAGTACGAGAAAGAGACCGACTACGACCCAGTCACAGGCGGAGAACCGGCTGAAAGAGATGATTACGAGACCAGGGGCTGCCATATAGTCGATGTCGCCGCATCCAAGGAGATCGATCTGGAGACCATCGCACCCGTCGACGACCTGATCTACACACCTCCGGAGGAGATCATGGAGGCTATGTACGACCAGATCCACAACATGATCCAGGACCACGAATCCACAATAATATTCACGAACACAAGATCGGCGACGGAGAGGGTCGTCAACAACCTGAAGGAAAGATTCCCTGACTTCTACGGGGAGAACATAGGGGCGCACCACTCATCGATGTCAAGAGATGAAAGACTCAAGGTGGAGGAGAAGCTGAAGAAGGGGGAGATAAAGGTCGGTGTGACATCAACATCGCTTGAACTCGGTGTCGACATCGGTTCAGTCGACCTTGTTCTCCAGCTAGGTTCGCCGAAGGGAGTGGCGAGAGGCATCCAGAGGATCGGTAGAAGCGGACACAAGATAGGAGAGAAAGCCAAGGGGAAGATAATAGTCACTGACAGAGATGACGCAGTTGAATGCTCGGTGCTGACTAAATGTGCGAAGGAGAACGATTTGGACAAGATACAGATACCGAGGAACGCACTGGACGTTCTCGCACAGCACATCGTCGGCATGGCGTGCAACCATCGCTGGGAGATAGAGCATGCCTTCAACATCATAAGGAAATCGTACAATTACATGGACCTTGAAAGAGACGACTTCGAAGACATCCTGAAGTATCTTGGAGGAGAGTACGAGCTCGAGGACCAGAATGTCTACAGAAAGATATGGGTCAACCACGACTCAAGCCTCTTCGGACGTTCCGGGAAGATGACCCGTGTTATCTACATGACCAATATCGGGACGATACCGGATGAATCAGGTTACGATGTTGTCACAAGAGGGAGCAACAACTACGTGGGACAGCTCGACGAGGAGTTCCTTGACAGACTGACTAAAGGAGATATCTTCACTCTCGGAGGTTCAACATACAAGTTCAGCTACGCCAAGGGCATGAAGGTCTTCGTCGACCCGAAGCCTCAGTCGAAGCCTACGGTTCCAAGCTGGTACTCTGAGAGACTTCCACTTTCCTACGACCTCGGGGTCAAGATAGGGAAGTTCAGGAAGCAGATCTCCCAGCAGATAGAGATGGGTGCCGGCGACGACGATATCATCCAATGGATAATGCACAACTACTACCTGGACGAGAACACGGCGAAAGCTATCTATGATTATCTTAAAGAGCAGCAGAAGTTCTTCGGAAGAGTTTCAAACAACGAAGATATCACTGTTGAAAGATACATCGACGATGATAACAGGCAGAACTTTGTCTTCCACACTATCTACGGTAGAAGGACTCACGATGCACTTGCAAGGATACTGGCCAACCTGCTTCAGAAGAGGATGAGCGCGAACATCGGCATGGTCATCGATGACAACGGTTTCATACTTGTCACTCCGAGAAAACCGATAGACATCGACAGACTTCTTGACGAACTCAAGGACTGTGACCTCGAGGAGGAGCTGAAGAAGGCTGTCGCAAAAACGGAGTTGATGAAGAGACGTTTCAGACACGTCGCCGGACGCTCTCTTATGATACTGCGTAACTATGGGGGTAACTCGAAGACGGTCGGCCAGCAGCAGATGAAGGGCCACTTCCTGATCTCAACTATAAGGAACAAGTACGGCGAGGACTTCCCTATGATAAAGGAAACCTACAGAGAGATCATGGAGGATGCGATGGATATCAGCCACACGAAGGAAGTGGTCAACGGCCTTAGAGATGACAGAATAACCTACGAGGTCATCGATTCCGATATACCGTCTCCTTTCAGCCACAACCTGCTTTTACAGGAATCGACCGACGTTATGAAGATGGAGGACAAGAAAGAAAGGCTGCAGCAGCTTCACAAACAGGTGCTTGAGCGGATCGAGAGAAAGGAGAGAAGCTCCTAAAAATATCGGTTTCCAATAGGGTTCACAGGGAAGTAAAAGAGGAACTGAACAGATGTTACTTGATCCATTGAACGCAGCTCTCAGCAATTTTTTCATGCAGCCGACCTGGTTGCTGGCACTTCTAGCGCTGATACCTCTCATAGTGTTCTATCTAATACAGCGGGAGCCTGAGCAGCAGGTGATGCCTGCTATGATGTTCTTCATGAAGGACAAGAAATCAGGGAAAGCTCAGCAGGCGTTCAGGACTTTGATGAGGAACCTTCTGCTTCTGTTCCATATACTGCTTATCGTAGGTCTGGCCGCAGCTATGGCTCATCCTTACATGAATGCTCCATCCAAGCCGGATCAGACCGTTACTATCATGGATCATTCTGCGAGCATGGCGAACGATATGTCGAGAGCGAAGGAGTTTGTCGATTCACATCTTGGAAAGGAAAATACTTTGATAACCGTCGGAAGCGATGTGAAAGTTCCGGTGGAGAAAGGTTCGGCTGGGAAAGTCCAGGGTCTGGTAGACAGTACAGATGCCAGAGATATCAGGACAGATATCGCCTCGGCCATCGAACTCGCCTCCGATTACAAAGGAACAATCATTGTAGCGAGTGATCTGGATCAGACAACAAGCCAGCAGTCCGCCTCCAAAATTGTGGAGAACCTGAGAAACCAGGGTAGAAAGGTCGAAGTCCTTGATATAGATGAGAAGAACGCATGGGGCATAGTAAACGTTGAGCCAGGCAAGGATAACTCAACCGTTGACGTGAAGAACTTTCTCGACCAGAAAGCAAGAGTGACTGTCACAACCGATGGGAGCTCAAGAGAGGTCCTTCTGAAACCGAAGGAGCTGAGGACCATTACAGTATCCACATCTCCTGGGAAGAACACTGTTAAGCTGGAGAAAGATGGATTTGAAAGAGATAATACCGCCTACATTTCGATCCCGGAACAGAAGAAGTACAAAGTAGTTTTCATACGTGACCATCCGAACCCTTACTTCAGGAAAGCCGTTCAGCTGATAGAGTTCACGTCCATCGAGACGGTGAAACCGCCGGTAGACCGTGAACTGAACGGAGATATCTACGTGCTCGGAGACACCGACCGGGTGCTGTCTGAGACAGTTCGAAAGGTGGAAAAAGATGTCCACGATGGCTCCTCGCTTGTCGTGTTCGGACGACGTGGTGTTTTCAACCTCAACCTGGAATCTATCACCACCACACCTATCGTGAAGAAAGACGGCGGACTGGTAAACAGCACTGTAACTCTGAAGAAACCGGTGAAGACCACCTTCGATACTCAGATGATGGATGTCAACGTAACCGGTGGCGAAAGCCTTTCAAGTCCTGAAGGAGCCATGGTAAGAGGAAGCTACGGTGATGGAAACGTCCTGTTCTACAATATCGATGATAAAGACTTCCACTTCAACTTCATCTACCCCGTTTTCTGGAAATCAGTGTTGAAAGATCTTGTCGACCGACCTTCGCTTACAGACCTCAACAGACCTACAGGTTCGACCGTAACCGGTAAAGACGTAGTGACTCCTTCCGGAAAGGAGAAATCGGGAACAGTCTCAATGGATGAATCAGGTTTCTACACAGTGGACGGTAAAACCTATGCCGCAAACCTGGAGAACCAGGATGAATCGTTCGCAGAGAAACAGGATATTCAGTTCTCGGATAGCAGTGTCGGAACAGAGAAAAGAGATGTTCAAAAGCTTGCAGCACTTCTACTCGCATTCCTTATGCTTGGCGAGTACGGATACCTTAGACGGCTGGGTGATGCATGATGCTAGAGTTCATGGGCTTCGGTTTCGAGAACCCAGAGATACTTTTACTGCTACTGTTCAACCTGCCGATGGCCTACATACTCTACAGGCGGAAAGACCGTTCGAAAAGACTGGTGGCAGCAGGTAAGATGCTGGCTGTCTCCCTACTTATAGTGGCTGCCGCCGCACCGTACATGAACATGCAGGAAAGCGTGATGAAGAAACCAGAGATAGTCCTTCTCCAGGATAACTCCCGTTCCGCCAGCCTCATGAACGATCCAGAACTCGACCTTGGAAACGTTAAGGTAAGGAAGAAGGTTATAGCAGCAGGCAACGAATCGGATCTGAGAAAAGGTATACTGAGAAATCTTGAACCGAACACCGCCTATCTTCTGTCCTCCGATCTTCAGTCGAAGACCTCTCTTGACGGTGTTGCGAAGAAGTTCATAGAGAAGAACTCTACTTTAAGTGCGATAAAACCATCCATGAAACAGGACGTCTCCATAACAATCAAAGGGCCTTCATCGACTGTTCCAGGAGCTGACAACACGTTCAGGATAGTCGAACATTCCACGAACAGATCTGTCAAACCAAGAGTCTATCTTGATGGAAATCCTGTCACACTGGAGAAGAACGATGACAACCTGTGGAGTTTCTCAAGAAGCTTCAGCAAGGTTGGGAAGCACAGCATCGAAGCAAGACTTGATGTCAATGACACCTTCAGTTCGAACAACAGGTACTACAGCACTGTAAGAGTCAGGGAGAAACCGGAGATACTTGTTGTCGGGGAGAAAGGCGCCTTAGGAGACAAGATGAAGAAGTTCTACGATGTCAAATACTCTTCAAACGTACCAACGGACCTCTCTGATTACTACAGCGTCATTGCCAAGCACAGCTTCGATGCCTCAGAACTCGCTGACTACGTGGCGAAAGGTAACGGACTGGTCTACACCGGCGACTACAGCAACGACAACTACCTGCTTCCGGTGAAAAAGAGTCCGGACAGTGGGAAGAGCAAGGGTGCAAGGATAATGATCGTCATCGATCTATCGAAGAGTACCAAGCAGACAACCGCCCACAAAAGATCTGTCCAGATAGCTTACTCGCTTGTCGACCAGCTACCATACAACAACGAGGTCGGTGCGATAGCCTACAACCAGGACGCATACCTGTTAAGCAAGCCGAAACCCCTGGGACAGAACCGCCAGGAACTTCTCGACAAGATCTCAAGGCTCGAGTCAAGCGGCAACTCGTTCCACCATGTCGGGCTGAAGGGAGCCAAGAAAGCACTTGACGGTAAAGGAAACATAATAATGATAACGGATGGAAAGATCTCTGCTTACGGTAGAAACGTTGACACCGAGCAGAAATCCAAGGATATCGCATCAAGCCTTGATACACGTTTGATAACTGTGGGAGTCGGAGAAAACAGGAATAAACAGTTCCTCCAGGATCTGGCCGACCTTGGAAACGGTTTCTACCTCGACGCAGGGCAGTCCGGAAGACTCAACTTCGTCTTCGAGGCGGGTGGCGCAAAGGATAAGGCGAACGGTTTGATCGTTGTCGACAAGAACCATTTCATAACCGATGGACTGGAGACCTCCTCCAGGACCTCAGGATTTGACGATGTTAAGCTGAAGCCGGGTGCTGACCTGCTCGTCACTTCAAACGACGGAAGACCATTCCTATCCAGCTGGCACTACGGGCTCGGCAGAGTCGCAGCTTACTCGGGTGGAAGTAAGGATCTTTCCCATGTATTAAACACTGATCCGCTGTTGATCTCAAGATCTGTCAGCTGGACGGTCGGCGCACCTCAGAGAAAGAAGGATCACTGGTTGAGCATCGAGGACAGTCGTGCAGGAGAGAAAGTTAACGTAAGAGCTTCCTACAGCATTGATGGACTGACAAGACAGGGCGAGGACCTTTACACCGGGACTCTTAACCCGGAAAGCACAGGTTTCAACAAGTTCAAGGGAGAAATATATGGATACAGCTACAACCCTGAGTTGCAGGGTGTAGGTTACAGCGACCAGCTTGAAGAAGTGACTAGAAAGACCGGCGGTCAGGTTTACACGCCGGGAGAGGAAAAGGAGATAAAGAACGATCTGAAAACGTTCACAGAAAGAAAGATAGATACTAGAAAACCGCTTTCCAGCCTTTTCATACTTGCAGGACTGATCATCTTCCTCGGCGAAATAGGTTATAGGAAGCGGAGAGGCATGAAATAGGGGTAAAGAAAAATGGATGCACCACTGCTCAAAAGACGTTTGAACCCGTTCCTGCTGGCATCGACAGTTCTGGTACTGTCACTACTCGCCGGCCTATCTGTGATGTACCAGGGCCAGCTAAGCCAGCTTGTGAACACGAAAACCGATCTTTCACAGCAGTTACAGAACAAGAATGAGAAACTTTCAAACCTGCAGGAGCAGAACTCGCAGTTAAGGAAATCACTGAGAAAAACCAACACCAGGTTAAACCAGTCTATTAGAGAGAGTGACAGTCTACAGGGAAAGGTCGACAGCCTTCAGTCTGAGAACTCGAAGCTATCAGCGAAGGTCGACAACATCACTGCCAGACTTGACAACCTTTCCACGACAGTCGATGATCTGAACACGACTCTTGGAGACATATGCGGTATGAACTACAACAACCTGACGGATTACTCAAAAACGCAGTGTAAAGACTGGGGCCACGACGTGAACTGATATGCGAGTCGAGAAGCTGCTTAAACGGTTCAAGAGAGAATTTATCAAGGTAAACTTGCTGCAGGCAGCGCTGGATTCCCTCCTGTTCTTCCTGTCAGTCAACCTTGTACTTTTTCTCTTCGACACCACTATAACAAGCAGCTACTCGAACTTCACCATCCTTCTACCACTGACAGGTTTCATATTCCTCGGAGATCTTGCATGGCGTGCGAAGAACTTCCGTCTTGAGATATACGAGGAGAAGAACCCTGAGCTTCACGAGATACTGAGGACAGCGAGAGACAACCTTTCAGCCAACAACATCGTTTCACAGGCGATGTTCGACGATCTTATGGATCGCTCCCGTTCCGTCACTTCTGAGAGCATAATACCGAGCAAGAGGATTATCCAGAAGATCCTTCTGGTCGGAATCCTCAGCTTCATGACCGTCGGTTCCGGGCTCATGGATTTCCAGGTGATCCAGCAGGGAGGACATCTTCTACCGGACATCAAACAGTTGAAAAAGGATATCACCGGACAGGATAATGGTTTCCAGCTTCACAACGGTTCGGAGATATACGGGAAGCCAAGAGATATCGATGCATCCAACAAGCTGATCAGTTTCAACATCACCGGTCAAGGAAACAGTTCAGAGTCCGATCTCGGCACTCAAAGAGAACCAAAACAGCTCGTGCTTGATTCCACGGGACCTGCGCTGACACAGGACCTTGAACTGGCCAAAAAGTACAGCCTGGCGATAAAGGAGTTCCAGAATTAACCGATTTAAAGCTCAGAGAACAAGTTTTTCCACATGGAGATCACGTCAAAAGATGAAGCTGGTAAGTACGAGAAAGCAAGTGAAAAGTTAAACGAAGTGCTGGAAGAGACCAGCAAAGTCATGGTCGGCCAGCGTGATATAATAGAGAACGTGCTGATATCGATACTCTGCGACGGCAACGTTTTACTGGAATCCTACCCGGGACTCGGCAAGACGAAGATGGTCCGAACGCTTTCGAAGGTGCTGGGGCTTGATTTCTCAAGGATCCAGAACACTCCAGACCTGATGCCTTCCGATATAACAGGTACGCACATCATAGATGAGCACGGCAGCGAAAAAGAGTTCATATTCCAGAAAGGTCCTATCTTTGCGAACATGATACTTGCCGACGAGATCAACCGTGCTACGCCGAAAACGCAGTCAGCACTGCTTGAAGCGATGGAGGAGAAGCAGGTCACCGCTGGAAACCAGTCCTACGACCTTGACAAACCGTTCTTCCTTATGGCGACCCAGAACCCTATCGACCAGGAGGGCACCTATCCGCTTCCAGAGGCTCAGAGCGACCGTTTCATGATGAAGCTGCAGCTGGACTATCCTTCAGAGGAAGAGGAGGAGCAGATCGTCGACAGGTTCACTTCCGAGCTGGACTTCTCACCGGATCTGGAGAAAGTTCTTTCCAAGAACTCCCTGATAAAACTACAGGAGTTCACGCGCCAGGTACCGATAGCAGACGACATCAGGGAGAGAGCTGTTGAGATAGTTTCAGCCACGAGAGATAACGAGGACCTGAACTACGGTGCTTCACCACGAGCATCAATGGCGCTGGTACTCGGTGGGAAGGCAAGAGCGCTTCTTGAGGGACGCAACTATGTCTCAGCCCGGGATATCAACCAGATGGCTAAACCCGTCCTGAGACACAGGATAGGACTCAACTTCAGGGCCGAGAAGGAAGGAAAGACACCCGACGACATCGTCGATGAGATACTTGACGAGGTCTAGAAAACCCGCTTAATACACGGATCCAGAGAGAATGATAGAGACAGACTTTATAGAAGAGCTGGACAGGTTCCAGCTGGCGTTGAAAAAGAACTCGACAGAGATCAGGGAGGGTGAGCAGAACTCGCCTTCAACCGGTCAGGGGATGATCTTCGAGGATCACAAAAAGTACGTTCCAGGCGACGACATCCGGAAGATGGACTGGAGAGCCTACGCAAGAACCGGCAACCTGTTCATCAAACGGTTTGAGGAGGAGAAGAGCATAACTATCCACATCCTTGTAGACCGTTCCAGCTCCATGGATTACGGCGAAAACAACAAGTACGATTATGCCTCAAAGCTGGGACTGGCAACCGCCTACATGGCATCCAACACAAACGACCGTTTCAGGTTCTCAGTTTTCTCGGAGACGGTCACCGACATATCCTCGGCAAGAAGGAATGCGAATATGGGAGGACTGGTCGACACGCTGAACAGCCTGCGGAAGACACCCGAAAGCCGTGTTGAAAGATGTATAACCGGTTACAGCAACCGGATCCAGAACAAGTCCGTTGTCCTGATAATATCTGACTTCCTGACCGACCTGGATGAGATCGAATCCGCTGTCTCCCGTCTGAAGAACTCCGACGTAGTTCTCGCACATACGCTTGATTCCTCCGAGATAGAACCTGATATGCACGGGGACAAGATACTGATCGATCCAGAGTCTGATTTAAAGCTGAGGACCTATCTTTCAAGGAAGACCAGGAGCAACTACAAGGCGAATATCGAGGAGCATATGAACGGGATCGAGGAGATTGCACAAAAGTACGGCGCTCACTACCTGCGCATATCCACCGGCGACGACATCTTTGACTCATTCCTGAAGACCTGGCAGGCTTTGAACAGTTAAAGCTCTCAAAAAGGTTCACCACCAATCCTCAAACATGGATATATTCTGTTTCAAAACCATCGATAGACTTCCCGCACTTTACCACGAGGAATCAGATCTTCTCGTGCTCTCCGATATACACCTGGGACTGGAGGCAACGATGACCCGTGACGGGAACTACGTACCCAAACATCAGCTGGCGGATATAATAGATGATATCGAGAAGGCGAAAGAGGAGACAGGAGCGGAGAGGATACTTGTTAACGGAGACCTGAAGAACGAGTTCAAGACCCGTTTCTCGGAGACTGCGGAGATAGAAGATTTCCTCGAGTTCCTGAATATCGAGTTCAGAGAGTCCATCATCGTCAAGGGCAACCACGATACTTTTGTGGAGGAGACAGTCAACCGGTTTGAACTGGATCTTTACGAGCACCATATAGAGAACGGCATCCTCTACACTCACGGCGATAAATCTCTGGACGATATCGAGGTAACAGGTTATGAAACCGTTGTTATAGGTCACGAGCATCCTGCACTTGCTTTATCAGATGATATCGGTGTGACGGAGAAACTTGACTGCTTCCTCTACGGCAAGAACAAGGATGGTCTGAAGATAATCGTTCTACCAGCTTTCTCCACCATCTCACGAGGGACTAATGTCAACAACACTCCCCGACGCGAGCTTTTATCACCGGTGCTTAAGGAAAGCATCGATTTCAAGGGTATGAATGCGATCGGTGTCTCAAGAGAGGCCGGGCTCTTCGAGTTCCCTGAGATACAGAAGATCTGATTTACTCCTTACTGTTTCTCATACCGTAGAATGAAAGTCCGAAGAGGGCCAGAGCTATACCTCCTGCGAAGTAGAACGATGTGTTGATGGTCCATATAGATGCGACTGTACCCGCCATGAGAGGTCCGATGCTCTGACCGACATGTTTTGCGAACTCGAGGAAACCTGTCAGCTCTCCTTCCACCTCATCCGGCACGCATGAATCATAGTATGCGTGTAGAACCGGTGAAAGACCGGATGTCAGCATCTTTGCCAGGAAGAAGAGTCCGCCGACTATGTAGATATCTGTCAGGCTGCCCATCGCTATAAGTATCGGCGTGGCAAGAAGCCCAAGTATCGCTGAAAGTTTCAGCCTTCCGATCCTGTCAGCCCACTCCCCGAAGAGGAACTGGAATATCGTCGGAAGCATCGCCAGTCCGAAAATGACTCCCATAACCGGGTAGCTTGCACCAACATTATCGAGCAGCAGAGGTACTGCAAGCCAGTAGAACGAGAATATTATCGAGTACAGGAATATCAGGAGCATCGGGAACCACAGACTTGGCCAGTTGGCCTTGAGGTGATGGTAGTCATCGGCATAGGTCGTCCTGTGGAAAAGTTCTTCAAGTGATTCAACGAATCCTTTCTCCCCTTCCAGACCGATATAAAGGTAGAAAACCAGGGCTGAGAGCCATGCAGAGAACACCCAGAGTGCGAACGGAAGCCTGAAACCTCTTGTCATTATCAGGTATCCTCCTATCATCGGTCCTATGATCGCTGCAAGGTTGACTCCCAGAAGGAAGATGGACTGTGACTCCGACTCGTTCTCCTCGTCCGAGCTTTTGAGCGACAGTGTCCAGCCGCCGTTCCACATCATCACCTTGACTATACCCTCGAAGACTTTACCTGTTACAAGCAGTGCAGGTATAGCTGTTATGTAGAGCAGCCCCGGCATCAGGTTCGCTATAAGACCGAGAAAAATCACTATCTTCTCTCCCGCTCTCTGAACAAGATTCCCGACCGGTATATCGAGTAGTATGGTTATTATCGGGGAGACTGAGGTCATAAGACCGATGAGAAAAACGCTGTCTATATGCTGCTTGAAGAATATCGGGAGGAAAAACCAGACAGTGTTCCTTCCAAGCCTGGAGAGCATGAATACCGCTGAAAGGTACTTGGCGATCGGCGGTATCCGGTCTAGTTCCATAGCGATCAGTATGTTACGAAGTTATCCTTGTCGTCATCTTCCTTCTCTTCTTCCTGCTGTTTCTCCTGCTCTTCCTTCATCTTTTTCTCGACGAACTCCTGCTTGGCCTCTTCCTTGAGCTCCTGGTATCTCCTCTCGGCCATATCCTGGTCGGTACCTGCCTCTTCCTGCTTGAGCTTGTTGTACCTTTCCTCACTGGAGTCTTTCTTCGAGTTCTTGGCGGCTTCTAGAAATTCATTTGTCATCTTTTCCACCTCTTGGACCTACAAAAGGGATTTTGCGGAGTATGGAGACCACGTCATCGATCGTATCGGACGACCTCTCAACGTTCCTCGCCGCTCTCTCAAGCGATCTGGCCACTCTATCCATCTTCTTCATCAGGTAGACCAGATAGATCAGCGCTGCCAGGAAAAGCAGTTTCAGTATAACGTCAAGTGCGAGGTTTACCGTCCCCAGAGTTACCATAACTGTTTTTCGGGTACGGACGTGTTTATAACTATAGGTCGGTCGACGACAGCAGTTCACGATAGATCGGTCGCTGCTGAAAGGTCAAGGGTAAGACCTCAAACATCTTCCAGATGTTCCGGAACTCTTTACAAGACTCCCTTCCATGCCTGTACTCAAAAGCATTAAAAGCTATGAGAGGCAATTTTAACCTGATAACTATGGTAAAAGTACCTGACGACGTAGAAGTCGCTGACCTACCTTTCACACACGCAAGGATCAAACGCATGGTAAGAGAAAAAGCTGACGAGGGCCAGTACGTACGCTCCGACGTCTACTACGGCCTCAACCTTCTGCTAGGCGAGATCGCAGAGGAGATCATCGACCGCATGATGGACACCGAGGCAGCATACGTCGAGAAACACGACCTCGACAGAGCTGCCAGAAAATACGAGAAGGTCGAGAACATCATCAAGGAGAAGGAAAGAGTCTCGAGAAAGCTCGACGCTCTCGCATCAGACATCGAACATCTTTCAAGAGAGGTCCAGCAGGCCGACCACTAGGCCTTTACCTTTCCCCTTCTTTATTCTATATCCCCCCACAGCTGTCTTTCAAGCTCTCCATCCTCAAGATCCAAGTACATAGGACCGTTAAAAACAACACGAGGATATGCTTCCTTGCCGATGTAAACTGTTCCAGGAATAGCCTCTGCACCAGGATCCATAGGCGTATAGTTCTCCAGGTAATCGTTGTATTCCTCCAGAGCTCTCTCGCTACCGGAGTAAGTTATCTCAAATGTTATAGTCGGTGTGAGGTCATCCAGAGCTTCTTCAAGTGACTCGCGTTCAACGCCACCCATGAACCGGGCCTCGTTGACGTTATAATCATCATCTTGCCTTAGAGATCTCTCCAGTTTCCCTGCATCGTCAAGAACATCATGTAGAGCTCCCACTTCGGCGGGTACATGGTAGATATCAGTATCAAGCTCGCCTTCACTTAACAGTCCGAAGTACTCTTCCAGAAATATCTGGTAATCTCCCATCGTCTGCTGAAATCTGTTATGTAGATCACGAAGGTCATCAGCATTCTCATTGCGGAACTCCGATGCCATCTCCCTGAAATCTTCATGCGTGATATTACGGAAAGCGACCATCAAATACGGATCCGTCACATCGGGTCTTATCCTGTCGATACTGTAGCCCGAGGCTCTCCGGTTCAATCCTAGAAGATAAAGCTCAACGCTTATGTCCGGGTCCTCTGGCTCACCTCCACCTATAACAGTCTTCTGGAAGTTTTTCCTTGCTTGATCCTGTAGTTCTTCAAGTTGTTCAAGTCCCGGGGACTCTAGCTCCAGAGTTTGCATCCAGTCAAATAGTTGTGACCTAAAACATATATTTCTCAATAATCAGGCGAAGCTGTTATAACGGTGTGATAAGACTTGGAAGTTATGAAGTTTGAATCAGAGATAGTCGCCGAGGACCTACTGCCCGCGATAAGAAAGATAATAGCGACCAGGCTTCACGCTGACTACGGCTACACCCAGGAAGAGATAGCGGCCAAACTTGAGATCACACAGCCAGCTGTCTCCCAGTACCTGAAAGGCAAGAGAGCGGACAGCAGTGTAGTGAAGAAACTGAAAGAAGATCCCCAGACAGATATATTCCTTGAAGACGCTGCCTCAAAGGCTGCGAAAGGAGAAAAGTTTTCGGACGATATCGCACAGGTCATCAAGACTTCAAGAGATAAAGGACTGTTCAAGGAAAAGTTCCGGGACGCCGACAGAGTTCTTTAATCGTTGAAACCGTTCCACTCGAACTCTTCAGCCTCTTCTTCCTTGCTCTTGAAGAACATCTTGACCCTTCTCGGTATATCCTCAAGTCCGTCGATGCTGATATCGGAGTCACTCAGGGCCTCGATATTGAAGTCGTACTCCTCACTCTGATAGATGAAGACCCCGACTCCTACAAGTAGCAGGAAGATAACGCCGCCTGCGATCATAATATTTCTCTTCCTGTCAGCCGCTGCCTGCTCTTTCTTGACCGTCTCGTATGACTTCTGAGCTGAAGAGAAATCCGTGCCTATATCGTTCAGTATGGCCTTGGCCTTATAGTAGTTGCCCTTCGAGATGGCCTCGTTTGCACTGTCGACCTTGTTCTCGAAACTTGATACACTTGAGTCAAGTCTTTCCTGCCTTCCACTGGAAAGACCGCTGTTCTTCAGATCTGTTGCGTTCTGCTTCAACTCCTTCAGCTTATGAAGATACTCTGTGTAAGTATCGTTGATCGATTCCTTCTGATCCTTTTCAGCCCTGACAAGCACCTTGAAGCTGTCGCTTGCGGAAGGACTGTCGGTCGAGACTGAGACATCGTGGTAACCAAGCGATGCCTGGTCAGCATTCATCTCGAATGTAACGTTCTCTGATTCATTCGCTTTCAGACCCGAAACATTCAGCGAATCGGAGAAGAAGTCTCCCGAGGAAGCTGAGACCGCCAACTGATCGATGTAAAGCTTGCCGGTGTTATCCACCTTTACATCGAACATCTCTGACTCTCCATGAGTCACTGTAAGACCTGAAGGCGCAGTTAAATCGACCTTCGGAGTCGCATCAGGGTAGTACTGGAAGTCGAAAGTAGCTGGTGTACCCCATCTCCCGACGTTATCCTTGGCTCTCACGTAAAGCGTGTGGGATCCCTGGGAAAGACCTGAGAGATCGATCTGGTAACTGTCCTTCGCATCGCTGTAACCGAGATCGGTTCCATCTCCTTCAGCTGTATCAGGATCGAAGTAGTATTCAACATTATCTATCCCTGAAGCATCATCGCTCGCTGCAAGGCTGGCGTCAAAGTTATCGTTGAACGTTGATACACCGGAGACACTTGAAAGATCGAATACATCCGGTGGACTGGCATCGAAGTTGTAGGTGTGAGAACTTGAAGTCTCACAGTTGCCAGCCTGGTCGCACATCTTAACACTGATATCTGTCGAACTTCCAGCGTAGTCATGACCGGGAACTGTACAGACAAAACTATCCGAATTACCGTTCTGAGGATCCACGCTTCCAGAATCGATCGTCCTACCGTCACCATCCAGGCATTCAGTATCTATCTTCCCGCCCTCACTGGCATCGTTGAACGTGATCGTGATATCCTTGTTATCCGAATCCGACATGATGATATCCCCGCCACTCGGATCGAAACTCGGAGAAGTATCTCCATCATAAGAAGTATCGACTGTGAAAGTCCAAGAACCCGAAGAAGTTCCTCTATTACTTACTTCGTCATACGCAGTTGCATTAACCTCATAATTTCCATCATCAAGAGAATTATCCGGAGTAAGACTGCATGTGACATCCGAAGAACTTGTATCACAAGTCTTTGAATCCTCTACATTCCCGTTAGAGTCAAGTAGCCAAATCGTAGCATTAACGACATTAGATGTCGAATCAGTTACCGAAACATCTATGCTCGGAGTCTGATCTTTAGTATATTGAGACGGGTTTGAAAGCGAGAAAGTCGGGTTGTTATTGTCGACTGTAACAGTAATATTCTTTGCATTTGATAGATCCGAACTTTTATTCGCGACAAGAGTGAATGTGCCTGTACCTGAATCAGCAGTATTCCAATCCCCCGTATAATAATCTCCGGACTTAGTTACAGAAATCTCATTGAAGTTGCCGCTATTAACCCAATAAACACTTAGTGACGTCCCAGACTCAGTGATATTGACAGTATAAATATTATTCTGATCTCCGGTAACAATAGAGTTATCTGTTGGAGAATTCCAGCTTACAGCTGCTGCCTGGCCGATGGCTAGTGTTGTGAGAATTAGGAGGATTCCGAGTTTGGATAC
>JBDGSN010000029.1:0-21223 GCA_042217505.1 Candidatus Nanohaloarchaea archaeon
GGGGCTTTATAAGGGATAGCTTCAAGAGCCCAGAATGGGCTTAATTTCTTCCTTCATAGTTAAGCATATTATCAGAGTTTCCCAATATCCCAACAATCAATTACTATTTGTTATTAGTTAATCACAACAAATAAAGGTTTGGAGTTGTAAGTATATACTATGAAAGCCCCTGACTTGCCTGAAGAAGTCCAGCTTCCAGAAGAATGGCAAGCTCCGAATCCGAGCGAACTTCCAGTAGATAACAGCTCAGATAGTATGGATGAGATAGCACGGGATATAGAGGCCGAAGAACTGGAAGAAAGATTAAAGGTTTCATATGGCGACTTAATAGAGCTTTACGGCGAAATGGACAAAGAAATTACTGAACAAAAAAGAATCGGCAATCTGCCTCAAGATTTTGAACTCGAATTAATGCCTGTAGGAAGTAATGGTATAGTCGCATTATCAGAGGGCGAGGAATACAATTTAGATGTTGGAGACCAAGATATGGCGGCTAAGGTAAGTGGAGTTAATGATGAAACTCTTGAAAGCCATTTGATGCATTCTTGGATTTTCAAAAAATTCAATACTCTGCTAAGGACGGAGGATGACCCTATTGAGTTCCAATATAGGTTTAAAGAAAATTCTTCTGACTCCGAGCAACTACTAATTACAGAGGAGTCAAGCTATTCCCTTCTGAATAGCGATGATGAGTTTAGCGTAAGAAGAGTTAATTTCCACCATACTGCGGATATGATACGGAATTATGGCAGCATAGCTGATAATAATGAACAAAATGATCGAATTGAGAGAGCAATTAGCTTCGAACTGGCTGAGAACTCTTCTATGTATGATGGCGAAAATATAACTGTAAAAAAACCGTCTTCTGGATTAATCTACTTTACTAAAAGCCAAGGAGGAAATATCAGTCATAGCAATAGAGAAAAAAGAAAAAGGCAAATCAGAGAGTTAAACGAGGTCACTGAGGATAATTTTAATCCTTGGTTGGTATATCCCAGCCCAGAAGATAGAATTTTAGTAAATAATGGCAAAGTAGAAGTTAATGACGAATTTATTGATGCCAATAATTATGCAGAGGCAATCAGTTCTGAACTGGAAAGCTTAACTAATTCTAATTACAGCATAGATAGTGAAGAACACAGGGTAGCTGTTTACGACCCTAATGACGAAAAAGTAGCAGAGCTTAGATATAGTGATTCTCAAATTAGTGTTTCTTGTGGGTCAAATGAATCAGCAACTAAAGAAGATATGAAAACACAGTATCAGGATTTAGCCAGAATTGAAGCAGCTATCCATAATGCGGTAGACCCTGAAAATGTTGAAATACGCAGCGAAATAGACCAAATCTACGAGGAGTAAATCAATCTAAATATCCCTAACTCAGCTGGTTGAATAAATAGAAAAAACTGTCCGTTGAAACCGATATTACAACCCTTCGGGTCACCATATGCCTCGATTTATGGTCTCTTGAAGTAGACATTCAAGACTCGAAAAGGGCTTATCTTTCTCTATTCAACCAATAACTTCAGGTTCAGAGAGTTTTTATCAGGCCGGCATTCTGCGAGCTTTTTGGAACGGTCTGTGTTGTAAAATGTTGCTTCTGCACTGGTTGCCGTATACTCCTCAAAGATCTTTTTCGGTATCTTGTTATCATTTGGAGTTCTCGAGTTGTCCTTCCCGAACTGCTCCTGCATCTTATCGTTTAACTGTTTCAGACCGGTATAGTTGTATGCTGCTTTCTTGACGATTCCACAGATCATCGTTGCTGTTAGGTTGACCATCCTTTTCTTGTTCAGGAACGGGTTGTTCTCAAATTCCGAGTAGTTATCCCTGGTCTCATAGGTCAGCCTGTATGTTTCTGCCTGTTCATCCGTCACGACAGTCACTGTCGAATTGTTCGATGTAGATCGGTATGTCTTCGAGTTTGCCCTCTGTGACTGACCCTGGATGTTGGTCTTGTTAGAATTATCAGGAGTTGAGTCGCCGATGCAGCCAGAACCTGCTATTATAGAGCGATCAATAGAAGCAGAAAAACTCTTCTCGAAGCCATAGTTGAGTTATAATCGCTGACCCGGTTAAAAATCGTGTATGCTCCACCACATTTAACTACTGGTCTAAAGCCTGAATTATCGTTGTTATAAGTATTTACAGACTATCAGTCATCTAAAGCAGTAAAGGCGCCAATGCCAGTATACCGAGGCCGAAGCAGATCCAGGCTATCTCGGCTCTATCAGCTATATCTAGTATGGTCTCGATTGTCAGGTAACCGACAATAAATGCTACGAGTGCAGCCAGTAAGAGCTCAGCTGAGACAGTGAAGTCCGAGAAAAGCTCCACCCCGATGTTGCCGATCAGCACAGCTGGAACACTCATGAGGAATGAAAGCTTGAAAGCTGTTTTAGCATCGAAGTTGTCCAGAAGCAGTCCAAATGTAGTCGTACCTGATCTTGATATCCCGGGGATTATCGAAAAACCTTGCAAGAATCCGACGAAGACGGAGTCCTTCCAGTTAACCTCGTCGACCTCTCTTTCAGTTGAACCCTGGTAGAGTCTGAGGAATCCTGTCAGAAATAATGCTGCCGCAGTTATCATGTAGAATATGGTTTCTGAATGGATCTCCTTCAAACCGAACAGGTAGAGCGGTCCACCTACCAGGCCGGTGAAAAAGGTCGAGACTACAAGGAACTGGATGAGGTTCTCCTCTGTCGAATCCGGTTTTATGTAACTCTCTATATCTTTAATTTCAAGATTTCTTGTCTTGACCCAGATATCTTTTAGCAAATCGAGATAGTCTTTCCTGAAATAGGCCAGAGCGGCAAGCATCGTACCGGTGTGAAGCCAGATAGCTCCGTTCAATGCCTGGTTAACACTTTGGTGGAAGAAGTTGGTCATGACCAGTGTCAGAACAGCCTCGCTGCTGACTGGCAGCCATTCGAAGATGCCTTGAGTTACTCCGATCACTACTGCCTGTACCAGTCCCATAGGTAAGTCTCTAGGTTATGTCAATTAAAGCTTAACCTGTATTCCAAAAAAAGTAGGTGAGAACCCCCTTTATTTAAGGGGTCCTGGTCCTGTTTCTATCTCTCTGCTGTTCAGGTCCTGTACCGTCGTAGGACTGGTTTCTGTCCCTGTCTCTGTCCTGCTGTGGTTCACAGTCGGTGGAGTTGTAGTAAGGACAGCCCGTCTGGTTCTGGGTCCTGTTCTGGTAACCGTTCGGGTTTCCCTGGGAGCCCTGCCTGGGTGAGTCAGGAGCCAGAAACCCTGGTCCAGGCCTTACCTGCTGCTGTGCAGCAGCATTACCTGTTGAAAGGATCAGTGCGGCTGCGATCACCAGGATACCCGAGATTCTTGTGATCTTGTTTCTCATTTTTCTGCACCTCATGAGGTTCTGAAAGAGGTTTTCAGCAGACAAGATTTTTCCTGCCGGGCTCTAAACGCTTCAAGTGCTTTTTAGCACCTGCAATATCTTTTTATTTAAGAATAAATAGCTTTACCTTAAAGTATGCGAAACCACAGTCATATGTGTATAGAAGCGCGAAAACAGTAAAGGAAGAAAGGAGAAGTTTTAGTGAGTCAAGGATCACTGTCAGAGTACTTTTGTATCAACCGGGGTTTCATGGCTGATGTTGTCCCTTACAGGACACCTCTCCTCTACTTCCTCGAATAGTTCCTCAAGTGTCTCTTTATCTGCATCAGATTCTGCGTCTATCTCAAGAGTGACGCTCTGGAATCCTGCTCTGTGAGAGGTCTCAGCTCCCTGGAACTTGGCAGGGTCAAGCTCTCCTTTCGCTTTGATGTGAAGGCTTTCAAGCGCTACACCAATCTCACCAGCCACAAGGTGTGCGACCACGTTGAAGCAGCCTGTTAAAGCTCCTAGTTCGTACTCTACAGGGTTTGGAGCTGAACCGGTGCCTCCATGCTCCTCCGGTTCATCTATAGAAAAAGTGTATCCTCTGGTACTGACATCCACTCTCGTGGCATTCTTGCTCTCAGCATCGACTTCTGCTTTCATGCCGTAGTATAGAGACGACTCGAATATAAACAGGTATAGTAATCAATTCCAACAAAAAGTCTTTCAGCCGAGGACTGCTATCTCCTTTAACGCAGAGATGAACCGGTCTACATCCTGGTTATCGTTGTAGAGGTAAAGTGATGCTCTGAGAGTCGCATTCTTACACTTGGAATGAAACCATGGGTGAACGCAGTGCATCCCTGACCTCAGGGCTATACCTCGCTGGTCAAACATGAGTGAGGCCCGGTGTGGGTCAAGATCTCCGACCCTCAGAGATACAACTCCCGGAGATTTTGAACCGATATTATCCACCCCGTCTATCTCAGTCAGTTCCTCGTATATCCTTTCAGTAAGATCTTTTTCATGCCGTTCTATACTTTTTATGCCCACATCCTCAAGGTACCTGGCTGCTTCGCCAAGACCGATAAAGCCGGCGATGTTTGGAAGTCCTGGTTCGAACCCTGCAGGAAACCCCTTTCTATAGCTGGAGTCAAAAGTGGCGTCTTTCACCGCTCCCCCACCGTACTTCAGTGGTTCCAGGTTCTCACGAGCTCTTTCTGACACATAAAGGCCTCCTGTCCCGCTTGGTCCAAGCATCTTGTGGCCTGAAAAAGCGAAAAAGTCAGCGCCTATATCCTTCACCGAGATCTCTCTGTGGGGTACGGACTGTGCACCATCGACCAGTATATACGCATCTTTCGCATGAACTATCTCCGCTGCTTCTTTCACAGGTAATTCGCTTCCATCAAGGTTGGAGACATGAACCATCGAGACCAGGTCGCCCTCCTCCACCTCTGACTCAAGAGTAGATAGAAAATCATCGTTTGTTTCAAGGGTCACGACATCCGCATCCGATTCTATCCATGGGATCCGATCGGAGTTATGCTCGATATCAGTCAGTACGACTTTTCCCGTTTCAAATCCTCTAGCGACTGTATTGATCGATTCGGTGGTGCCTGAAGTAAGCATCAATTCATCGGGTCCAGCATCGATAAAACGAGCGATCGATCTCCTTGCCTTTCCCAGTTCACTGTCCGCTCTCTGTGATAGACTGTGGTTGCTTCTACCCGGGCATACAGGATACTTGTTGTAGTACTCGTTAACCTTATTGATGACCTGTCGAGGTCTTAAAGACATGCATGCGCTGTCGAGGTAGACCTGTTCAAGCTCCGGGAAATCTGATCTCCTCATCTCATGACACCGCCGAGTAAGTGCTTTGAAGCATTGAGAGCTTTATCGTAAAGCGAAGCTGTTTCGTTTAAAGTGCATCCTGCGGTTGAAGCAGGCCCGTTGCAGTTGCCATAGACGACCCAGTTATAGAGGCTGTAGGAAGAGTAGATCCCGGAGGCCAGCAGTATTATCAAGAGCATCCAGCTGAACAACTGGAAATGGTCGTTGAGCATCCTCGCTGTTCTGGGACTGTGTTCCAGCAGTTTTCCTATAAGGGAGGCTCTGATCCGGTCCTCAAGGTCTGTCTCACAGGGCTCTCTAAGAGTCTTGTTTTTTATACATCTGAATGACTCCTTTGCAAGTTGCCTGTGGCTTGCTGAAAAGATACCGAGTATACTGAACACTAGAAATGAGACTACGCATATCATCTATCTGACACGTAAATCTCTCTCAACCTGAATTAAAAATTCGCTCTGGTACAGTATTCAAATTCAGAGTAGCCCTTTCAGTTTCTCGATAAGTCCTGGCTTCTCAAGAGCTTCGACATCTTTCTCACCGAGCGCAACTTCTACAGCGGTCTCAACTCTTTCAGTCGATGTCACGCCGGTGAAACCGGTCTTCTGTTCGATGGCTGGGCCGTCGATAACCGTTGTTGGCACCGCTCTTACGTTGTGTCTCTCAGCTCTTCCCTGTTTAACCGCCACATCTGAGAGCCTTACTTTGACGTCGTCCCTGTCGTTGAACTCTTTGACGACTTCCTTCTGGGCCGGACATTTGGGACATGTCTTTGAGTAGAAAAGTTCGATCGTGGCATTGCTCATTGTATCAAAAAGTAAAAAAATCGGATCAAGAGGCAGTTTTAAGCCTCTGTTTCCTCTGCTGTTTCTTCGTTTGACTCGATGATCCTTTCGATCTGTGCTGGCTGGAAACCGATGATGGTCTCGTCGCCTATGAAAGTCTGAGGTACACCTCTCTGACCTGTCTTCTGGATCATCCTGATAGCCTGTTCTCTGTCCTCTGCCACGTTGTGCTCCTCGAACTCGTAATCGTTCTCGTTGAGCCACTGCTTGAGTTTCTGGCAGTAAGGACATGATGGTGTCGTGAAGACTTCGATCTCTGCTGTCATAGTCTGTGTAAATATGTTGAACTTTTATACACTTAACGGTGACCGGTTGGAAACCTAGATTTCCTCAAGGACAGCAAGTCGGTCGTCTTCCCACTCGTCCATCCTTTCACGTACTTTCTTCTTCATCTCTTCCTTGTCAGGCACCCTGTATACATAGTATCGACCTCTTTTACCGTCTTCAACCACGCTCTCTCTTTCGATGAGGCCTGTGGTCCTTAACTTGGAAAGATACCTCTGAATGGTCGATCTATCCTTACCCAGGTCATCCGCTATATCAGATGCTCTTGCCTCGTTATCACAGAGGTAGTACATCACCTCAGCCTCTGAACCTGAAAGGTTGTACAGTACTTTGAGAAGTTGCTTGAGTTCTCCGGGACACTTCATACATTTTGTTTGTGCAAAAAGATGTAAATTCCTTTGCGGTCAAACATCACCTGCCATGGAGAAAAACGTCGGAAGAAACGAAAAGTCGATCCGGATCGTTGTCGGCTCACTTCTACTGCTTGTAGGTATCGGAGGATACGCAGGACTGTTTTCAGTCGCAACGGGCCTCCTTCCACAGGCACTGACATCCATCATCCTTGTACTCGTAGGTATCATCCTGCTGGCTACAGGATTACTGGAGAAGTGTCCGCTCAACACGGTTTTCGGCAGGAACAGCTACGAAGAGTGAACGCTGAGGGAAAAAGAAATTTTTAGAGGAGGAGTATACTTACTCCTCCCCCTTTTTTGTGAAGATGCGATCCCTGAAATAGTAGATGATCGCCGCTACAACCACAAGGAAGCCTCCGAGGATGTACAGAAGGTTTGATCTGCTCTGACCCTGTTTCACAGGCACCTTGACTGTTTTGTCAGAGACATAGACACTCGTTCCCTTCACTCCACGAAGCTCCATGTCTACCAGGTAAGACTTTGCCACAGCAGAACCTTCTGTACTGACATCGAACACTGCTTCACCGGTCTGTCCTGGTTCAAGACTGCCGATGTACTGACTGGATGAGTCATAGCTGAATGGCAGATCTGATGAATCAAGGACTCTGATCCGTGTGGATCCTGACTTCTCAGTTCCGGTGTTCTTGACCGTCACCTTCAGCTGTCCTTTACTTCCTGTTGTCAGTGTACTTGATACATTGGTTATCTCGAACTGTGGTCTTCCAGCCAGGTAAAGACTGAAAGACTTGTGATCTTTGATCAGGTTGTTAGAGTCACCGGTCGAGTAACTCAGGTTGGCCGGTATATCGAGACTGCCTTTCGAGGCTGTTTCCTTAACATCAAAGGTGAAAGTCGCTGTTTTGATCTCGCCAGGTTTGATGTTTCCAAGAGCCTGCCTGCTCGAGAAGCTTGAAGTCGCCTGGAATGTATCGGGAAGTCCAAGGTTCAGGACAACGTTATCCGCTGTTTTTTCCCCGTTGTTCACCACATCAACGCTCATCTTGGCGTTGTCCATATCGGCTGTAAGCTGGGATGGTGTTGTCTTCAGGTTCGCCAGGTTCAGGTCGATGTTCTGGCTCTGCACCTGGATAGGGACCTTGATTATCTGGGAGTAGTCTCCATGACTTACCCTGAACTTCAGGTAGTTTTTCCCGTCTGGAGCGTTATCCGCTACAAGCACGTCAGTCGAGATGTAGTACTCCTCTCCTGGCGTTACCTTTCCGAGACTGTAGTTCCTCTTCGTGTCAGGCTTGAGCTTGAATGGAAATGAGTCAAGTAGCTCGACTCTGACATCTTCTGCAGCCGTGTTTCCCCTGTTCACCAGTTTGAAGGTGACCGAGGCATCGTCCCCTGACTGCACGGGAACGGGATCGGTCGTTAGAAGGACCGCATCCATATTAGTTGATGGCGAGTTATGGATCTGTGCGGCTGTGGATCCCACCATCAGGATCGTAAACAGCATTACCGTGAGTGTTTTCGTTTTCATTGTAGTTTTCACCTTAGTATCTTTTTACCGATTCCCGAGTAGAGATCCTCTGGGATGTATTTTTTGAAGTGTTTGTCATAGATAACAAGTGCGACCGGTATCAGGGTAAGAGCTCCGATATACGCAAACGTTGTTGTCAGTATAAGCATCATGCCCAGGCTGGAAAGGAATGTTATACGCCCCACTGAAAGCGATGTGAAACCGATTATCGCAGCGATAAGGGCGATCGTCATCGGGCTTATGACCCCCATGAATGTCTTTGAAAGACTCTTCTGGATGCTCATCTCCTCTCTCTCCTCCCTGTAACGGGAAACCACCTGGATACCGAAGTCTATCGCGATACCCATCCCCATCGAGATAGCTCCTGAAGTCGCTGGACTCATGTTGAGGCCGAGCCATCCGTAGAAACCGAAACCAGTCATTATACCGAATATCAGTGCGTTGAGCGAGATCATGCCGCTTATAAACGATCTGAACAGGAGAACGATGACGATTATCACTCCAAGAAGTGACAGCGCACTGGTAATGCTCATAGTGCTCTGTGTCTGCTCCTGGAATGCCTGGTTGATGAAGGGATTACCTGTATAACTGACCTTTACACCAGCGGGTTTTCCAAGAGTCTCGACAGACTGTTTTATCCTGTCCGCCATTTCGGTCTGCTGATCTGAGTTAAGATCGGTTGCGGTGACCCTGACTATAGCAGACCTGTAGTCTGTGGAAAGGAATCTGCTCCACCTGGACTTTCCTACTGCATCCAGCTGTTTCTGGGTATCCCTGATGCTTGAAGGGTTGTCGACTAACGATGATAGGGATGAGACGCTGACCACTTTGTCCATCGAGGAGATATCATTCGAGACTCTTTGCTGGTATCTAAGGAACTCCGAATCCCTCAGGTCTCTGACCTCGGTGGAGTTGGCATAGCTCGGTGACGCCGTGAAAAGTATAGTGTAGGACGTGCCGCTTGCACTGCTGAACTCAGCGTTTATCGTGTCGAACGCATGAACTGACGAGATGGTTGAGGGCAGGAGGTCTTCTGTCTGCTGATCGACAGTCTTTACCTTCGGAGCTCCTGAAGCAAGTATAACCATCGCTAGAAGTATCAGTCCAAGTGAGAGGAAAGGTCTTTCAACGATCTTCTCCGTGTAACCATCCACGAATCTTTGGAGAGTGCTCACTGAGACCACCTCTCATACTCGATAACCAGTGCGGGAGTAAGGACAAGCGCTGCCGAAAGCGTCAGAACTATACCGAGTGCAAGTGTCAGTCCAAGATTCCTGATAAAAGATATAGATGCTATCAGAAGCGCTGAAAACCCTATAACCGTTGTCGATGAGGACCCCAGTATTGCAAGCCCTGTCGTTGGTACAGCGTTCCTGACAGCGTTTTCAACATCGGTCTCTCGTTTTTCTTCAAGTATCCTTTCGGTTATGAAAGAACCGTATTCGACGCCTAGTCCGAGTATCATCGAGCCAAGAGCTATAGTGGCTATGGTCAGCGGTATGCCGAAAAGCCCCATTGCACCAAGTGTCCATATTAGACCTACGAAAAGCGGGATGAACGTTATAGGTCCATAGACGATCCCACGGGTAAGTGTAAGAAGTATCAGTATAAGCACGGACGCAGCTGATATCGTTGTCACCGAGTCGGATACCAGGACCTTCCCGATATCGGTTCTGATAACCGGTAGACCCGTTATCGTCACATCCATACCCGGATACATCGGTGTCTGGTCTATATTCTCCTGTATTGTGGACGTTGCTTTCTTTATGTTCTTCTCATTCATCTCCTCGTTTAGCTGGACGAACATCAGTGAGGCGGTATGATCTCTGTTGAAGAACTCGTCTGCCCCGATACGTGAAACCATCTGTCTGACACCTGTCTCGGAATCAGGTATAGTCTGGAAGAAAGATGCTGGAGACTGCACCTCCCCTACAATAGGTTCTTCTCTTAACTGGCCAGCAAGGAACTTCTGGCTTTTGAGAAGTCGTGGATCCCTTACATCCGTTACAAAACCATCTTCCCTAGGTTTGTCGTTGGTCTTGAAAAGTATGATTATGGCGTTCGACGAACCGAACTGTGAGTTGACCTTATCCTGTGTCTGTATCGCGGGGATAGAATCAGGCAGGCTTGACTGGAAATCAGTCTGTAGCTGTATACTAGGTATACCTGTAGCAAGCACAGCAGTAAGTACAAATCCTGCTATAATCAGTAGTCCTGTCTGTTCCACCTGGGTCTCGGCCAGAAGTTCCAGAGGGTTTTCCATCTTTCAGTTTGATTAATCGAAGACAAACCTTAAGAAACTGAACATCTGTTCAGTCATTATGGGTGGTTCAGAACAGGAGATAATGAAAGCAACGTACAGAGCTTTGTGCCGTCACGGATACGCAGATCTTACCATCGAGAAAATCGCTGCGGAGTATGACAAAGGCAAGTCGCTGATCTACTACCATTTTGACGACAAAGATGACCTGGTCCTGTCCTTCCTGGATTACATGGAGGATCATCTAGAGAAGAACTACGACAGTTCCGAAGGTGAACCAGCTGACCGCCTTGAATCGCTTCTTGAACTGGCGCTTGGCATCGAAAACCAGGAGGAATGGGAGTTCAGGAAAGCGTTCATCGAGCTCAGAACCCAGTCCCAGCACAGGCAGGATTTCAGGGAGAAGTTCCGTGAGATAGATAACATGTTGGTCAGCAGACTGGAGGATATAATGAAGGAAGCAGAAGTGCAGGACCCCGAGCTCTCAGCTGACATTGTGGCGTCGGTCATCGACGGAGCTATAAGCAGGAAAATCTACAGTGATGACCGGGAGGGTCTTGAAAGGATAAAAAAGGAGATCAGCAGGGTTATCTTTGACTGTCGTGAAAAGAACTGAGACCTGTCAGTAGTAAGCCCTATCTTTTAACTCTGTCCGGCGATACCAGTTAACAGGGAAGGCTGATGGATACAAAAGAGATCGAACTAAAGAAATCTCTGATAAACCATAAGGATCTGGACCAGAGGAAGTACAGTTATCTCACCGGTAATTTCTATCTTCTGAAGTCGGCGATAAGATACTACTCAGTGAAAGTAGGTAAGTCGTTTACAGCAGGAGATATAGCTGATGACTTCCCTTTAACGATACCTGTAGCAGGTTCTACGCTAAGACTTCTTGAGGATCTTGATGTGATCGAGTCGCGGAACCGCTCAAAGTCCTCCCGGAGATACATGCCACAGGATACCGATATAGAAAGACTTGAGGCCCTTGAAGATGTCCTCTCCCAGAACTACGAGATAGATGAATTCACGGGTTGATCGACGATATGAAACTTGAAGATACCAGCATAGAGCTCGATACCACGAGAAAGAAGATAGGGCTGGTTCTTTCAGTCCTTATGATCCTCATCTGGCTGTTCCTGCCTATAATCGTACAGAAGTACTACGATGTGCCTTTTATCGAAACCGCTTTCCTGGTGATAATAGTCTACTACATAATCTACTATATCTTCAAGAAAACCGGCTTCTACTACTCTTAAGTATCTCCTCGTATTTTCTTGAATGATAGGATGAGAACAGCAGTGTGGATGACGCAAGTGCGTATTCAAAGAAACCCATCATGCTAGCTGAAGGAGTACTAAGTGCAACGAACAGATCGGTGAAGTATATACCTATAGCAGGTATTACGAAGACAAGGGTCACGTTCTCGCATACAAATCTGGTGTGGCCTGTGAAGCTGATGATCCAGAGGAAAAGGAAGACTATCGTGTTCAGCACCATGACCGGTGTGGAGAACGTTGTGGATCCCATGAAGCTGTTGAAAGTCTGGTATGTGAAGAACGCTGATAGAAGCGACAGGAGGAAAAACGAGATATATCTGAGTCTTGCGTGCTTAGCCTCGGGCATAGAACGATATTCTGAAATACTAAATAAATATATGAGGTTTAAAGCCCGAGAACTCTGTAAAGCGTTATATGTCCGTCTCCAGATTCATTTTTACTGTCTCTGTATGTGAAGTAGAGGCGATAACTGTTGTTTCCAAGAGTAACTATCTTTGAGGTCTCATGTTTTGTACCGTCATGTACGAGGTCGGTGAACCTCTTGTCGAATGAACCATCCCTGTTGAGGTCCAGGTAGGCCTTGAAGGTCTTTGAGTCCTCGTACATCAGGTCGATGCTGTGGCTGTCAAAGTGTGCTGTCGCAATGTTGTTCGAGGAGTTCGCTGTCACGTCAGGGAACGCATGGAACCGCTGTGGTGGATTGTATGCAAACATCTGTGAACCAGCCAGGAAAGCTATTCCTGCTGTTACTACAAAAGCCGCCACTGAGACTGCCACTGTCTTCCGATCGATTTCCTGGAAATCCATGTGTTTGGTAGAATCGGCCAGAGTTTTAACTCTATACCCCGAGCTGCTCTATGAACTCTGAGAACTCTTCGGGCGTCATAACTCTGTTATCGCTGAGAACGGAACTGACCCGGGGTTTGGCATCCTCTGTATCCCTTGGCACCACTCCTCTCCGGAGCCCTTCCTTGATGGCTTCTTCTTGGTTCTTTGCCTTGACAAAGGTTATCGCCTGTGTCTTGCTGTCGGTTACTGTCCACTCTGTAAACATCTTTCCAGTCCCTTTTTGCTGCCAGGGATATTTCCTGTTAGAAGACTGGATGACAAAACCTTTTGAACTATGGCAGAGGTCTTTACAGGGTATAAAAAAGAAGGAAGAACGTTGATGTTCCCGGTATCATCCCAGGAGATGCTTGAGCCATGGATTTCTTTCTACCACACCTTCCTGCTCCAGCCATTCGTCGAAACCGACAAGTCTTCCGGCTCCGATCTCGCCAAGAGCTATAAGCATCACTGTATATACGATGTGCTGGTCGACAACCCATCCATATGCGACAGGCAGTCCGCTCAAGAGTCCGCCTTCAAGGCTTGAAGCCCAGAAGAGTAGCATCATCAGTGAACCCCAGAAAGCGGTGAACCTGATGAATACTCCGAGAATCAGTGCCAATCCGATAAGTGTCAGTCCCCATGCCACCATCGCATCGATGAAGGGATTACCTGCCATCAATGACCAGAAAGAGAACGGGTTACCTGCCGGGAGATGTGTAAGATATCCGGCTGCGGTCCAGGAAGGATCAAAGATCTTCTGAAGCCCTCCCTGAAGGAAAATCCATCCAATACCGACCCTCATAAGCAGGATCGAGTATCCGACCCAGTGCTCAGCATATTCAAACTCAATCTCTCGTCCAAGTATCTCTGTTTCGAGCTTATGCGAGGTCATAAGAGTACCAACTCGTAACCTGTTAAAAACAGTTGTGGTAAAATTTTCTAACACAGCTTTGGCTGAATAGCATGGATACGTATGCAGAGGGCAGGATTTGAACCTGCGAACTCCTGAGAGACAGCGCCCTGAACGCTGCGCCTTTGACCACTTGGCTACCTCTGCGATTGTTACGCTAATCGCACGCAATAAGCCGCTCAATAGAGCGGCTTCCGGATATATCGGGATTCGGGGTGAAGGCTTAAAGGTGAATCGACGGACCTGGAGGGATTTGAACCCACTCGAAACCTGCCGGGTTTCTGCGTGGTATCGAATCGAGCCTGGTGAGATTCGAACTCACGACCTTTCGGTTAGGAACCGAATGCTCTGTCCAGCTGAGCTACAGGCCCATTTAACTCCGTAAATAGGTGACCGCCCGAATCTTCAAAAACGTTTACTCTTTGTCCTCAGCGATCGTCTCTATCTTGTATGTCTTCTGGCACTGAGGGTACCCTTCACAGCCCCAGAAGTATCCGTAACGGCCTTCCTTTATCCTCATAGGCATACCGCATTCTGGACATGCGACTTCCTTCGGTTCCCTGTCTTTGTGCTTCTTGCATACAGGCTGTCCCGCGGAATTCCTCTTTGTTGCGTTCTTTCCGCAGAAGACGCATTTGGTCATCTTTGTTTGAGTCTTCATACTTTGGAATATATGGCACCTTTTTTGAATCTATACTTAACGGGTGACCTGTGCGTACGGTGCGACAGGCTTGACGTCCGCAGATGAAGCATCTCCCTTTCTCTTCTCAAGAAGATAGCCTAGTTCCCGGGTGATCTCGGGATAAGCTTCTGAGATATCATTCTTCTCGGCAGGATCTTTTTCAAGGTCGAAAAGCATGGACCTGTTCGATTTATCCGGCCTTATCAGGGCGAAATTCTTCATCATAAATCCTTCTGTAGTTGTCAGGTTGTTTAACTCATAGCCATCGATAACCCTGTAAAGACTGACCCCGGTGTATCTGGAGGGCCTTTTGATATCAAGAGCCTGGAGTAATGTCGGAGATATGTCCTTGAACCTGGCAAAGGAGCTATCCACTTCTCCGGGCTTCACTCCAGGAAGTTTCATTATCAGAGGGACATGGGTTACCTGCGTGTAGGGGAGCCCGTTATGCCCGAACCTCAGCCTTGAACTGTTCCATACTCGGTGAGATGCAAGAGATTCTCCTTCGGCTGCGGCGTATACTATCACAGCATCATCATAGTTACCTGATCCTTTAACCCAGTCAAGGATCCTGCCCACGCGTTTGTCGTGCCGCCACACCTCCTCCCTGTAGCACTGTCTGAATTCGTCTATCACGTCTTGGCTCGCATTTTCAACGCTGAAATGGTCGACTGGAGGAGTGTTAAACATGTAGTCTGTGAAGTTGCTGCATTGCTGAGAAGATCGGTAAGGAAAATGCGAACCTTTCAGATGAAACCAGTAAAGATTTTTTCCATCAAGAGAATGATTCCTGAGGTATCGCTGTAGATCACCTGTCTCATTTCTCGATGTGTAGTGCTGGAAACCCTGTGAGAGCCCTGTTGACTGGTCAACTGTTGACATCTCGTAGTAGGCTGATGTGTTGTAACCGTTCTTTTTCAGTATCTCCGCCAGTGTCAAGGATCGTTTTGAAAGACCATCATAGGGGGAAAGCTGTCCGAAAGTGTATCCTGAACCGGTCTTGGTGAAGTTTACCTCGTAACGGCCTCTACCAGTCATAAGTGAGGATATTGATGGCAGCGTCCATGTAGCAGGAGAGTATGTTTTCTGGAACCTTACACTGTCAGAGCTTAAACCGCAGATATTCTCAAGGTTATCGGAGGCACATTTGATATGATCGTTTCTGACAGTATCAGTCGTTATGATTACTACTGGAACGTCTTTAGAAGCAGGTGCAGAATGTTTAAGCGCTGCTATACTACCTGCGAAAACAGCCAGTATCACAAGAGCAGTTATGGCTGACCGCATGCTTTCCTAGTTTGGGACTGTCTTTTAACTTGTTTGCTGTAAGAGGATACAGGAAAGAGGGAGGTAGGAAACCTCTTACTCGGCTTTCTTCTCCTTGACATAGTCGGACGCATTCAGTGCGGCCTGGCATCCCTGTCCTGCAGATACCACAAGCTGCTGAACCCCTCGATCGGTGACGTCTCCTGCTGCATAGAGGCCTTCAGTTGCAGTCTCCTGCTCTCCGTTGACCTTGATGTACCCTGAGTCGTTGAGTTCTACAAGATCCGTTATATCTGAATTAGGTACAGTACCGATCTCTACGAAGACCCCGGTGACCTCAAGATCTTTGACCTCATCACCCTGTTCATATTTCAGGCCTTCAACGAACTGGCCGCCATATATCTCAGTTGTCGTGGCTTCTCTCAGAACTTCGACGTTATCAGCTTTCTCCACCTTGTCGATGGTGATCTCCTCTCCGGAAAGTTCTCCGCTTCTTGAAAGAACGTAAACTTTCTCGGCGATATCTGAAAGATAAACAGCTGCCTCTGTTCCAGCATATCCTCCACCGACTACCGCAACTTCTTCTCCCTGGTATAGCGGACCATCACATACTGCACAATAGGCTACGCCCTTGTTTCGGTACCCTTCCTCCCCCTTCACGTTAAGCCTTCTTCTTGAACCTCCAGTAGATACTATAACAGAGTGTGATGTGAATACTTCTCCGGGCTCTGTCTCGACTTCAAAGTTACCATCATCCTTCCTGATATCGACAACTTTATCGCCGACTTCCTCATCGACGTCGTACTCTCTCATATGTTCGACGTACTTCTCAGCTAGATCAGGGCCTGAGATTGATTTGATACCGAGGTAGTTCTCGACGACATCTGTATTGTTTATCTGTCCCCCGTATTCATCGGTTATCAACAGGACGTCCATACCGCTTCTAACGGCGTAGATAGCTGCGGATAGAGCTGCTGCTGATCCACCAACGATTATAACATCTCTAATTTCTTCAGTCATGTATGTAGAAGTCTCTGCAAGATTCTTATTCTTTGCATGTAACCCGGTTACTCAACGGTCATCTCTTCCGGTTTGATACCATGATCTTCAAGCATCTTTGCGATCCTTTCCCTGTCAAACCCAGCCACGAAACTATTATCGACCCTTGTCACAGGTGTCTCCGAGGTTCCTGTCTTCTCTTTCAGCATGCTGCCCTCCTTCTCTTCCTCATGGAGATTGATCTCCTCGAACTCGACTCCGTTAAAATGTAGGAACTCTTTCAACCGGATGCACTGACTGCACATCGGCACTGTGTATATTTTTACCTGGCTCACGTAAACCCTTCCAGAAATAGGTTTTTAACTATATTGAACTTTAACAAGTTCAAGCAGGTGAACGCCTTCTAAGAAAGGGGTTTCGAAAGGCGGCAACCTCTTAAAACTATTAACCACTACTCAATTCATAGAGCTGGTATGCGGAACTGAAAGAACCACCAGTTCCTGAGATCCAGCATACTCCATAGGCGGCATTGGTCCAGTGGCACGACATCACGTTGCCAACGTGGGGACCCGGGTTCAAATCCCGGATGCCGCACTTTTCAAGTGCTAAAAACCGAGATTTGATCGTAAATAAACATGGTTGTCAGGTTAGACCTTCTTTAAATCGGTTTTAGATTTGTTTGATGGGGTCAACTCGGGGTATCTCACGGCCAGGTTGATTACAATTAGTAACTGAGTTTCTGGGAGTAACTATAAAAGGATTTGTTGGGAAAACGAAGTTCATGGAAGAAAAGAAGATGCCGGTCTGGTGCGCTGGAGAAGAATGGTGTGCCATAACGGCAACAGCAGAGGTAATAGGCAAGAAGTGGTATCCCGTGATAATCCATAGGCTACTGAAAAACGGTCCTATGGGCTTTAACGCATTAAAAAGGGATGTTGGCGGTATATCGAGCAAGGTGCTTTCTGAGAACCTGGAGGATCTCCAGGGCAAAGGCGTGGTATCAAGAGATATAGTTAATGAGAAGCCTGTCCGGGTGGATTACAGCCTCACCGAGATAGGCGAATCACTGGAACCAGTTATAGACTCGATGAGAGACTGGGGTTCCAAGCATCTCAGGGCTCCCGATGTCGAGGATGAGGCCGAGGCATAATACTTACTCGGCACTCCACTCACAGAAATCACAGTCCTCATTATGTGGCGGTATATCATTTTCCAGTATTTTGACCGCCTCTCTAACCGTTTCTTTCGCTTTCTCGATATCTACCGGGGTCTTCCTGTACTCTTTATAGAAAACGATGTCTCCGTTAGCCAGTATCCTGTCAGGATAATAATAGAGTATTATGCCGTAATCCTCTGTTTCACGGCCGTTTTCTCTTAATATAAGGTTATACAGGTTTACCTGTCTTTCATAGTAATCAGGTGCACCATCCCTCTGCTTTGGAGGATAACCACGGGTCTTGTAGTCCATCACCACGACCCTATCATCCTTTGAAAGAAGTAGATCGTCAACGCCTCCACGCAGCACAGTTCCTGTCTCCGGGTCTTCCCATTTTGGCTCGGTCCTCCAGTCCCTGGCCAGCTCAAGGAAACCGAGATCAGGGAAGGGTTCGAGATCCATTTCTTCCAGCTCAGGTGGTTTCTCACCTCTCTTCCTGAACCTGTCGAAGTGGTTCTTAATCGCAGCATCCATGCCTGAGAGAAGCGAAGGGAAGGGTCCTGACGGCCTTTTAACGTTCTCATTAACTCTGAGCCAGAAGCATCTCCTGCATTCAAAGAACAGGTTTATCCTTGAAGGCGATAGCTTGTATGTCATTGTCAAAAGTCACTAACTTCTAACAGTATTAAACGATATCCGTACTGTTCCAGATATTCCGGTAACTATAACCATCGATTTATTACTTCAAACATCCACTCTAAACCCGTACCGATGGGAACGATCAAGATGAGGTACCTGGAACTGCAGAACTCATATCTTATCGATGGATTGCCTGGAACAGGACTGGTTGCAAAGATAGCTGTTGAACATATAATATCTCAGAACGGTTTCGAGTACGTCGGAAGCATCGACTCAGAGGATATACCTCCCGTCATGATGTTTCACGAGGAGGACTACCAGTTAGACCCGGCTATCAGACTGTACGCTGACGAGGAAAACAAAGTGGTCATAATGGACAGCGATGTACCTATTTCAGCACACTTAAATGATTCCATAGGAACCGTCATAGACTAGATCCAGGATATCAATGCAACACCGGTTCACCTGGTAGGGATACCGGTTGAGTTTGAAAGAGGGGGATAGAGAACCAGAGATATTCGGTGTTTCAACCGGTGACGAACAGCAGTTAAGAGACATAGGTATATCTCTGCCACCGTTGCTTGGAGCTATCGCTGGTCCAGCAGGCGGATTGATCAAAAGCGCATCCCTGAAAGGCGTTACACGTCTAGGGTACTGGTTGAGACTGACCCATACCTTCCAGACCCGAAGGCAGCGCAGGTCGTTATAGACAAAGGTTTCTCCCCTCTGACAGGTATAGATGTAGATAATGAATACCCCATCCAGACAGCAGAGGAGATCAAGAAGCGGAAGGAGAGGTTTGCTGAAGAGATCCTGGCCGCTGAAAGCCATGAAACAACGGAGGCACATTCCAGGGACATGTACAGCTAGGAAGACAAAGTGCTTTTAAACTTCAGTTCCCTCCTTCGAGTTACACATGCAGGAGCTAGGACAGATAGTGGATATGGCCGTTAACTACGCATCAAAGCACCCAGATAAAGCCTTGCTCGGAGCAGCTGTGATCGATACCGCGAGGTACTCTTCAGGAGCTATCCTTGGGGAGCTGAAATCCAGGTTCGACTACGGCTCTACAACCATGACCCAGAACGAGGTGTCAAGGAGTATCAGCGAACTTGAGGAAAGTCTTGACGGCGGCAATATGAATATGGATGCTATCAACAGGTATCTTCACCCATACAGGACCGGTAAGCTTCATGGGTTCAAGAGCATCTATGAAAGACTTGGAACCCAAGAGCCATGGAATGAATCATGGACTGACAGCGCATCCTATCTTGAGCCTTCGGATGATTGAACGTTAGACCGTTATCGAACAGTTTCAGTCCCTTATAAAAGCAGTTAAGGCTTCTTTCTATGAAAAAAGCAGTTTTATTCACGACTATCAAGATACTGGTGCTTACACCCAAAGGTGAAACCGTGGCAACGGCCTTTGAAGAACTTCAAAGGTAGTGCCAGGATGCGGTTGAGGAAGCGGCTCCTTTGATGTGATAAGCACAACTTCCTATTTTCTTCCTTTTTTTATAACGTTAAGAAGGATTACTTAGATGAGATTATCTCGATGACATCCCGGCTCTTTAGTTCGTGGTCCGCACCTATCTGACGGTTCTCACGTACGTCTACGGCGTGAAGGAATCCTTCACCTAGATCGGAGTGGATAATGTACGCAAAATCCTCGGCAGTAGATCCTTCTGGTACCAGGAAACAGTCCGGAAGTATGTTTCCGTGCTCGTCTCCAAGACCGTCTGCACCACCAGGGAAGATGGGTATGACGCCAAGTTCATCGAATAACGCTGTTTCAAGAGCTTCTTGAACACCTGTCCCACCGTACTCTTTCATGAACTCTCTGATCTTCTCCAGTCCCTTCACCTTTTCCTCTGGAAGATCAGCTGTTATCTCAAAATCTTCATCTCCTGCATGGTATTTTACAGCGTCCTGCTCCGCTGCTTTCTTAAGTGCTTTCTCGGCGTGGGCGCTGCTTGGGACTATCTCAAGATGTTCATAATCTGGATCGTTCGTGATATCCTCGTAGTTCTCCCGGGCTTCATCAGTATCCATCTTGTTGGCTGCGATGATCATCGGCTTTGTCCTTTTCCTGATCTCTCTCGCAAGCCCCTTCCTGTCATCTTCATCCCATGCATCCGGGTCCAGCTCCATGTCGAGTGATAGTATTATCTGCTTGATCTCGTTCTTGTTAGTCTTGAACGCTGACATCTGCTCGGCTAGTTCTTCCTCCAGCTTGACGTCCGGCTGTCTCATCTTGTTCCTGAAACGTTCGATACCTTTCTCCAGTATACCAAGATACCAGTGATCGAGCTCTTCCTCGAGGAAATCTATATCCTCCCTTGGATCATGTCCCTCGGTTGATTCCCCTTCTATATCGGTTTTACCGGAGAAATCGACTATATGTATCAGGACATCAGCCTCGTTAAGATCGGTCAGGAACTTGTTTCCAAGTCCTTTACCCTCGTGCGCTCCCGGTATAAGCCCTGCGACATCGACCAGTTTCACTGGGACGTACCGGGTGCCGTCGTTGCAGAAACCAACCCGGGGATCACATGTCTCACCGAAGTCCGGAGCCGCGCACTGGACTCGAACATAAGTCTCTCCCACCGAAGGATCGATGGTCGTGAAAGGGTATGCGCCTTCATCCACATCGTTCATCGTGGCGGCATTGAAGAATGTCGATTTACCGACGCTTGGTTTCCCGACAAGTCCGATTTTGTAAGCCATAACTACTGGAACTGTTCAAAGCTTTAATAATCCAACCAGGCCTGGATGAGTAAGGGTTACCCTGAAGTAATCCAAGAACTAAAAGCTGGGAGTGATAAACTCTAACTGTTCTACAGAGGTGTTTTGATATGACAGAAACTATGAAAGCAGCAGTTTTTACATCACCAGACGAAATCTAGATAAAATAAGTAGAAAGACCTGAACCGGAAAGCGGAGAAGTACTGATCGAAGTCGAGGCATCAAGTGTATG
>JBDGSN010000029.1:21323-32024 GCA_042217505.1 Candidatus Nanohaloarchaea archaeon
GACCTGAACCGGAAAGCGGAGAAGTACTGATCGAAGTCGAGGCATCAAGTGTATGCCACAGCGACAAGAAGGAGTACGCTGAGGAGCTTGGAGCTGACCAGTTCATCAACTCAAGTAATGAAGATGTCGCTGAAAGACTCCATGAACTTGGAGGTGCTGACGCTATCCTTTCAACAGCACCTGTTAAAGAGGCTATCGAGGAAGCAGTTGAAGGACTTGGAGTCAACGGAGAAGCGACTGTTGTTGGAGTACCGGGTGAAGAGATCGAGATCTCTGTAGGCCAGTTGGTAGGTAAAGGTGCTTCAGTCTCAGGCCATTCATCAGGAACTGCCAAAGATTCACAGGACACGATGGAGTTCTCGGCACTGAAAGACGTTACCCCAGAGATAGAGAACTACGATCTGGAAGATTACGCTGAAGCATACGAGAACATGATGAACGGTGATGTCCGGTTCAGAGCGGTTTTGACACCCTAGAACACTAAGCGATGGACGCTCTCAACTTTAACTTTTTTCTGTTTTTTCCTTCTTCTATTTCTGTTTCAAAAGTGTACTCGCCGGGTAGGATCCGGAAAGTAGAATTTTCCATCCGCCCATAGCTATTTTCATCATCACTAATCTTTACGCTTTCAGTCTCTTCTTCAAACGTTGTCTCGTTTTCTAAGAACCAGAACTTCTTTTCAATACATGTCTTTTCTTCAAAGGTCTGTACTGTGGCAGGATGAACAAGTTTATCCATGAGGTCCAGACCAAAAGTACGGTCATCAAAAATATCTTGACATTTCCCGATCAATCTGAATATGCTCTGTATCACTATAATATCATCGGCTATAATCGCCTGGTTGGCTATGTAAACACTCTCTTCTGAATAGACTTCTCCATGTCATCAAAGTCATTTTTGGAGAGTTTTTCGGCGGTCTCTCTATATAAAGTTATGAAAGGATCTCCCTCCTCATACGATTTACCGTAAACATTATACGACCTACTTTTAACATTCATCACAAAAGCTGGTTGAGAAAGCTTTATTCTGCAATCCTTATGATTTATAAGAAACGCTATCTCACGATCAACAGCTTTAGTAAGTATTTCATGCCATTCAGACACATAGAATCATTTAGAGCTTATTTTACGCTTTTTATTTTTTATATTTATCCGTGATATGGGCGGCTCCAATATCTTTTATCCGAGTCTTAAAACCTTCGGCCTCTATAACTCTGTTATGAGAAAGTTAAAACTCCCGGATAGAGGCAAGGATCGTCCCAGGCTGGGCGAAAAGGATATCCAGATGATCAGAGATCTTGGAGTCAGCACGATGAAAGATCAGGCCCGTCAGATAGTCGAGATGAAACTGAAGGAGCAGCCCGAGAACGACGGATTCCAGACCCCTTCAGCTGGAAACCCGGTCTACAGGGCCATGCACGCCTGTCATGTCGATTCAAGAAAGAATCTTTCACAGACACACAGGATACCGGCAGGAAGAGATCTTAAGGAAGATGAGATCGATGCTGTTGTCAACCTGATAGTCAGGTGGATAGTCCGTGAATACAACTTCTTTATAGAGGAAAAAGAAGAGCAGCAGAGAAGCCTCTCCGAGTTCTCCAAGACCGCGTAAACTACACTAATCCCAGAAAATAGTTTATACCGGTGATCAGAATTCCTCCAAGTATTAAACTGGTTACATAGATTATCCCGCCTTCAAGCAGGTGTGTTTCATACAGCCTTATGACGTACTTCAACATTCTCCAGAAGATGTAGAGCCCGAGAACTAGTCCGACTAACCCGCCCGTAACCATGGCGATTTTCTGGCCGAAAACACCCATCAGGTAAACTGTGGCCCATACAGTGAATCCCAGGATCAGGTTGAGCAGTATCTCTACAATGTATATCCTGGCTGCGATCCGCCAGCTCTTGTCCTCGGAAACGAAAATATTTGCTATAAAATGGGTTGCTCCGGCCCTCGCCATGAAGACAAGAAGGAATCCCAGGATTCCAAAAACCAGATCCGTTACCATGTTAAATAATTCTTGAAAACCAGCTTTAAACACTCGACGCCGTCACGTCTTTACAAAATTTCCAGGGCTCTCCTGGCCTGCGTTGCCACGTCCGCCGGCACTTCCCCCAGTTCATCCTCCTCGAACCACCTTGCCTCGTTGACCTCTTCCTCTCTAATAGAAATCTCTTCTCCAAGCGGTTTCGCGGCATAGTAAAAACAGACATGGTCGTGGTCGCCGACTGAATGCATGTCGACGTGGAAGGGCTGTGCAAGTTGCTTATGTCCACCTGTTCCGTTTACCTTGCTCTGCCCTGAAAGCTCTATATCCAGACCTACCTCCTCTTTGACCTCCCTCTTAACCGCTCTATCAGGGGTCTCGTTCTCTTCTATATGGCCACCGACTGGCAACCACTTATCCAGCTTTTTGTGGTGAATAAGCAACACTTTGCCATCTTTGACTATATAGGCGGCTACAGTTAGATCGATATCTCTCAGATCAATCCCTCTCCTTCAAGATGTTCGACGACTCCATCTACAGGAACAGATTCCTCGTCTCCCGATTCCATGTGCTTTATAGTGACTTCATCGTTCTCAAGGTCTCTTTTACCAACGATCAGCGCTCTTTCTGCACCGATGCTATCTGCATAGCCAAGCTGGTCTCCGAAACCTCTACCGACCAGATCGGTCTCCACAGTTAATCCGCTTTCACGCAGTTTCCTGGCGTAGTCAAGAGCTGTGCTCCTGACATCTCCAGAGACCGTCAGGATGTAGACATCGGTTGAGACCTCCTCAATCGGCCACATATCCTCCTTCTTCAAAAGTTCGACAGTAGTCGAGTAACCAAAGGCGAATCCAACCGCTGGTACTTCCTGGGAGCCGAATAGCCCGACTAAATCGTCGTATCGACCTCCACCGAAAAGCGCTCTCAGTTCGCCTTCAGCGTCGAACGCCTCGAAGACAAGACCTGTGTAGTAGGCCAGTCCTCGAACGATGGAAAGATCCATCCGGCACATATCCGCTACGTCGTATGCGTCGAGTGTTTCCCCAAGAGATTCCATCCTGTCGATAGCTTCTTCAGCTTCTCGTGGTGCCGTCTCTCTTAACTCGTCTATCTTTTCATTTATCGGTCCTGAGATGGATGTTACCTCTTCTACATCTTCAGCCCTGTTTCTGCTTAAGCCTGTTTCCTCAAGTTCTTCCAGGAACTCCTCTCCCGTCATCTTCTCCCGGTCGTCTATAACCTTCATGACCTCCTCAGTGTTATCGATGTCATGTGCGTCGAGTATGGACTCGAGAAGTCTTCTGTCGTTGATAAGGAAGTTGACCCTGGAATCGACACCCAGTTTCCTGTAGATAGTGGCGGCTGCAGCTATTATCTCTGCATCAGCCTCCACTGATTCTATGCCGAAGATATCGAAGTCTCCCTGGAGGAACTCTCTATCCCTACCCTTCTGGACCTCTTCGTATCTCCAGCGCTTGGATGTATCGTACCATTTGACCGGTTTCTTAAGATCCTTTCTGGCCTGGACAAGCCTTGCCCTAGTAGGGGTCTGCTCTGGAAGCAGTGTTATCTCTCTTCCTCCTTTGTCCTCAAAGCTGTATGTCTGGTCCAGAAGCTCATCACCTGATTTGACCCTGTAGAGATCGGTTCTCTCCACACTTGGAGCATGTATCTGCCGGAAGCCGAACTCTTCGGCTGTCTCCTCGACTATATCTACCAGTTTTTTCCATGCCACCGCCTCTTCGGGGTAGCGATCGTAGAATCCTTTCAGGCTCTTGATCTCTGTCATCGGTAGGACCTGTAAGAAGATTTTCTGCAAGGTTTTAAAGCAATTTTTGAACTGTAGAAACTATTTGACTCCTTCAACGGAGAATCCTCTGTGAACGCATCCACCTTTCATTGGGTAAAACCTGTAAATCTAAAAGTCAGAAGGAATCTTAAATAGGTTTTGAACGCTATCAGCGGTCCGCCTTCCATTTAACCAATGGAAAACGATCTGGTGAAAGATAAGACCGATAAAGCAGCTCGCATCGAACTATCCGCCACCAATATGACCTGAAATCGACGGTATCAGGGCTTTATGCAACTATTTTTAATTTGAAACTTTAATCGTTTACCATGGGAGATTTCACGGAGCACATACTATTCGGATTTCTTTCAGCAGCAGTCATCAGCTACTTCGTGAAAGACTCGATAAATATGGTGCCCGTTGAATCATTCCTCGCCTCTATAGCAATAATTGTAGGATCTGTTCTACCCGATATCGACCACAAGAAGGCCTACGTCCATAGAGCGGTGAAGGCGTTTGTCAGTCTTGGCGCAGGAGCAGCAATGATAGTGTATCTACCGCTGCCTGTACACCTTAGGTTCACGCTGGCAGCTGCAGTCTTCCTGCTGATCTACATAACATTCTCTGTGATCAAGATCAGGCACAGGGGATTCACCCACTCTCTCACTTTCCTGGCGATAGTCGCCTCACTTGGAGTGATCGCAAGCGTCTATACTGTTTACTCTGTTGTACCAGGTATAGCTCTCGGCATAGGCATATTTTCTCATCTGGTGCTTGATGGAGAGTTCAAGATAGAATAAGTAAGATGAAAATGGAAGGGGTGTCGAGAGATTAACTCTCTTTGATATCTGCAACGTCTTCCATCGTCGCTTTCCGTGTATCCCCGCTCTCCTGCTCGTAGTCTGATACTCCCGGAGTAGTGTAAAGCTTGATACCAAGCCTCTTGGAAAGCTTCTCTGCAAGCGAGTTATCAGGCTTGAGATCCTGTTTCTCTATCTTGGAGATGAGAGATTCCTTCTCGTTGAGGTCGTCTGCAAGTTCCTTGATGGATATCTCTTCATCCTCCCTGGCTTCCTTCACCCTGGTACCGTAGTCGTTGACGAGAACTTTCTCGTTTCTCCTGGATCTAGAGCGGTTCCTGCTCTTCTTTTTCCGTTTCTTAGAGCTCGTGGATACCTCGGTACCCATATCGGCACATGAATCACATGCCTTCAGAACGGCTCCTTCGATTTTGACTTTTTTTAATGAGTCTGCTGACTGTCCACAAAGTTCACAAGATGGCATTTTTGAGTCACAAGAAATAATGCATTGCTACTGTTAGATACAGTTATCGGATAGTGTTTTCGTATTAACTAGATGGTCTGTAACCGTTTAATACCTTACGACTGATCGCTTTCAGACAGGCGCTTCACCGTGTAACCGTACATGAACACTGTCGCAGATACGAAGAGCAGTCCGACACCTATGAAAAGCATGACCTCGCTGGAAAGCTGGACCAGGTTCGAGTTCTGAGCGGTATGAGCAGCTTTTGGTGCGCTCTCAGCAGTCATCGACATCGCATTCATAGTCGAATCCTGGGCCGATCTTGTCAAGAATATCTCTTTAAGTCCCTGGTAGCCTATAACCACGCCAGCGAGTCCTGATAATGCTGATGATCCGATTGAGAACTTGACAGTTCTTTCCTTCCCCTTTATTATATCCCTGGCCTTGCTTGTTGGCCTGTAGATAACCCGTCTCCTGCCGTCTTTCTCATCTTTCTCGACCAGACCTGCCTCGTTCAGCTTGGATAGATGCGAGGAAACAGTTGATTTGGTCTTTCCAAGACTCTTGCTGATATCTGTGGTCGTCGTCTCTTTTTCAAGGACTTCTCCGAGTATCTTGATCCTTGTAGGGGATGAAAGAGCTCTAACAGTTTCGAAATCAAGTTCCATGCCTGTAGTTTGACATGACACCTATTTTTATCTTACCTCCAAGGTTCGAGGATAACCGAACATCTCAGGTCCTTTATTTATGCCGTACTGTCGAAACGGTTTGTATATATGAAATTCAGTCTACCAGAGAAGAAAGAACACCGTGTAGCCTATTTGATCGCAGCGCTGGCAGTTGTCGGCGCTATTGGCATCGTAGGATCAACTTTGACACCTGCTTTACCCGGGAGCGGGAGTCCAGAGAGCGCCGTCTATAGCAAGGGTCTGCCTACAACCGGCAGGATGACCAGCAGTGATACGGTCAACCGGAAAAAGGCGACTACAGTGCACATCAGTTTCAGTGTAGATTCTGTCCAGGACTCTATCTCGGAGACAGAACAGCTTTCCAGAGAGTACTCGGGTATAGTCGAGAGCACGTACTTCAACAAGAAGTACGGTTCCAGTGGAAGTATATCCGTAAGGATCCCCGAGGAAAACAGCTCTGTCTTCGAGGACAGGCTCTCCGACAGATGGGAGGTCAAGTCCTCCGGAAGCGATACAGTTGACGTGACAGACCAGTACACCCGGTTAAGTCTTGAACTGAAGAACAGGAGACAGGAGCTTTTGAAGCTGGAAGAACTTCTTAACAAGACTGACGATGTCGAATCACTTGTCAAGGTCCAGGAGCAGATGTCGTCCGTAAGAAGCAGGATCCAGTACTTGGAGACACAGCTGAAAGATATCGATAAACAGACAATGTACGTGACGTACAACATAAACTTTGAGCAGAGGGAAAGTTTCAGCTCAGAGTTCGAGGTAAGGAAGACGTTCGCAGACTCATACCATGCTGTTTTCGACAGTCTCAGGTTCATCATACTCGGCATCGGTTACCTGCTGCCGTTTGCACTGCTCTACATCGCATACCTTGCTCTGAAGAGGTTAAGAGGTCGTCTAGACCTCATTTAACTCCTTTTTTCTTATGACCATTACCTTTATTACTGAATGAAAACAGTATAGATAGAACTGGATAAGCCGGAATACGGCCTTGAATCCCCATACCTATAAAAAAGAGGCAAGACAATAGTTCCTTGGTGACAAACATGGTAATGACACTAAAGAAGTCAGGTGTCCGAGACGCCGCAGAAGGCGTTAACGTCGGAAGCGATTTCTACGATGCTCTAGACGAAGAAGTTCAGAGACTAGTCGACAGAGCAGTAGAAAGAGCAGAAGCTAACGGACGCAGGACTGTCAAGGCACGCGACGTATAAAACAGGGGGAAGGGGTTATTGAGGACCCCACCTCACTTTCTATTTTTGTTGAAAAACCGTTTTTTCTCATCTATCTTTTCTTGAAACCTTATTAGAGAAGATGGATGGACGTATATTCTCCAGAAACTACCGTAGTTTTCGACCTTAATTTCGGCCATATCGACCCTATGATCCCTTTACCTATCGGAGGCCGGATAAGGATCGATACGGAAGACAGGAAAATAGAGCTTATCTAAAGCTCTTCCTTTCTTCTCTGCGCTTCCTTGAAGTCCTGCTCGATCTTGTCAAGAGCCTCTCTCAGGTGGTCGACAGCATCGATATCCTCTATCGGCAATCTTCCAAGATCTCCATCGTTTATCGAGATTATTATCCTGTCATCTTTTCTTGTTATCTTGTAGTCAAGGACATCGTATGGACCTTCCTTGAACTCGTATAGAACTTCGCTCATAGTTGAAAACTACAGATCCACAGTTTTATTGGTTCCGGACCAGGGCCTCTGCTTCATCCATCACTTGTTCAGCTTCTTCCTTATCCTGTGACTCAGCTTTCAAACGGATAACCTCTGAAGAACCAGAGGAACGCACCAGTACCGTTGCAGAACCTGATGAGAACTTTACCCCGTCGGTCTCGGAGATGACACCGTATCTCTGACCGACCTCCGCCTTGATCTTTTTCATGACCTCCTGTTTATCCTCGACCTCTATATCCTTCTTCAAGGTATGATAATCGGGGACATTGTCAAGATATGTTTCAAGGTCGATCTTCGCCAGCACAAGCGCAGATAGTATGCCTGAGTTGTACGGAACAAAGTCCAGGAACGCATAATGGCCGTTCGGTTCGCCTGTAAGAGCTGCGGCAGTCTCAAGAGCCTTCTCCATGACAAACGGGTCACCTACCCGGGTCCTGTGTAGGGTTGAACCATGTATGTCGGCCAGATCGTCCACCGCTCTAGAGGTATCAAGCGATCCCACTATATCCACGTTCTCAAATAACTGGGTGAAGACTCCGAATATCTCGTCCCCGGATATCCATCTCCCGTTGTAAGCCGCAACTCTATCAGCATCCATGTCATTAGCGAGCAGTAGATCAGCGTTTTCCTCCTCCATCCTTTTCCTTGACTTCTCAAGCATCTCTGGCTTTGGATCAGGTGGATCGTAGTAAGGTCTCTCGGGTTTTTCCTCTGACACATCTATGATAACGGCTCCGAGTTCCTCTAGCATATCAGGGAGGACTTCAGTTGCTGCACCGCCCATCGTGTCCACGACTATCTTCTTTCCCTGGAATGAGCCAGGTATTTCTGTCAGGAACCCTTTCATCTCGTCTATGTACTGTTTCCTTGATGCTTTCTCCACTCTTGCCCTGTTACCCCGTCCCTCAGAGAACTCCTGCTGCCTGAAAAGCCTTTCTAGCTGGTCAAGATCTCTGTTAACGAACCCGTTCCCTTCAGGGTACATGAACTTCAGTCCGTTGGTGTCAAGTGAAAGATGGGAGGAAGTCACCTGTACGGAAACAGCATCAAATATCCGGCCGACGAATGCTGCGTAATCTGTCGTCCCTGTACCTGCGACGTATACATCGGTTCCCGTCGAGATCAAACCTTCGATAACCGCCTCTCTCAACCTCATAGATGTCTGTTTGTTGTCTCTACAGACAACGATCTCTCCACTGTACTCCTTCTGTGAGAAAGTTCCGAGAGCCTTGCCCATCCTGCGGCAGAACTCTTCATCCAGTTCTCCTGGATACTTCCCCCTGACATCATAACGTTTGAAGACAGCGTCCTCATTCATCGAACTCGTTCACCGCATCTATGACATCGGTCATCGTGTGTTTCTCCCTGTCAAACACGAAACCAGGTACACCGGCATCCTCGATCTCGACCTTTCTATCATCTACAAGGAACTCTATGCCGTCGATATCCTTCGATCCTTCCTCTATCACTATAAAACCGTCAACAAACTTCAGGACGCCTGAACCGTCCATCTTGGCCTCCTGGAAACCCGGTTTCCCTCTTGTTATGATTATCTTTTCGTGTTCGATGCTCTCCAGTTCGCTTACATCATCGTAGAGAAACCTTTCCAGATCTTCCATCGCTCTATATATCCTTTCAACAGGTATGCCGCATAGTTCCGCATGCATCTCCGGGCTGTAGCATCCATGCTGATCGTACGGCTCTTCATCAACGTGCTCAAGACCTTCTACAGCCTGTTTCAGATATTCGTTGAACTTGTCTGTATCAAAGAGTACCCGGTCAAAATCGATCCCTATCCTCATGTTCACTTCTCCACTGTATCCTGTCTGGCATAGAAAGTTTTTTCTTCCCCGACGTTCTTCATCACGTTCGTTCCCGGCCCTATCCTTGAATCGCTGCCGATCTGGACACCAGGCATTATCGAACAGTTGACACCGATATCAACATTTTCTCCGATTATAGCCCCCATGGAAGTTCTTCCTGTAGGTTCCCTTCTGTCCTTGGCGATAAGTTTTGAGTCGATTTCCGGTCTTTCCCCGTCCTCTCTAAAGTTCCTGTTCGCAGTTATCGTACCTGCGCCAAGACTTGAGTTCCTGCCGATTATAGAGTCGCCGACATAACCCGAATGCATTGAGCTATCAGGCTGGAATACACTTCTCGCAACCTCAGAGTTCGCACCAACAGTGACCCCTGATTCTAGTACAGAGTGGTCCCGGATAACTGCGTTGTTGCCAACTGTGACATCCTCTCCGATATAGGCCGGTCCACGGACAACTGCATTCTCGTATATCTTTGCGCCTTTTCTAACTGTAACCGGGCCGTCTATGATAGCGGAACCAGCGATATCTGCCTTATCGCTTATATGCTGTTCTTTCCCATCCATCAGTTCTTCAACCACTGAGAAAAGATCCCATGGGTACTTGATGGAGTTGGTCTCCTGATCTATCTTCAAAACGGAGGCTGGTCTATCCTTCATCTGGTCGGAGAGAGCGTCCTCGAACTGGTACTCCCATTCTTCAACATCGTCGAGGTAGTCGAAAAAATTCATGGATAAAAGATACATACCGACAACTTTCTGATCGCCTGGTGCATCCTCTGGATCAGGTTTCTCCACAAGATCCACAGCTTTACCGTCTTCATCGAGTTCAAGTATACCGTACTTTTCTGGTGTAGATGTAGGAGTGGAGACGAAAACAGTCTCAGCATCCTCTTCTTCGGCTTTCTCTATCATAGGCTGGAAGAACTGTGAAGCCCTGGCCCTGTAAGGGGTCAATACTAGAAATCTATCGTCGAGATGCTCTCTTGCCTGTTCAAGTGCGTGACCCATACCTTCAGGCTCTTCCTGTACGACATAATGGTCTACAGAGTCCCCGATCTCTGATTCAATAGATCTGTCAGGTCCCTGGACAACGACTATCTCTTCGACTCCTGCCGCTCTTAACTCCTCGACAGTGTGCTCCACAAGAGGCTTTCCAAGAGCAGATATCAGGGCCTTGTGCCTGTTATCGCTTAAAGGCCTGAATCTAGATGATTCGCCTGCTGCGAGGATCACTGCTTTCATAATGTCTTAATGGTCGAGAAGGCTCTTTAACGTTCATCCCATGCCTACTTGCTGATCTCTGAAAGATCAGTTCTTGCATCAGGCACAAACTTGACGCCGTAGATGGAGTTTTTCATCTCGATAAAGCTTCTAGGCCCGATAAATGACTCCCTTATAACCGAACCAGACTTTACCTCAGAGTCTTCACCGATTATGCAGTTCTCGACAAAAGTCG
>JBDGSN010000003.1:0-9480 GCA_042217505.1 Candidatus Nanohaloarchaea archaeon
TGCTGGAGAGCTCTATAATCAATATCGACTCAAACCAGGACTACTCGACTCCACGCAAACATTTTATCAGCGGTTACAGACCATCTAAAAGGGGAAGAGACAAGCTTTCGGATACGACACTTTATATAATAAGAAATGTCGTCGACCGATGCATGGTAGAAGACGTCAAAGTATCTGATTTCCCCCAGATAGAAGAGCATCTGGAGATCTATTCAGAGATCAACAGTTCCACGTACAAAGATATCTTCGAACTTGTGAAGGACAGGATTCAGTAAAGACCTATGTGCTCCACGAGACCGCTTGTCATCGAAACCACCCTGGAAAGCGGCGACTGAAGTTCAAGCTTTCTTGCCGCACCGACTATCGCTGGCGACATTCTGTAGTAAAGTGAGATCAATCTTTCTCCTCCAGGAATCTCTGAAATATATTCATCCCGGAAGGATCTAAGTATCTCCGCCTCACGTGATCCGTTACCCGTCATCGCAACAACTATGCAGTAACTTCCACGGCCGTATGGATCCGCCTGCTGTTTGTAGGACATAACTATAACCAGCTCTCTTTCATTTTAATAGTTACTTAGAGAACATGTTCCGTCCTTCTTTATCGCCTATATCAACACCAAGAAGGTCTACAACAGTTCTCGAAAGATCCATTATAGTGTTGTTATCCGTCTGGACCTCTCTGTTCGACATCACAAAACCTTCCGGATGAGGTGATGCTTTCTCCACAGGGTTCGAAAGGAAAGTATCTCCGAAACCGAACCTTGCTACGTGGTTGTAGCCAGGAGTCTCGAATACGATATCAGGCACACGGTCCATCTTGTCACCAGAATATATTTCATCCTTGGTGTGGATCTCGGATACGACTTTCTCTCCTGTCTCCGGATCTCTCAGCTGTTTCAGATCCTCGATTATGTTCTGCCTGACCTTTTCATAATCCTCTTCTTTAACGGTTCCTTGAGGCTCTCTCCCCTTCAAGTTGATGAATATCTGTCCGTTATAGTAGGCTCCTGTGTATGCCTTCGTCTGGCTCCAGTCGATCTCATCCATGTATCCGCTTGAGAAGCTTCCTGTGCTTGAGATAGCTCCTCCTTTTCTTAGTCCCAGCCAGTCCTCGATCTTTCCTATCTTCGACTTGACAAAGTTCTCCCAGTAAAGAGGTTGTTTGGGAGCCAGGTAGCCTTTGTTTTTGAGGAAAGTGTACAGGTTGATCTTCTTTTTAAGCGGCTGGAAACCATGATTCGAGGCCAGGATGATAGTAGTGTTGTCAGGAGTTTTTTCACGTACATTCCCTATAAACTCATCGACTCCTCCGTAGTAATCTCCGAGAGCGTCACTGCAGTTTTCCGGCCCCATGAAATGTTCGAGGCGTGCATCGCCGGTGAACATGACCATGAAATACTCCCAGTCGTACTTGTCCATATAACGCAGTGATAGATCTCTCCGTTTCTTGAAAGCGTCGAATACCTCTTTTTTCAGTTCTTCATTGTTCTCAAAATCCCCGGCCGTGGTAACCGTGTAGTTCATCTCCTTCAGATCTTTCTTGATAGTAGGAGGATACGCATACCTTCCCTGCGTGGATCCTGGGAAACCCGATACCACCACCCCGTTTATCTTAGGTGCAGGATAGGTCATGGGGACATTGATCAGTATCGACCTGTTATCCATGTCCTCCGGGAACGTGTCACCGAGACTTCTGGAGTTAACGACCGAGGTCTCGTAGCTGAAAGGCGATCTCTGCTCGAAACCGTATACGCCTGTACCACCAGGGTTCCGGTCTGTCAGGAAAGAGGCCATCGCAGAAGGAGTCAGAGCTGGAAGAGTTGAATCCATCGGTTTGAACGAACCCTGCTCTCCAAGAGTTTCGATATTGGAGTAATCGTTTTCTTTGATACACTGGTTCATCAGGTCGTAAGATGCTCCGTCAAGAGCGACTACAACGACCTTGTTATTATCTGTTTCCTTAGCCTGCGTCATTGGAATTACAAGAGAGATTAACGTGGTGATGATTATTAGCCTTTTTATCCATCCCATACATCTACTTTCTAATATGGGTATTATCAAACTTTACGGAGGGACGGAACATGAGTGAAGGAAAGGAAAAGAACCCGCTGGAGACTGTTTTCTCAGGCGCTCTTATGCTTGTTTTCGGCTTTGTGCTTGGAGGTGTCTTCAGCCTGGGTAACAAAGTCATACTTGCAAGATTTCTCGATCCCTCGCTTTACGGAGTTTTCTCTCAGTCAACCGCTCTCCTCTACGCACTTGTCATGGTGAGCATGGCGGGACTTAACGCAGGTTCATCGCGCTTCATATCACATAATCTGGAGAAAAAGGAAAGAGCTGCAACAGCAACTGCGACATCGCTGCTCGTGGTCATACCGCTGTCTGTGCTGGTCTTCGGACTTCTTTACCTGCTGTCCGATCCGGTATCAAGCATGCTTTTCCATGATGCAAGAAGTGCGTCGGTACTCCGCATGTTTTCTATCGCTGGGCCATCCATGGCGATAAACAGTATCATAATCTCCGGTTTCAGAGGCTTCCAGAGCAGTAAGGAGAGAGTCGCTTTACTGGACTTCATTATCCCTATACTCCAGGTACTCGGCATCGGTACAGCCATCCTGCTTGGATACGGCATACAGGGTGCAGCAACCGGCTATGCACTATCTTTCGTGCTTGCTATGTTCGTAGCTGTTTACTGGTACAGGAAAAGTTACGTCTTCACACCAAACCTGGACATCCTCAGAGAACTAGTGGAGTTTTCCTGGCCCATAATGATATCCTCTGTAGCAGTGCAGATCTTCCTCTGGTCGCCACCTCTTCTGGTAGGGATGTTATCGGACTCTACAAACGTTGGGTATCTTAACGCAGCATTACCGCTGGCAGCATCTACAAAGATGTTCCTTACCTCAGTTTCCTTCCTCTTCATGCCAGTTATAGCGGAGCTCCATAGCAAGGACTCTCTGGATGAACTACACCACACATACTCCTCGGCCACGAGATGGATAATCTACCTTTCAACACCGATACTAGGGTTCTTCATATTCGCAGCAGGAGACTCTACCGGTTTCGTCTTTGGCCCGGATTACTTCACCGCAGGCACAGGCCTGTTGATACTTTCACTTGGATTCATGGTCAACATGGCAACAGGTCCGATCGGAGAGCTCCTTATCGCAGTAGGGTTAACGAAACGTGAGATGCTGGCCAATATCGTCAAACTTGGTATCACGATCATCCTTTCCTGGCTTTTAGTACCTGAATACGGCTTCGTGGCTGGAGCAGCCAGTTACGCCGCAGGCATGAGCATCGGAAACATCCTTAGAGTCATCTTCGGAAGAGAATATGTCTCTTTCGACAACTGGAAAGCTTTCACTAAACCATTCATCGCACTTGTATCAGGAGGCATAGTGATCTATCTTTCCAGCGGATTGTTTCTCCCTTTCAGAGTCATAGGATACGGCCTGATCTATCTGGCTGTCTTCACTGGCCTTAAACCGCTTGAACAGAGCGATGTGGAGTTGATAGAACATTTACTTGAAAGGCAGGAACTCCCATATGGAAACAAGTTGATGTCGCTGGCCAGGCTTCTAGCAGCATGATCATTTCACATAGTAAGGGAAAGTGGTGTTCACTTCAACGGTATCGAATGGATCTCGACCGGTAATCCTCTCATAAACATTCTTGAACCGGTCATGCATGTATCTCCAGTAAGTCCTGTTGGTCAGGCCGTTTTTTTCTTCAGGATCAGCGGTCACGTTGTGTATACCCCTTATCTTGCCAGATCTGAACGTGTTAAGTTTTAAACCAGTTTTCTTGTCGATAAATGTCTTCTGGCCGTTAAACTTTTCCGATATTATATAATCCTTGGACAGCTTGTCCCGGTTACCCGAGATCAGAGGTAGCAGAGAGACCCCTTCAGCCTGTCTTGAATACTCTGGATCATGAACGCCGATGATATCGAGCAGTGTAGGAGCTATATCTATACTGGCGACAAAGTTGTCGATCCTGTCACCGCTCTGCTCTTTATGCGGCAGATAGATCATCAAAGGCACATTTAAACCGGCTTTTCGTAGCCCTCCTTCACCGTAAGCTCTGTGTTCTCCTAACTGGGTCGCATGATTTGCGGTAACAACGACTATCGTATCGTTCAGCATCTTTCTTCTCTTCAAAAGTGTGAATACCTTTCCGATCTTGCTGTCGACATATCTTAACTCTCCATCGTAGGATTTTGACAGGTATCGATCCAGAGTTTTATTATCCTCTATATTTCCGTAGTAGAAGGACTGCCACTTCCTGTACCTCTTATTGTTAGACTCCAGATCTGAAAGAGAGTTCCAGTACTCCATCGACCGGTTCCTAAACTTCCAGTCTGCCTCTGTAAAATTATCTAGGTACTCTGGAGGTGGGAAGTTAGGGGTATGCAGAGTAAATACCTGGTCGTAGATGAAGAAACTTCTGTCGCCTGACCTGTTGATATAAGCAGATATCATATCGGTATCATTACTGAACCCTTCCTGGCTCCGGTAAGTTATGAATCCACGGCCTAAACCGTACTCCGGCCTTACATCACTTGGATCATAGATGCCGTAAGTGGCATAACCTTTCTTTCTCAGCACTTCTGGGAACATCATAAAGTCATCAGAGAACCCTCTTTTCGGAGCATTCAGCGTGTTTACCCTGTGCTGTAAAGGATAGAGCGATGTAAAACTGGATATAAGGGACTCCATCGTGAACGGGCTCTGGGAATATGCATTGGTGAAAACAGTAGTATTACGGGAAAAACGCTCTATATTGGGCGTAGTATTTTTTGGATACCCGTAAGCACTCATGTGATCAGGTCTGGTCAGATCGACTGATACCATAACGATATTGCAGCCAGTGCAGTGATATCCCGCATCCTTGATCCCGCCAGCTTTACCACCGTTATAGACGGAGATACCTGTCACAGTTAACCCGGTAATCAAGAGCATCAACACAATGCCCAGTCTCTCCATAAACGTATATGCGAAACCCGTCTTGAAATACCATATCTTATGAATTAATAGAACCAAGTTATACACATTGATACAGCGGTTGCCTATCATGAGCGGTTTATCTGACAAAAATCTGATCGAGATAGCAGTCCTTGTTCTGCTGTTGATAGGTAGCCTGAACTTCATCTACACTGCGGCCAACCTGGCTGACTATCATTACGATCTTGACTACTCGGAGGGTTTTGTCATCCAGGATGCTGGTAGGCTCGCAGATTCGGGGAACCTTTACCCCGAACCTGATCTTTCTAACGGATTCCAGTCAGTCAAATATCCTCCAGCCTACTACGTGGCATTCGATGCACTGGAACCTATCCTCGGAGGCGGATACCTGAACGGTCGTGTACTGAACCTTATGTCCACGTTTCTTGCACTTGCAGCTATAGCAGGAATAATAAGGGAAAAAACTGGCGACGATAATGCGTTACCACTACTTTTCCTGGTGCCGTTCCTCACGATCTTCACAGGGTCTACTATCCGGGTAGATATGCTGTCGCTAGCCTTTTCACTATCAGGCATCTACATGTTCCTAACTGACAGGACACGTATAGCTGCGATACTCTCAGTCCTGGCACTTTTCACAAAACAAAGCTTTGTCGCAGGCGCAGCAGCTATAGGTCTGATACTGTTCCTGGATACTGACTGGGATCATCTACTTGAACTGGCCAGGGGCCATAAGTGGAAGAAACTTTACTATGAAAACCGGGACCTGGCGGATTTCGGTGCAGTTTACGCTGGATCCACGTTGCTACTTGGCGGTTTGATACTGGCTATATGGCCTCATTTCCTTGATAACATCCTGTACTCCAATCTTGGAGGGTTCTCAGTCAGAGTTGATCTGATCAACTGGCTGACCCTTACATTCCTGCCGCTATCCGGACTCGGCATCTACTATCTATACGTTGTCAGGGATAGGCTTCTCGGCATTTACTTCGGCATATCAACCGCCTTAATGATACTGCAGTTGCTGAGAGGTGGCGCATGGGTTTACTCGGCTATAGAACCTTTCGCTGTACTGGTCATCATGACCGGGATCCTGTACAGCAGGATTGAAAGATTTAGACCCCAGATAAACGCAGTGATACTATTCCAGTTACTCTTGTTCTTCGCTGCACCTATAGTTTCAGGAACCGTGTTCGACGTACATAAGATGCCTGCGATGAACAGCCAGGCTGACAGAAAGCTATCAGAGGCTGTCAGATCTGCGGACGGCCCTGTTTATGTCGAGGATGTAGGTTTCGAGATCGGTACAGGAAAGAAACTCTCACCGGAGACATGGGGAGTATACGAACAATACTCGAACGGCCATATCTCAAGATCAGAGCTTATCAGCTATTTCCAAACCCAGAACTACTCGGCCATACTAGCTCATAAACGGCTGTATGATCTACCTCTTGAAAACTATATATCGAACAGGTACAGTCTATCATCCGAAGTGGTCAGGTACGACCTTCTTCTGCATAAACAGCACTGGAGGATATACCGATGAAGATAAATGAGATAATGAGCAGAAGAGAGATGAAGATATTCTTGACCGTTTTCCTGGCCATGGCAACCTTTATACAGGTCTACGGTGTTAACGCTAACTCACATCTTGACCTGACAAGATCCATAGTCGACCATGGAACGTTGAATATCGATGCTGTTCATAACAACACCGGGGATCGGTCAAAATACAAAGGACATTACTACAGCGACAAAGCTCCCGGGCTTTCCCTCATAAACGTCCCATTGTACTTTACGTGGAAGAACGTCTACGGGCTCTTCGGGAACACCGAAATAGGTAAAAAACCCCGGAAACAGCTGTTTAAAGCCAACAACGTTAGTATCACGGCGCCAGAGGAGCCGGGCGACTTCTATCTCTCCTCACTTATACTTATGGTGCTTTTCTCTTCTACACTTCCAGTTGCGATACTCTCCGTACTATTTTACAGGGTCGCAGGAACCATACTTGAAGACGAGGTCAAAAAATTGCTTGTCACGTTCGGGTTCTCTTTTGGAACCTTGATAACTCATTACGGAACTGATCTGTTCCCTGATGCGATGGCGACACTACTTGCATTCTCATCATTCTACCTGCTTTACTTCTGGAAAGATCACCCAGGTAAACGCAAGATGATATTTGCTGGTCTCCTGGGCGGAATTGCTGTAATCGTTAACACTCTGACCGGCATAGTTCTTGTCTTCAATGCCGTGTACGCACTCTGGAAGTACGAAAAACTTCCTGTATACTACACTCTGGGCGGTTTCATCGGCGGACTACCGTTTATGATATACAACACTCTTGTATTCGGCGCTCCCTGGAATCTTCCCCGCAGCTACCTGGATCCAGTGCTCTGGAAGAATCTTCAGAACAACATAGGCTTCCGTTTCGGCATCCTGAGAAACGCAATGGTCAGCTTCAGGATACTGTTCATGCCGTACAGAGGGATATTCTACTGGTTCCCACTACTGCTTCTAGCCCTGCTGGGATACAGAGAGTTTTACGGACGTGAAAGAAAAACTGCCTTGATCGCCGCAGTCATCCTGATCAGCAGTATCTTGATGGTCAGCTCCTGGTGGGCCTGGTGGCATGGCGGCTGGTTCGGCGAACGACACCTTGTATTCACCATGCCGTTTTTTATCTTCCCAGTAGCCTACGCCGTTAAAGAGATAGATATGAAGCTTCTTGGAGCTCTGGTAACCATATCGGTGCTCGTGAATCTTGCTGGTTATCACGGAGGGTACGAGGATTCACTGAAAAGCCTTCAGAACTCATCGACCATGAAGGAAAGTAAACAGATGCAGTTATACAGCCTCAAGCCACTGGGCAATCCGTTGAAAGAGTACTATGTGCCAGGTCTGGCGGAGAACGGTGTTAACAGCCAGCTATTCGATGGGCTTTACTCAGGTAGGATGCCGGATATCCGAACATACGCAGACTCTGGTCAAAGTTCGCCGCTGTTCCTGATCATATGGTATCTGATACTGGTGCCTTTAGCGATCTGGAACCGTGAAATACGTGATATACTGGACTCACACAGAAAAATCCTTGAGGATCCCTCCTGAGACATATATCTTAAAGGATGTGACTACAGAAATATAATACTGGATGATACTGATAGCAGGAGGCGCAGGTTATCTAGGATCTAGACTTGCCAAAAAATTACTGGAAGACGGACATGAAGTCCGTATCATGGACAACATGTCACGTGAGCGCTACATCACGTTATGGTCTCTTGACGAACATGAGTTCTACGAGGGTGATGTAAGAGATGAAGACGACATCAAAACAGCTCTTGAAGACGTCGATACCGTTTTCTGCCTCGCCGATGTGACCAACGCAGGTAAATCCTTTGAAAGAGAGGAGTTGACAAGAGAGGTCAACTATCACGGTGTCACGCAGTTATTCGAGATGGCCGGAGAGGCTGGTGTAGATAAGTTCATCTACACCTCATCAGCAAGCCTATACGGGAACACCCCCGGGAAAGAGGATGAAAGCTTCGACTGCGATCCTGTAAGTCCATACGGCAAAGAAAAACTGAAGGCGGAGAAGCATATCCTGGCGAATTCTGGAGAGTACAGTATGGATTCTACCGCTTTAAGACTCGGTACAGTTTACGGCTACAGTATAGGTATGCGGTTTGACACCGTGATAAACTACTTCACATACCTTGCATCACAGGGGAAACCGTTAACTGTCCATGAGTCTGCCCTGGACGAGTACCGGCCTTATGTACACGTTGACGATGTTGTCCGTGCGTACCAGTTCGCATACGATAACACGGAGGACATGGATGGAGATACATTCAATATCGTAGGCCAGAACATGTTGATGGATGATGTCCTGGAAAGTATAAAGAACGTCTTCCCCGGTGTGGAGATCGAGATAGTGGAGAACCCTACCGATAACAAGGTCTCCTACCGTACAGACGGATCTGCTATAGAGGAGAAAGGCTTTGAGACACGTTACAGCATGGAACATGGGATCAAAACGATCAAGAAAAAATTCGAGAATGTTCGAAGCATCGACAGATGAGCGATAAGCTAGTTATAGGAGGTTCGGGCTTCATAGGCTCCCATGTTTCAAACCATCTTGCAGAGAAAAATCAGAATGTGAAAGTGTTGAACAGAGGTTCCAGACCGGAGTACCTGTCTCCGGATATAGACTATATAGAGTCTGATGTTGTTAACATCTCCAGCTCCGACCTGGAAGATGTGGACACAGTGTTCCTGCAATCCGGGAGAACTGGTATAGGAGATAGTCTTGTCGAACCAGATAGGTATTACCAGGATAACCTGAGATCTGTTATCCCCCTACTGAAGATGCTGGACCAAAGCTCTGTAGAACATATAGTTGTTGCATCCACTATAATGGTTTATGGACCAGGCCGCTATAACTGCGATCGATGCGGCACGGTATTCCCGGGAAAGCGATCAGAGGATATGCTGGAAAAAGGCCACTGGGAACCAGT
>JBDGSN010000030.1:0-18939 GCA_042217505.1 Candidatus Nanohaloarchaea archaeon
GGAGAAGGAGTGACTGTCCCCGCTGGCTTATACCGAGTGAGGAAAGTCCCGACCCCGTTAAATGCGTTGCAGGTGATAAACCTGTGCTCTGAGAGGAGCGAGGCCTAGCACAACCTGACCAATATCCAGGGTAGCAAAGCCTGAGAGTCGCAGAAACGACACGTCTCCTGTCAAGGATGACCTTCCCGGTGACATTGCAGGAGGAGCGATGAAACGAGGCTCAACTCGTGGGGCAAGCGTAACGCGCAGTGCAGATCTCGTATCTGCCGGAGTTAAATGCAGTCGCAGAAACAGAATCGGGCTTACTACCTTCTCCACTACAGTTTTCCATACATCTCCGACTATCTTTTAAGAATGTTTCACCCCATCAAACTTGTATGGCCAAGAAAGACAACCAGGTGCAGATGCCTTCCTCACAGGGAGGACTGGTGCAGTACTTCGACAGCGACGCAGGATTCGAGATAGATCCCAAGACCGTCATCGGCATGGGCGCTATAGTAGCTGTAGTCATAACCGGCCTGCACATGGGATTATTCGTTTAAGGCACGAACGCCTTCTGATATCCTTGACCCAGTCAAGGGCCCTTAGCTCAGTCCGGACAGAGCAACCGGCTTCTAACCGGTAGGTCCAGGGTTCAAATCCCTGAGGGTCCGTATCGTTACGCTGATACTGCGCAACGAGGAGTTTCACTCCTCGACCAGCAAAGCTGGTCATCACTAAACAGTCATGTTTCTTCACACACAGAATTTCTACGAACTTCGATTATCGTTACGCTGATAATACATAATGGATAACCTGTCGAACCCTTCTTGACCCGGTCGTAACCTGTTGATACGAAAGCGGTTTGAAGGTTAGACCCAGCTAAACCGTTATGGTAGAAACAAACTCCCCTGATGATACTGATATTCTAGTTCAGAAGATTCCCAGCGATATGGGCATACATAGAAATCCGCGGAAAGGTACTTTAAGCGGTCCGGAAGTGTTGCTGGACGACTTTAATTTTGACTCGAAAGTCCTGGTGGATGAAGTTTTTCCCGATGAGTTCGATCTGAAGGAGACACAGAGACGTATCGAAGAAAACACTAATGATCTGCTTGACCAGGTCAAACCGGTTCTATCAATCGGCGGCGACCACTCGATCAGCTTCCCAGTTGTTAAAGCTGTGAAGGAAAGGTACCCGGAACTTCAGCTTGTATGGCTTGATTCCCACCTGGATCTCAAGGAGAAGGTCGACGACAACATATCCCATGATGTCGTCGTCAGAGAACTGCTTGAACACGGTTTCGATGAGGACGAGATATGGTTTGTCGGCATAACTAGGATAGACCATGACGAAAAAGAGTTCATGGAAGGAAGGGATTTCCACGTCTACAGGGCTGATGAAGTCGGAGAATTCTTCCAAGAGTTCAACTCAAACGAACAGCCCGTCTATCTCAGCGTCGACATCGATGTTCTCAGAGCAAACCTGGCGCCGGGAACAGGTTATCCTGACGGAGAGCTCGAACTGAAGCAGGTCGAAAGGATCATAGAGACCGTTCGACCCGGTCATGCTGATCTTGTGGAGGTCGCACCACCTCTAGACAGGGAAGGAAAGACCATCGATAATGGAAGAAATATACTGAAGATGCTGGAGAAAGCATTATTCTAAGCGGATAACTAGGGAACAGTTTTGAATCTTCGCTGTAAAGGTGTGATCATGAAGAAAATCAAAAAGCAGCTGGCCGAGGCATTATCCGAAACCCTGGGAGTCGATGTATCTGTAAAAGACATCGAAAGACCTGACGGCGAACACGGAGACTTCGCCTATCCAGCGATGAAAGCAGCCTCACAGCTGGAAGAGAACCCTCGAAAACTGGCCGAGGGCTCAGCAGAGGCTCTGGAAGAGCTCGACTACATAACAGCTGTGGATGTGGCCGGACCCGGCTACCTGAACTTCCATCTCGACAGAAGTTTCTACGCTGAAGAAGTATGTGAGACGCTCGAGTCAGAAAATATGGGTGTGGAAGAAAGATCAGGAAAGGCTCTCGTCGAGTTCTCATCCCCGAATATAGCTAAGCCCATGCATATCGGCCATCTCAGGAACAACGTCCTGGGAGATTCCATTCAGAGGATACTGCGTTTTGTCGGAGAAGATGTAACGTCCGAGAACTACGTAGGAGATCTTGGAACCCAGTTCGGCAAGCTTATCTATGCGCACAAGAACATCGAGACAGAGAAGAGCTTCGATGAGAACCCCATGGAATACATGTACGACCTGTACGTCAAGTTCCATGAAGTGGCCGAGGAAAACCCTGAGGTCGAGGATAAAGGCCGTGAGTGGGCCTCGAAAATCGAAGAAGGCGATGAGGAGGCAAGAGAGCTCTGGAGAAAGTTCCGGGAAGCATCTCTTGAATACCACAAGGAAGAATACGAACGACTCGGCATCTCATTTGACCGGATAACAGGAGAATCAACTGTTCTCGAAGGTGCTCAGGAGCTTATACAGCAGAAACTGGACGAAGGAGTCCTCGGAAAAGATGATGACGGCAGTGTATTTCTTGAGTTTGAAGATAAAGACCTTCCAGGCGTCGTACTGCTGAAAACAGATGGTTCAACGCTCTACATAACAAGAGACCTCTACAACATCAAGAAAAGGAAGGAGGAAGACTTCGATGAGATACTCTACGTAGTGGCCTCCGAGCAGGAGCTGAACTTCAGGCAGCTCTTCGCAGCCTCCGAAAAACTTGGTATCAGCAGTGAAGGAGCCGAACATATCTCATACGGCCTTCTATCGCTTCCGGAGGGCAGCATGTCGTCCCGAAAAGGCCGTATCGCAAGAGAGGCCGAGCTTCTCGATGCAGCAGTGGAGAAAGCCTCTGAACGGATGGAAGAACGAGAAGGCGATCCGGAAGCGGTCGGTATCGGCGCAGTCAAGTACGCTAACCTTTCCGTTTCAAGGAGGAAGGACATCGAGTTCGACTGGGATGAAGTACTTACATTTGAGGGAGACTCCGGTCCATACCTCCAGTACTCAAACACTCGGGCGAAAAGCATACTGAAGAAATCAGAGCTCGATGGAGAGCTTAAAGGCGATCTGAACGACCAGGAATACCGGCTCCTGAAAAAGCTTTCAGAGTTCCCGGAGAAAGTGGATTCAGCAGCAGAGCACCGTGAACCAGCGAAGATCGCCAACTATCTTTCACAGCTGTGTGAAGAGTTCAACAGCTTCTACCACTCCAGTCCCGTACTGGGAGAAGATGAAACGGTAGAGAAAAAACGTCTCAAGCTGGTCGAGATATTCGTAGACGTGACCGATCATGGTCTTGAACTGCTGGGCATCCAGCCGCTGGAAGAGATGTGATCCGAAGCTTGCGGTGACCTTATTAACCAGCGAAGACATTTTTTCAACTAGAGATGTCTCTATTCTCCAGCATCAAGGAAGCGTTCTCAGGGAACGAAGACGGCGATGACCGGAACCTGAGGTTCGACAAGGATGAACTGGATTTTACACTGGAGACAGATAAAAACGTGAAGTTCACCTCAAAGGTCGACAAGCTTTCCGACGTAGATGTTCGTTATCCTCTCATAGAGCCGTTCGCATATGCACATGTAGAATGGAACGAGGAACAGAAAGAGATAATCTACAGTATAGAGGAACCGAATCTAAGCAAGGAAGATGAGGAGCTCTTCCAGATGATAAAAGAGAACCTTTCTGAGAAGATCGATGTATCCCTGAGTTCGATGAAAGGCCGGGAAAAGATCATCAACTACCTCCAGGAGAAGGTCAACAACCTCCTTGTGGAGCTGGGTATAGAGATGACCGATGAACAGCACGACAAGATACTATACTACATTTACAGAGACTTCGTCGGACTTGGAAAGGTCGAACCGTTCATGCACGACCCCTACATCGAAGACCTTGGATGTGACGGCACAGGCACACCGATATTTGCAGTACACTCTGAATTCGGTTCAGTCAAGTCAGATGTAAAGTTCGAAGAACAGAAACCACTTGAAAACCTCGTGATAAAACTTGCAGAAAGATGTGGGAGTTACGTTTCATACGCCAACCCGCTTCTCGACGGAGCACTACCCGACGGATCCCGTGTCAACGCTTCGCTTACCGAGGATGTTACATCCCATGGACCAACTTTCTCCATCAGAAAGTTCCAGGACACGCCTTTCTCAGCTATCGACATGATAGATCTGGGGACGGCTTCACCAGAGCTGATGGCGTACATGTGGATCCTGCAGGAGTACCAACAGTCGATCCTTGTATGTGGTGGTACCGCTACCGGTAAGACCAGCTTCCTTAACTCTGTTATATCATTCATCCCTCCAGAGGACAAGATCGTTTCGATCGAGGATACCCGAGAGCTTCAGCTTCCGCACGAGAACTGGATCCCTGCAGTTACAAGAGAGATGTTCGGGGACAACCAGCAGGGAGATGTTGACATGGACGAACTGCTTAAAGAATCGTTCCGTCAGAACCCTGACTACGTTGTAGTCGGTGAGGTCCGTGGTAAAGAAGCATCAGTCCTGTTCCAGGGTATGTCTTCAGGACACCCTTCAATGGGTACCATGCACGCATCATCCCCTAATGCTGTCGTAAAACGTCTTATAACGCCTCCTATCTCGCTTTCACCGGCACTGATCGAGGCAATCGATGCGATGGTGATCATGACACACGCAAAAGGAGTGGAGAAAAGCGCAAGACGTGTCAAAGGTTTACACGAACTGCAGAAGGTCATCGGAGAATCAGCATCTGCAAGGACGAACGAGGCGTTCACATGGACGGCGATGGACGACTCTTACAGCATGAGAGGGGAGCCTTACCTGTTCGATGAGATCAGCAACGATTACGGTATAAGCAAGAAAAAGCTTCACGAAGAACTGGACAACCGTACTGAAGTACTTAACTGGCTTCACGACAAGGGTGTCAAGGACTTCCACAAAGTTTCCGAGATAATCCAGGAATACTACAAGAACAAGGAGGATATACTCAAGATGGTGCACTCCGAGGAAGGCGACTACTCGCTTGACGAAGTGCTCGGGGCAGAGGAGAAAGTCGATATATCACGTCCAGACACCCTTGAAAAGGACATGGAGAGGGCTAAAGAGGACGAATCAGAGGAGAATCTCAAAAACGAGCTCAAAGAGCTGGAAGGCGACTCCACGATAAAGGAGAAGAAGGCGACAGAGAAAAATCCTGTCGATGAACTGGAGAAACGGCTGAAAAGTGAGAGGAAGAAGATCAACGATATCAGATCCAGGAGCGAAGAAGAGATGGATGAAAATCCGTTCCAGGATGAAAATAAGAAAGAATCAGCGGAGAACCCTTTCGAGGCGTAAAAGATGGAAAAGATACACACCGGTGTCAATAACCTTGACCGCCTTCTAGGCGGCGGCCTTCCGAAAACCATGATGATGCTGGTCAAGGGTGAACCGGGAGCAGGAAAGTCCAATCTAGGACTCGAATTCCTTTACAGGGGTGCTATGAACGGTGAAAACGGTCTTTACGTTTCATTCCAGGAGACCGCTGACGACATCGTCAGAGCCAACACGTTCGACTGGAAGTTCGAGGACTGCGTCGAATCAGAAAAGATCAGTATAACCAAGTTCGATCCATACAGGTACGAACGGGTGGCAGACATGCTTAGAAGCGCAGTCAAGCAGAACGGCGCTAAAAGAGTTGTACTGGACCCTATCACGGACCTTGATCTGTACATCGATTCAAGAAAGGATATCCGGAAGACCCTTCTCTCCGTTAAAGACGAGATGAGGGACATGGGTGTGACCACCATGCTTATAGCTGAGAACGAGGAAGCAACAGAGATAGAGGAAGAGATCGCAGATGGCATTATAAATATGCAGGTGGATATGAGCGAGGGTCATGTCCAGAGAAAGATGTACGTGAAAAAGCTGAGAGGTTCAGATTACAACCAGGGAGTCCATAGTTACATATTCGAGAACGACGGATTAAAGATACAATGAGCAACGATCCCTTCAGGTCGTCATTCTTTCAACGCCTCATACAGGCGTCGAGGACAGATAATACCGCTGCAGCGGCAAATGCTCTTTATGGACCTACCGTTGATAAATACGGCGAGTACTTTGAAGATCTGAAGGATGATATGAAGAAGGCGAACATGGACATCCTTTACAGGACATATGTTTCCGAGATGTTCCTTTTCTCCACCTTTGCCGCATTCATCGGCCTTTTAGGCGGACTCGTCTACGTCATATCAGGCGGGCTGGGAGCTCTTGATGCGGCTAGATTTCTCTTCGGTATACCTGTCGCACTGGCGCTCGTCGTCTTCGGCAGTATGTATGTCTATCCGGGTCAGAGGGCTTCAAAGAGGAAAAAAGATATTGATGAGAACCTGCCGTTCGCCCTGAACCATCTGGGAGCTATCGCAACTTCAGGTATACCCCCCAAATCTATGTTCGAGCTTCTTGACAGCTTCGAGGAATACGGAGGCATATCCGAGGAGGCCGGAGAGATCTCGAGAAGGGTCAATGTCTTCGGTGAGGACCTGACAACCGCATTAAGAGAGATGGCGGACCGTTCACCTAGCGATGACTGGTCAGAAGTCCTTTACGGCATAATCTCGACAGTAGAAACAGGAGGAGACTTAAAATCATACTTACAGGAAAAAGCCGATGAAGCCCTGTTCGAATACAATATGGACCGCAAGAAGGAGATCGAAAAGCTGTCTACATACGCTTCTTTCTACACTGCTATACTCATCGCTGCACCGGTTTTCCTTGTTGTCATACTCGCAGTTATGAACCTTCTGGGCGGTCAGATCGCAGGTTTCGCTATCCGGGATTTGATGTGGCTTGGCGTCCACGTTGTGATCCCGGTCATAAACGCTTTATTCGTGGCATTCCTTGCTATTACGGTGGACTAGATGGAATCGTATAGAGATTACAAACTAAAGGCGAAGAACTTCTGGAGGGACAACGAGAAGCTCATAATAATGATCGCCAGCGCCTTCATCATAGGCGCTCTTATAGCCGGTGTCAACTACTGGGATTACCAGAACCGGCTTCACAAGTACGATTTCAGCGGTAAAAAATCTATAACCAACGATCACTCCGCCAACTTCACTTTCAGCCTTGAACGTCCTTCAGTAGCACAGGGCACCAAGCTCTCTATCGAGGTAAGCGGTAACGCTCAGTCGATACCTCTCGTAGTATCATTGAATGGCGAGAAATTATCAGATCTAAGCTCCAACTCCAAGACCTTCGATGTCCCGACCTCACAGCTGAAGGAGCAGAACACAGTAGTTATCAAGAGAAAAGATATCGGTTTCAAGGAACAGAACCTGATAGCTGCATCGGTAACATCGACATCCTCCTTCAGACAGCTGATGTTCGTGCTGCTGAACCTTGGATCGCTCCTCCTGATGGCAGCACCTCTGATGTACATAAAGTACACACAGTACCAGCGACGGAAGAAGATGGAGGAAAAGTTCCCAGAGTTCCTGAGAGATATCGTTGAGGGCACAAGAGCCGGTATGTCCCTTCCAAAGGCCATCCAGAACACTGAGACCGGGAGTTACGGACCGCTGGATCAAAAGATAGAGAAGATGAACGCACAGCTTGACTGGGGTATACCTTTCGGCAAAGTGATGAAGAACTTCGGACGTGATACTGGTTCGGATGTCATCCGGAGAAGTGTTGACACTATCATACAGGCGTATGAGTCAGGCGGTAATATACAGGACGTCCTTGAATCCGTGGGCGACAACATAAGAACGATCAAGAAGCTTAAGGAGGAGAGAGAGTCACAGCTTTACGGAGAGATGATAACCGGTTACATCGTGTTCTTCATCTTTATCGGCATACTTGTAGCACTTACCAACTTCCTGCTTCCGAACCTTGCAAGCGCACAGAAATCGCTTGGAGGCTCAGGATCATTCGCAGCCTTCGGAGGTGGCGGAGGAGGCGGAAACCTGCAGGAGAACATCAGGCTTTACAAGAGCTGGTTCAAGAGATTGGTCTACATACAGGCCGTCTTCTCCGGCCTGATAATCGGGAAGCTTTCAGAGGGAGAACTGAAAGCAGGTTTCAAGCATATGGCTATACTTTTCGCTGCAGGTTACCTGGCTATCACCTTCTTCCTGTAGGCAGTAACTTAAAATACGAAGAAACCGGATTACTGATTATATGAACAGGAAAGGAATCTCGCCAATCTTAGCATCGGTACTTCTACTCGCAGTTACGATCTCTGTAGTAGGTATATTCTCAGGATGGGCTCCGCAGGTTGCGCAGAACATCATGGGACAGACCGAACAAAATGCTAACCAGTCGGTTTCCTGCAGCAACGACGCATCAGTCACGATAGTATCAGGGAACTACGATGGTTCAAGCTCAGTGACTCTTGCGGTGCGGAACACAGGTGATAAAGATCTTAACAATCTGATCCTGGCAGCATTCTACTCGAACAACACTATCATGGGACAGTCGAGCGCCAGCATCACAGCTGGAAAGCTCTCAAGCGAATCGATCAGCTCCCTATCCGGAAAGCCTGCATACATAAAGGCTTTCTCACAGGAATGCCCAAGAGCTACGGACAGACTGGATCTATAGGAGATACCGATGAGAAAAGGAATTTCACAGGTGATCAGCTCAACGCTTATGATAGCAATAGCTGTCTCTATCGCTGGGCTGTATGCCCAGTGGGCACCTGATTTTTCTCAGGGCACCACAGGCCAGGTCGCAGACAGTATAAACCAGGATATAGCATGCAGAAACGCCGCAGTCGACCTCAAAAAGCCGGTCTACGACCAGTCAGGACAGAGAACTACGGTAGATATAGAGAACACGGGAACCATCAGCTTCTACGACTCCGTGAACGTGTATGCGCTTAACAACTCCCAAGTAATACAAGAGTTCCAGATAGCGGATCTAGAGGTTGGAGAGACACGCACACTTGAGATAAACAGCAGCGAGATACCTAACAAGATAGTTGCGACTGTAGACACATGTCCAAGCCTGAAAATAGAGGAAACAGAGATAAAAATAACATCCTGAACCATGAACCTCCGCCATTAACACCCGCTGTAATCTTGAACACATAATTTTTCCGCCTGGTAGCGGCAGTGCAGGGTTAAAAAACTCGATACCAAAACTGTCGTATGGATTGCCAAAAAATCACGGTACTGCTCGGAGTTCTATTTCTAAGCTCTTTGACAGCCGGCGCAAAGGTGGATAACTACACGCTTACCATGAAGTTTGACCACCAAAAGTTCTACGCAGGGGGAAGTAGTATACCGCCCGGAACCTACGACAGCCTGGACTACCCTTACATCGTCTCCGGGAAACCTGCAGGTATAGTGAGCTATGGCAAGTTCCTGGAAGCAAGCTACTACAACCTCTCCCAGGACCTGGTAGCATACTACCCCCTGGACTCTACCAGCGGGTCAACCGCAGAAGACGCAAGCCGGGAAGGCGGGGATAACAACGGCACACTAGAAAACAGTCCAACCTGGACTAACGGTAAAATCGATAATTCACTGAGTTTTGACGGAACAGATGATCGGGCCGCACTCCAGAACCTGCATTACAACACTGCCGATTCAATAAACGAGTTAACAGTATGCTCATGGCTTAAAACATCTTCAAACGCCAATCAAATAATAGCTGCCTTCGACAGGAGCGAATACTGGCGATTCAGCGCTGAAGAAGAATTTACATATATGAATACAATAGGCTTCCAGACTACTTCCGGGTCAGGCGGAGGGGACGATATGGCCGGCAACACAAATATAACCGATGGAAACTGGCACCACGCCTGTGTAGTATACGACAGCAGCATTACAAACGATAAAAAAATCTATATAGATTCGAAACTTGACGCCGTAAAGGACGCATACCCAACAGGAACCGGGCTCGGCACAGGAGCCACGAGATATGGGTATCTCGGAGTAGGATCTGAAGCTCGGAGCCCTTCCGGGTCTATAGGGCCTAGCCATTACCTGAACGGTAAAATTGATGATCTAAGAATATATCATCGTGCGCTATCAGAAGACGAAATACAGGCAGTCTACCGGTTTGATGGAGGTGGTGCCGCACAGGGAGACATAGTCCAGGTCACACAGAGCTCGGGGTCTTTCCTCGTGCCTTTCACCTCGGGTGGCGTCGATTCTATAGAGCGCAGGGAGGAACCGGTTTCCGACAGGAGTTTCCTGGAAAAAGTCAAACCCAGCTTCAGCTTCTTCATGCCGGAAACACCAACTGTAAGGGTCTCATACCCGTTTAACCATACGGTTCACACCAACATATCCAGTATATCCGGGCCGAGAACCCTGAAGATAACCAACAAGCTTGGTACTTTCGGCGTTGATCTCGTTCTCGAACTCGACAAGTAATAACTGTTAAGAGTTTTCGAACTAATTGAGGTTTATGGGAGATAAAGAAAGCTACTGGATCATCGAGCTCTACAGCGACGACACCGCTAACGTATCTATCACCTCGAAGGAAGAGGTCGAGGCCCTGAAGAACATGGGCGAGCTTGAGGAATGGCAGTGGGCGTCATGCAACGATGTCTCGGAAGATGAAATGATTGAAAGAGCCGGGGAGCATGGCTACGAACACGACCCCTGGTAGAGTTACGTTCCTATAAGCACGAATATGTTCCGTGCTTGCAGCAGATATCTTTCGGAATCTGCGAATGCGATGAGCTATTCTTAGAATGGATCACCTCAACACTTGTAATACATATAATGGATTTTTCTTCTAAAAAGAATCAATTGTAATACGGATGAATTACATTTTTCAGGAAGATCTGGAGAAAACAGAGAGCCTGTTTGGCCGAACCCGGATTTGAACCTTGAAAACAAGTTTTCTACCGCCACAAATCACGGGTCATGTCAGAACGAAGTAATGGCCGAACCCGGATTTGAACCGGGGACAACACGATCTTCAGTCGTGCGCTCTCCCAGGCTGAGCTATTCGGCCGCAAACGGAAATCCGTTTGAGCGATTAGCCGGTACAAAGCACCGGCTCCGTAACATGAGATTAAACGGTGAGTTTTAAGAATAAAACCGTTAGATGAAGTTCATAATTTTCCCGATATACGTCATTACTTTCTCTCCAAGCTCGGGATCCTCATACCAGACGATAACTGCGCCAGATACCAGCAAAATCAAGCCTCCAACAAAGATTATTATGTTATTAATTATCTCCCGGAACGTTATTATATTGCCTACATAAAGCGTGGTCGGCGGATAATAAGCTGCTACAACCACCAGTAACGCCCCAACAACCGCAAGCAGGGCACCAAATAGCTTGACAAAAACACCCCTCATACTCAAACACAGTTTATAGCGATGACTGATAAAATTTTCTTTCCATTTCCTGAGTATGACAGACGAAAAAGATGCCTCCGATACACGGGAACACGTTATACCAGGTACAAAAGAAGGATACGAGGGCGAAGAAGTCAAGGGATACGATTTTAGAGGAGATTTCTCACTTGAGGATCTGCTCGAATCATACGGTACAACGGGCTTTCAGGCAACACACATGAAGGAAGCCATAGATATAATCAAGGAGATGAGGGAGAAAGATGCCAAGATATTCCTCACCTTCACATCGAACATGATCTCCTCAGGACTGAGAGAGACGATCGCGTACCTTGCAAGAGAGGATTTCGTCGATGTGATGATAACCACTTCTGGCTCTATAACAGAAGACATTATCAAGGGCTTCCATCCGTTCAAGATGGGGGAGTGGGACGCTGACGAGCAGAAGCTGCGTGAAAACGGCATAAACCGGCTTGGCAACATCTACGTTGAGTCCGATGGATACGTAAAACTGGAGGAATACCTGAACAACGACTTCTTCCCAGATTTCTTTGAGGATAAGAAGATCAGGACACCGACCGAGGTAGCTAAGGCATTAGGGGAGGACTGTGATGACAAGGATTCGTTCCTCAACCATGCGGCAGAACATGACATACCTGTTTTCTGTCCAGCACTTATCGATGCCGAGATAGGTGACTTCCTGTTCTACTACAGGCAGGAACAGGATCCTGATGTAGGTATCGAGATACTTGACGACTGGGACAAGCTTATCCATGAAGCTATAGAGGCTGAGAAGACCGGTCTTATCTGTGTCGGAGACGGTGTCCCAAAGCACCAGGCTATAATGTCAAATCTTTTCCGTGGCGGAACAGACTACGCAGTCTACATTTCAACAGGTATGGAGGGTGACGGAAGTCTTTCCGGCGCACCTCCAAAAGAAGCTGTTTCATGGGGGAAGATCAAGGAAGATGATGAGATGAACTACACACAGGTGGAAGCAGAAGCGACTCTTGTCTTCTCACTGCTAGTAGCGGCAGGTTTCAAGGGTATAGATTAAAGGCTTGCCAGCTTACCCTTCATCTCCTGCAGCGACTTGGAAACGTTATCCGGTTCAAGCTCCTCAGGGGATACAAACTCTCCTTCCTTCGGCTCGTCTTCAAGCTCGACGACATACGGCTGATACTTGTAATGCTCACCTTCATCATCGAACTCTGTCTTTAGCTTTTTCTTGTACTTGAGAACTCTGGCGTCACATCCCGCAACCTCAGAGGCAACTCTTTCAGCGGTATCAGCGCCGAGCTCTCCTCTCTTACCTGTATCATGTGGGATATCCCATACCTGGTTTTCAGAATCGAACTGTAGCAAAATCTTATCGCCTTCAAGAACAAGTCCACAAGAAACCTCTTTCATATGTTAAATTGGTTCTACTAGTTTAAAATACACCCAGGCGCTCTGATGTTACTCTAAAGTATAAACAGGAAGCTTAAAGTGATTTGATAACGAAAGAACAAACGGTGGCTAAAAATGGAGTATATTAACGTTCAGGGAGAGCAAGTACCAGCTCTAGGACTCGGTACGTGGCAGATAAACGGTAAAGAATGCGAAAAGATAGTCAAAAACGCTCTTGACATCGGTTACCGGCATATAGATACAGCCCAGGCATACGACAACGAGGAGCACGTCGGCAAGGCGATCGAGGAATCCGACGTCGATAGAGAAGATATATGGCTGACGACCAAGATATGGCGATCGAACTTCCGGCACGGAGACGTGAAGAGAAGCTTCGAGGAAAGCCTGGAGAAGCTGAGAACAGACTACGTTGACCTTCTTCTGATCCACTGGCCTCATGAAGAAATACCTTTCAGAGAGACCCTTGATGCTATGGCAGAACTTGTGGAAGAGGGGAAGGTCAGGAACATCGGCATCAGCAACTTCGCATCCGACCAGATAGACGAGGCTCAGGAGGTTTCGGACAAAGATATACTGACCGACCAGGTCGAATATCACCCATTCCTTTCACAGGAAGCTGTGCTTGAGAAAGTAAGGAGCTACGACATGATGCTGACCGCCTACTCTCCCCTGGCAAGAGGAGACGTGATGGGCAACTCGACCATAAAAAGGATCGCAGACGATCACAACAAGACTGAGGCTCAGGTAGCGCTTAGATGGCTCATACAGCAGGATAACGTCGCTGCGATACCGAAAGCTGCCTCCAGAGAGCATCAGGAGCAGAACTTCGACATCTTCGATTTCCGTCTTTCAAGCTCCGAGATGGACGAACTATCTTCCCTGGCGAGAAACGACAGGAAAGTCGATCCAGGTTTCGCACCTGACTGGGATAGGCGGTAAAATCGCCAGTCCCAGTATTTCTCTCATATCTCCACCTCCAGAACCATCATAAAAATGCGTAACTGATATACTGGTATGTCCGAGGATAAAACCGGCAAAGATCACCTGAGAGAAAGAAAGAGACATCTGGAAAAAAGCACTCAGAAGTTCCTGAAGGCTGGTGAACGAAGACTCGAATACTACAGTCAGAACCGCTCCCAGCTCATAGCAGACTTCTCAAGACGACTTGGCGACCCTAAAGAACCTGCGGTCGCTGGCACAATAGTGCTCTTGCCTCTTGTTGTAACCCTTCTCGTCGTCAACTGGCTTTTCGGCAAGATAGCAGCGATACCTGGCAACCAGTACTTTAACATCTCACCTCTTTTCGGGATAAACGGCCTCTTCGGTTTCTACATCGATCAAACGTTCAAGCTCGCTATACTGCTCATAATCTCTGCGATAATCGTGACTGGTGTGGGCCGGTTTGTCAGGACTGAAAGCGGTTTCCAGCTCGAAAAGTCTCTCGATGAGCTTTTCAGCCAGATACCATTCCTGAGCTCGGTATACAACATCACAAAGGTGACGACCGAGACCGTTCTTGGAGGTGCCGAAGACCTCAGCGAACCTGTCAAGGTGGAGTTAAACGGTCTAAGAGTAACTGGTTTCAAGACGGGCAACAAGTCCGAAGATGGACGGACCATAGTTTTCATACCCACCTCACCCAACATCACCACCGGCATGGTGGTAGAACTGGATGACGAGAAGATAATCGAGACCGGGGAGAAATCCGAGAAAGCGCTTACCCGGGTTCTCAGCGCCGGTTTCGGGAACGCTGAGGGCAGTCTGGAAGAAGAAACTGAAGACGATTCTTAACGGAACTGCCGGAACAGGTCCGGGCCAGGTGTTTTAAAGCCGGAGCCGCTTCAGGAAATGCGGCTTATGAGATCCGATTATACACAGCAGAAAAAGCTCGAGATAGAACCCAGGCTACCAGAGCTGGAGAAAGGCTGGAACCTTGTTAACGCAGATAACGCCCTTCAGCAGCTGATATCAGAGGAGATATCATACAGTAACAGGAAAGCCGTCTGGATAGATACAGGAAACCATGCATCGACCTACAGGCTGGCAAGCCACGGCGAAGAGATGCTGGAAAAGATAACTATCGCCCGCGCCTTCACCGCATACCATCACCACACGTTATGTGAGAAACTGAAGGAGGAGATCGACGAAAAAACCGGACTGGTCGTTCTGACCTCCATAAACCAGCTATACGAGGACGAGAATATACCCTGGAAGGAGGCAGAGCAGCTATTCGATTCAGCACTCGAGTCCCTTGAGAGTTCGACTCGAGCGAACAACCTGAAAGTTCTTTTAACAACGGCCGACGGCAAACTGGCGTTCAGGCTGCAGGGGCGGATAGATAACCACATCAGGATCTCGAAGACCTCTCATGGAAACCGTTACAGTTCAGACGGCTTCAAAACAAAGTTTTACAGGGAAAACGGCTATCTCCAGACGACCCTTGCCTACTGGGAATCTATGGAGGTGATGAGGTGGGACGGACAAATGCCACGTATAGAAACCATCTAGATTCGTTCATCAACCGTTTCAAACCTTTCCAGAGAGCTCTCAGGAAGGAGAACCAGAAATATCTGGACAGTCTATGGGAGAAAGCGCACAGATACGCTTCAGCTGGATCATACATGAACGCCTCCGACCCCGCTCTACCGGCACTCATCTCTATCATGATAGGCCAGCAGAAAGAGATCTACGATCTAAAGGAGAGGATTGAAGAGCTGGAGGAATGTATATGACCTTTAAAGTGGACTTCAGGGGTTCAAAAGCCATAGAATGGAGCCGTGAAGACGGCGAGGTAAAAAGAAAGGTGAAAGAAGATTATAACCCTCGGTTCTATATCCACGCAAGCAGGAAAGACCTAAGAGATGTCCGACCATGGATATCATCCCGTAAAAGCGTTAAAGCAACTGTTTTCGAGAACTGGTACCGTGACCTCGGATCAGATGAGAAAAACCGGGTCCTGAGAGTCGATGTGAAATCGCAGAGAAGTTTCAGAGACACTATCAACAGGTTCAAGAACCATTTCAGCAGGGAAAAGTTCAGGTTTTACAATGTGGATCTGACACCCCAGTTCCGTTACTGTTTACAGGAGAGCATCGAGCCGCTGCCAGAAGAGGATCTGGTCAAGACCGAGTTGACGCTTCCAAGAGTCCATCTGGCAAATAATAGACCGGATGAGATCAGGATCGACGGCGAAAGGATCGATAAAGGCGGAGAATCTCTTGAGTTCCTGGGTCAGTATCTTGAGAGGGTCGACCCGGACATACTTGTGGTCAACAGAGGTGGACTGCTTGAATTTCTTGAGGAGAAAGGCATCTCGCTTGGAAGAGAAGATGGTTTCGAACAACTCGCTGGTTCGAACACAGTCTCAAGTTATGGCCAGGCGATGCATTCGGCGGCAAGGTACAACGTTCCAGGACGGATAGTTATCGACCGCTCTAACAGCTTCATACTGGGCGAGACAAGCATCCAGGGACTCTGGGATCTCGTGGAGCGTTCCTGGAAGCCGCTGCAGGAGCTAGCCTGGGGAAGCATAGGTAACATCTTAACTGCGATAGAGGTGCAACGGGCGTACCTGGAAAAGGATACTTTAACCCCCTGGAAGAACTGGGAGGGCGAACGGTTCAGGAAAGCCGATACAGTACACAAAGCAGATAGAGGCGGCTTCCTATTCAACCCTGAACCCGGGGTCCACAGGGATATAGTCGAGCTGGACTTCGCATCACTCTACCCAAATATAATGGTGAAGAAAAATATCAGCCCGGAAACCGTTTCATGCGACTGCTGTGAAAACTCCGAGGTACCTGAACTCGATTATACGATATGCCAAAAGAAAACAGGATTCATATCAGAAGTGCTGGAACCTTTAGTAAAGGACAGACAGGAGATGAAAAAGGAGCTGAAAGAAGCCGATAATGAGGATAAAAGAGAGTATCTCCAGGGCGCCGTAGATTCGATAAAATGGATACTGGTCTCCTGCTTCGGTTACATGGGTCATGCACACGCCTCATACGGTGCGATGAGATGCCACCAGGCTATCAACGCCTACGACAGGGAGATCATGGTCGATACAAAAGAGACGCTGGAAAAACACGGCTACTCGATCAAACACGGCATAGTCGACAGCCTTTGGGCGAAACCAGGAGAGAACTCTACAGAGGTCGGGAAAGTCTGTGAAGAAGTGAGCAAGGAGGTCGGGATAGAGCTTGAGCACGAGCATGATTTCGAATGGGTGGCTTTTATACCACGTTCATCCACTGATGCAAACATATCGACCCTGAACCGTTACTTCGGCAAGAAGAAAGAAGGAGGGTTCAAGACCGCAGGAATAGAGTGTGAGCAGCGCTCTACCTCTGAGTTCGTCAAAGACTGTCAGCTGGAACTGATCGAAAGACTGGATGAAACTATGGAACCTGAAAAAGTATGTGAGCTCCTTAAAGAACAGATAGACAGCTTAAAAGACAGTGTGAAAACCGAAAATCTGGTGAAGAAAGCCAGAGTCACGAGAGAGCTAGATGACTACAGCGTCGAGAACCGGACAGTCGCAGCCATGAAGCGTGGAAGATTGAACAACATAAACTACAGACCCGGCCAGGATATCCATTACGTCGTAAGAGATGATACCGCAGAGAGCGAGGACCGGGTGAGGCTGGACTTCGAGGCCGATAGCTACGATGAAAAGTTCTACCGCCGAGAACTGATTAGAGCCGCTGAATCAGTTCTATCACCGCTTGGCTGGAAACGTGAGCAGATAAGCGATTTCCTCGGAAATCGGAAAAAGAAACTTACACAGTTCTGAATCCGAGAACAATAGAGAAGCTCCTGATCGAGATTTTATAGTTCGGCTGAAGGAAGTATTTGAACAATTTAGAACTTCTCTATCGATTTAGGTTTCCTATATCATTTCCTCCAACTTGTACAGGAACTTGGTGTATGGTATGAACTCTACCTGTGTATTTTCTATTTCCACTGTTTCTTCCAGTGAAATATTGACTACTACTGCTTTTTCCGGACTGTATTTTTTGATGAAGCTCCGCAGCGACTTCGTAACCTTTGGTTCATCCAGGTCTTTGTACTTCACCTCTACAGGCAGTTCTACCTTGTTCCCTGTGGAAAGGACGAAATCTACCTCCGCCTGCGATTTGGTTCTCCAGTACCTTACATCAAGACCAGTGAACTGCGTCTCCTGCTTCAAGAAGTTATGAATGAAGCCTTCGAACAGTTCTCCGAACTCTGAAGGAGTATTCAAGTGCCCAAACCTCTGTATGCTATAGTTCCTGAGACCTGGATCTGAGAAATAGACTATGGGCGATTTCGTGATCTCTTTCTTTTTATTGGTGTAGAACGGATTTGTTTTTTCAACTATGAAGGTTTTGTCCAGGTAGTTCAGGTAGTTTCTGACAGTCGTTGATTTAACGCCTACATCCCTTGCCAGCTTGGAATTACTGACCGGATCACCCATCTGATCTGCAAGAACAGATACAAGCTTGGAGTAAGCATCTACCTTTCTAACATTTAGAAAGTTTGATACATCTCTCTCCAAGTAGCTGGAGAATATTTCATCGATAACTCTGCGTTTCTCGCTTTCCTTCGATTCAGTTACTACACGAGGATAGCCGCCATAGTTCAGATATTTCTTGAGTAAACGATCTGCCTCATCCTTTTTAACTTCGAAGTATTTCTCCAGTCTTTCCTCGTATTCGTAATCTGTTTCGTAGTTCACGAACTCTTTGAAGGAGACTGGCGGTAGTTCGAAGATTCTTTTCCGTCCAGCCAGAGACTCGTGAATATTCTCTTTCAGTTCCAGACTGCCTGAACCCGAAACCACAAACTTGTAAGGCAGTTCTCGATCGTAAATCCCTTTCAGGAACAGACCAGCATTTTCCTTTCTCTGAATCTCATCAAGGAATACATAGCCTTTCTCTTCTCCGAGCTCCAGTTCGATTCTTTCGATCAAGTCCTGCTGAGATTCAAAATGTGTCCTGTCCTCCTGTATATCCATACTGAGATAGAGCGTGTTCTCACCGCTTTCCTCCAGTTCCGACTTTAGTTGCTGCATCAGGGTGGTTTTACCTACCTGTCTCGCACCTACAATCAGCGAAATTTCATCTTTTTCCAGGTGGCCTTCAACCTTTTCCAGCATCTTTCTTTTGATAAACTCAGTCATAACGGGTATTTAGTGAGGAAGACTTAAACATCTAACGGTAAAATAGTAGGGTAAAAAGTACACCACAGTGTA
>JBDGSN010000031.1:0-9554 GCA_042217505.1 Candidatus Nanohaloarchaea archaeon
GAATGACGGCACCTTGCGGAGGTGCAGATCCAGGGTTCAAATCCCTGTGCGGGCGTTTCAGGTTCTATCTCTTGCCAAGATTGTATCTGGTTGTATGATAAGAAAAAAGAGGGAAGAGATTTTACTCGCAGACGATATTGCCGGTGTTGATGTTCCCGTCAGCGTCGTTCACATGGGTCATCGTACCGCATCCTCTGCTCTGGTAGCTGAACCACCAGTAGCTCTGGGTCACGTCCAGGCTGTTAAAGTAGGCGTCGTACCAGTGTTCGATACCAGGACATGACGGAGGGAAGGATTCAAGACTTTCTTCAGCGTTACATGCGAAGTCTATCTTGCCTGCGTTACCTTTCATGGGCCAATTCGGCTGATCTTTTAGATCTCCTTTCACTGTAATCATCGTGCCTCCATGTACGGTACCCCTTTTCGTCTCCTGAAAGAGTCTTTGAGCTGTCAAGAGGACTTTGAGCTCCAGGTATTCCCTGGAACTAGCCTTCGTCTCTGAGTATCACGCAGTACCTGTCTCCAGATGGCCTGTAGATCTCGATCTGGCTTTCAGAGTCAACAGTTGCCCACCAGATGTCGTCACTTGTCCCGGATTCCAGTCAGTTGGTAAAGCTGTAATGGGTGTTCACTATCGGGCCTTCTGTAGCACCGCACTGCGAGGGTTCAGATGTTTACCCCGGTTAATCGAGTTAATTGGTTTCGCAGCTGTCATGCCGCTTATTAAGGCGAGTAAAACCGCAAGAACCAGTAACTTTGTTCTCATAGATTTTTCACCTGTTGGATAATTGCTCATCCCGTTATTATAGAGTTATTTTGGAGCCCATTATAGGTCTCCTCGTCAAAGGCACTATTTTTAAGCTGAAGTACGACAATCTTTGACATGGAACCTGTCGTATTTACACTGGCATCACTTACTCTTGCCGCAGATATAGTGCTTGTCGCATCTTTGGCAGCTCACATTTTCAACCGGTACACTGGAAAACTTGATGAATTTGAAAGATATGTGGGGTTCAAACAGGTTCTGTCTCATTACTACAGAGAGATATCGTTTATATTCGCTTTAACTGCGACATCAGGCAGCCTCTACCTGTCAAACATACTTGGGTGGGAGCCGTGTCGTCTATGCTGGTTCCAGAGGATCTTCATGTATCCTCTTGTTGTGCTTTTAGGAGTATCCATACTGTTCAGGGACGATGATGTCCGGGACTATGTAATCCCGATGGTGGTGATAGGTGGTTCGATCTCAGTTTACCATTACCTGGTGCAGAGGATCACACAGTTCCACTCCGCCGGTTGCTCGGTGCTTTCATTGTCATGCGAGACGAAGTACACGTTCTACTTTGACTATGTCACGATACCGATGATGGCGCTCACAGCGTTCCTGGTGATAGCAGTGATAATGTGGAAGTACAACTCGGACTAGAAACCGTTGACGACATTGGCCTGGCTTCTCAGGTTGTTCAACGTCGTGTCCTCTATGCGATGAAGCGCCTCTATACTGTTAAACGCATTGTGAGGTGTTATCAGGACATCATCACGGTCCATGAGGATATGATCTTCAAGTATTATCTGCGGATCACATTTCTCCTTTAGATCCCCCAGATATTTCAGATCGTCCTCGATATAACATTCTTCTTCAAGCACATCGAGTCCGGCTGCCTTCACGCTACCGTCTTCAAGCGCTTCTATCAGCGCTTCAGTATCGATCAGCTCGCCCCTGGCGGTGTTGACTACCAGGGTGTTGTCCATCTTGTCGAACTCATCTTTTCCTAGAAGATGCCTTGTTGAGTCTGTAAGAGGGCAGTGAAGACTGATTATATCTGACTGTTTGACAAGGTCTTCTAGACTGACGTACATGAAACCCAGATTGTTTTCTGCAACCCTGTCCGGTCTGGGATCGCTCGCTATAACGTTCATACCGAATCCTTTCGCCATCCGGATGACATGCTTCCCTATCGACCCGGTGCCTATAACTCCAAGTTTCTTTCCTTTTAGATCAAAACCTCTGAGTCCTTCGTGGTTGAACTCCCCTTCGTTAACCTTTCTGATAGCCTCGTATATCTTCCTGCTCAAGGCTAGCATAAGTCCGAAAGTGTGCTCCGCCACTGTGTTCGCCCCGTAATCAGGGACATTGCATACACGTATGCCCTTATCCTTCGCTTTTTCAACGTCTACATGGTCGAAACCGGTTGAACGGCACGCTATCATGAAGGCGTCTAGTTCCTCTATAACGGCTTCGTCCACTTCAGATGTCACGAACACGGTCACGGCATCATATCCATCCGCTTTTTCCGCATTGTCGCTGGTCAGCGGTTCGTCGTAGAAATCGATGTTAAACGAGATATCCTTGCCTGCCAGGTAATCTTTCTCCCACTGCTCGGCGTCAAACCATGCAACATCCATATACTGGGTTACACAGGATTGAATAAAAAGATTTGTGGTATATTTTTTCATATACCGGGACGTTGCACGGTATTAAATCTCTGCAAGACCAAGATAATCATGTGAAAGAGATAGAGATCGAGGTTAACGGCGAGTCCTACCGGGCAAAGCTTGCAGATAACTTTATCACACAGTCATGGGGGCTCAGCCTGAAATCCGAGGGCAAGATGCTTTTCGACTTCGGGGAGACAAGAGCCTCGATAGATATGATGCTGCTTTCAGAGCCGCTTTACCTATGCTTCATGAACTCTGAGAAGAAGGTCATAGATGTCCAGAAGGCTGAACCCTGGACATTCGATCCAAGAACATGGGAACTTTATTCGCCTGGACGACTTTACAGCTATCTCCTGGAATCATTTGAGGATCTGGGACTTGAAGAAGGGGATGAAATCAGGTTTGAAATATAAAATTTTCCAGTTGAAATAAAGGTATGGAGCTTTCAAAATTCTGTCCAAGATGCGGAAAGGAGACCGACCGTCTCTACGGGGAAGAGAAGAAACTTTGTCCTGACTGCTATCCAGATAAGAACGATCTGCTCGATATACCTGACAAAGTTGATATAGAGGTCTGCTCGGTCTGTGGACGTATGAGGGAGAGAGGGGAGTGGGTAGAGGAGTATTCGCTTGAAGACCAGCTGGCCGCAACGTTCGAGGAGTTCTCCGAGGAAGGAGTCGATATGGAGCTCCAGTACTGGGAGGAAGACGACCAGATGTTTGTAAGGGTTCATGCATTCAAGGGCGAGATACAGGATCACTACGATACCCGTCTTAACTTCATCAACAAGCAGTGCGAGACCTGCGCAAGATTCAGCGGCGGTTTCTACAAGGTCAAGATGCAGCTGAGGGGGGAAGGAGATCTTGAAAGAGTCTCCAACAGTATGGCTGATCAGGCGGCTGAGGTCACGAACAAGAACAGGAAGGACTTTCTGTCGAACATCGAGAAGAACGACCACGGTTTCGACTTCTATTTCTCGACAGAGAAGATAGCCAAGGAAGTTCTTGACATGCTCCGAGGAAGACATGACCCTGAGATCAAGAGGTCCTACGAGCTTATAGGAGAGGAAGATGGCCAAAGGGTCTATAGGAACGTCATATCGGTACGTCTAGAGTAGCGGATAGTAATTTGGTTTTTAAAGCTCTGGTTCAAATTTTTCCATATGTCCAATAATAACGATGGAGAAGAGGGCATAGGCCGTGTACGTGAGCCGAAAGGCGACGAAGTTCTCGGCATAGTCCTCAGGAAAGAAGGCGGTGGAAAGTATAGGGTCTACTGTACTGACGGAAACGAGAGAATCTGCCGAATCCCCGGAAGCAAGAAGAGAGGTATCTGGGTTAAGAGAGATTCAGTGGTACTTGTCGATCCATGGGATATCCAGGGCGATGAGAAAGGAGATATCGTGAACAGTTATTCCAATGCTGAGACACGCTGGCTCGAAGACCACGGTCATCTTAATGAGATCTCAGAGTTCCTCTAGAACTCACACATTTTTTCTTCCTGTTGATTCCAACTTTTAAGATTGGAAGAGAATTCTTGGTTATGAAAGAAGATCCGCGTGACTTCGAAGAGCGCTGGAGAGAAGAGTCCCGACAGATGTTCGATACTTCGGAGGCGAAGAAAGCTTTTGAGAACGTCTTCGATCACAGGACCTGGATGGCGCTGCTGAAGCTGGCGGACCGGAAGATAATCGACAAGCTCTACGGCACTATCGAGTCAGGCAAGGAGTCCGCTGTGTTTCTGGCGGATACACCGGAAGGTGAGAGAGTTATAGTCAAGATTTACATGAACCGTGCAGGATCTTTCAGGGAGATGAAGAAGTATCTCAGGGGCGATAAACGGTTCAGGAACATCAAGGAGGACAGGAAATCGATAATAGAGGAATGGTGCAAGAAGGAGTACAGGAACCTGAAGAAAGCCTCCGAAGTACTGAGGTGTCCGGAACCCATCGCATTCCAGCAAAATATTCTTGTGATGGAGTTCATAGGAAAGGAGTTCTCGCCATACCCAAAGCTGAAGGATGTCGAGATAGAGAACCCGCAGGAAGGCTACGAACAGACCATAGATGCCATGGAACGGTTATGGGATCAAGCAGAACTGGTCCACGGCGACCTCTCCGAGTACAACATTGTTGTCGAAGAGGATAGGCTGGTCTGGATAGACTTCTCACAGGGAGCCCATAAAACGCATCCAGAGGCCGGAGAGCTGCTTAGACGAGATATCCGGAATGTTGCGAACTTCTTCCAGAGACAGGGTGCGACAACCCATCCAGAGGAGGACTATCAACGCATTATTTCGGGCTGAGAGCGCCTAAATCAAGGGTTCAAGGTATAAAAAGGTTGGCTGCGTTATTTTTGGTATAGGCATATATGAAAGAGGTAAGAATCCCGGAAGAAAGAGTAGGCGTGCTCATAGGCGAAGGAGGTGAGACCCTTGACGAGCTTGAAGAGATGACGGACTGCAGCCTAGAGGTAACCGATAACCTTGTACGCATCAACGGAGGACCGCTCGATGAAATGGATGCACAGAACATCGTCAAAGCTATCGGAAGAGGTTTTAATCCGGATAAAGCGTTAAGACTTGTCGAAATCGATGTGATGCTCCACATAATGGATATCAACAGGTTTGCGAACACACGCAACTCAAGGGACAGGTTGAAAGGAAGGGTCATAGGTCGTGACGGTGAAGCCCGAAGACATATTGAAAAAGAGGCTAACGTCGAACTAGCAGTTTACGGAAAGACTATAGCTATAATAGGCGAGGCACAGAACATAGAGGTCGCCTCAGAAGCTATCAAGATGCTGCTCCAGGGAAGCTCGCATTCAACTGCATGGGACTATATAGAGAAGAACCGGGCGAACATCAAAAGGTAGGCTGAGAAAAATCATAGTAGAGATGAACGATATTATGCGTAAAACCAACAAAAAACTGGTTTTTGAAAGAAAATTAAGGTAAACCATAATGGCAGACGGAATTGAACAGTCAGAAGTTGAAGCAGGTTCAGACCACCGTGAGATCTCGGTGGCAGAGTTCTTCGAGAAGAATAAGCACCTGCTCGGATTCGAAAATCCGCAGAAATCCATCATAACAGTAGTCAAAGAGGCTGTAGACAACTCGCTGGACGCCTGTGAGGAAGATGATATACTTCCTGAGATCCACGTTCTCATCGATGAAGTCGGAGAGGACAAGTGCAGGGTCGAGATAAGAGACAACGCTATCGGACTTGACAGGGAGACAATCCCTAAGGTATTCGGTAAGCTTCTCTACGGTTCCAAGTTCCACAAACTACAGCAGTCACGTGGACAGCAGGGAATCGGCATATCAGCTTCAGCTATGTATGCACAGCTGACAGCGGGAGAGCCTGTGACCGTTTACTCAAAGCAGAAAGACTCTCCTTCCCATAAGTTCGTGGTCCGGATCAACACGGAGAAGAACGAGCCGGAGATCCTGGAGGACGAGGTCGTCGATCCTGAAAGCGATGAGTTCCCGGGAGACAAGGATTACTACTTCGATCACGGTACGACCATCGAGATGACTATCGAGGCAAAGTACACGAAAGGACATCACTCGGTAAGGAACTACCTGAAGCACACGGCTATCATGAACCCTTACGCACGTGTCGTTCTCAGAGAACCTGATGGGAACAAGATAGAGTACCCACGGGTCTCAAACGAGCTTCCTCCAGCACCGAAAGAGATCAAGCCTCACCCACATGGAGTCGAGCTCGGTGTGCTGATGAGGATGATCGATAACACCGATTCGAGAACCATCTCAAGCTTCCTCCAGAATGAGTTCACACGTGTAGGTAGGACTTCCGCAGAGGAGATCTGTGATGAAGCTGATATCGATGACGGTAGAAGACCTAACACTCTTTCAAAGGATGAGATCGAGACACTGCTGAAGGCAGCTCAGAGGGTCAACCTCCAGTCGCCTCCGACAGACTGTCTTTCACCTATAGGTGAAGATCTTGTCCTTAAAGGGCTGAAGAAGGAGCTTAACCCAGAGTTCTCGACCGCTATAACGAGGAAACCTACTGTTTACAAAGGAAATCCTTTCCAGATCGAGGTCGGTATCGCATATGGCGGAGACATACCTGACGAGGGAAGTTATGAGGAACTAAGGTTCGCTAACAAGGTACCACTGCTCTACAAGAAGAGCGCCTGTGTAACGACCAAGGCGATCGAGGAGGTATCCTGGAACCGTTACAACGTTTCACAGACTGGTGAACGACCTCAGGGACCTATCTACATACTGGTCCACATGGCATCTGTATGGGTGCCTTTCACATCAGAGGGCAAGGAAGCGATCGCGAACTACGATGTCATCCGTAAAGAGATGAAACTCGCTCTTCAGGAAGCAGGACGCAAACTGGGACGTTACATCGGACGCAAGGAACGTGCAGCGATCCAGGAGAAGAAGAAGAGAAAGCTCACATCCTACGCAAAAGAGATGGGCCCAGCCCTTGCAGAGCTTGCAGATGAAGGCGACGAAGACCAGATAGAGAGCAAAATCCAGAAGATGGTTGAAGCCGACTACAACCCAGAACAACTTTAGAGGTGCAACGAAAATGAAATATTTTCTCAATCACATGAACACGAGAGGTGATCAGTAATGCCAAAGATGAACCTGGACAAGGATCAAGCAACAATAGACAGGCTTACCCACCTGGGTAAGAAGATCCTTAACCAGCTAGACGACCCAGACGCAGAAAACCTTGAGATAGAGACCAAGGTAAGATCAAAATCCAACGTTGAGTACAACGAAGATGAGGAAAGACTTGAGCTAGGAGATAGTTACTCCAGCAGAAAATTCCTGAACATTTCCCATGCGAGAAAGTTCATGCAGACGATCCTTATCGCACAGAGATGTAAGGAATTTGTATCGAACGGACGATCTGCATCGATCAGAGAGCTGTACTACCAGCTAAAACACACGATCCCAGGGCTCGAGGAGAACACTCTCGAAGACCAGGATGAATCTGATCCTGTCATCGTCGACATTGAGACAGCGACAGGAGCCATCCGTGAAGACCTGCATCTTTTCGCAGAACCGAAAGGGCGTCTTTTCGGACCGATCAAGATCAACGACTCCGGTGACACCATCGACGGTATGAGCATGGGAACATCAGGAATGGCTATCCCATCCATCGTCGACCACTTCGAGTTCGAGGAGACGACCGCAGATTTCATCCTCGTAGTCGAGACCAGCGCTATGGTCAACAGACTGGTCGAAGAAGATTTCCACAAGGATCACAACGCAGTTATCATAGGTACAGGAGGACAGCCGGCTCGTGGTACAAGAAGGCTCATCAACATGATGCACAACGAGCTGGAGCTACCTGTCTACGTCTTCACTGACGGTGACCCATGGGGATACTACATCTACTCCGTACTCAAAAGTGGATCGATGAGTCTTGCGTTCCAGTCCGATAGACTTGCGACACCGGACGCCAAGCTTATCGGTATGACAATGGAGGATATCGAAGAGTACGACCTCGGTCACGTTACAGAGAACCTGAAAGGGAAACCAAAGGACAACGGCGGACCTACAAAGGACTACAAGCGTGTGCACGATGTCATGGACTATGAGTGGATGCAGACAGATCAATGGCAGAAACAGCTGCAGACCATGCTTGACAAAGGAGTCAGGGTGGAGCAGCAGGCTCTAGCAGCCAACAGTCTGGAGTTCGTTGCGAACACTTATCTTCCAGAGAAGATCGAGAACGAGACTTTCCTAGATTAACTGGATGGCCCTTTATAGGGTTTCTTTTCTATTTTATTTTTATTATGGATACTAAAGACAAAGGAAACCTTGCTGAGTTAGCTGCAGCTAAGAAAGCTATTTCTAAAGGTTTGTCTGTTTCTTTCCCGTTTGGAGACAACGAGAAATACGATTTAATCATTGATTACGGCGATAAACTTGAGAGAGCACAGGTGAGAAAGGCAAGTCAAAGAGAAGGATATCTTGTTTTCAAGTGTTACAGTAACCATAGATCAGGAGGAGAGATAAAGAGAGAATCTTTCCAGGAAGATGAAATAGATGTGTTTCTGGTTCGGCGCCAAGAGAATGACGAAATCTATAGGATTCCTGTCGACGAAACGCCCGCGACCGAGATGAGATTGCGGCTTGGACAGACTGGCAACAACCAGGAAAAGAACGTTAACTGGGCTGATGATCACCTATTATAGGAACTCGTGGAAGCATCTTAACGGTTTATAAGAATTCTTGTTTAATGTGGTAATACATCCTGCCCAGGTAGCTCAGCAGGTAGAGCGCCACGCTGTTAAACTCGGTCTTTCTCTGAGAAAGACCATTCAGAAGATCTTCGGTCCGAAGATTCCTCTAGGAATCTTCTAAAAGAAGAACCCGTTGGTTCTTCGTCTTCGAATGCAGATACGTGGTGGTCGCAGGTTCGAGCCCTGCCCTGGGCGCTTCAGTCGATGTGAAATGAACTTGGCGAGAAAAGTTGCCAACGAAGTTTCACAAATAAACGCAGCCCTGGCTTGGGCGATTTACCGCATATGACATAGGCTGGGCGAAATTGGGTGTGCTGAGCTGGACGCCTCTGGTAGTCCTCTGGAGACAAGATAAAATGCCAAGAGGCGACATTCACAACAGAGAAGGTAAACTACAAGCACACAATCGAGATATTTCTTTATCCCAGAAAATCAGTTTACACAACAAACTTGTTCTAATGGAGTTCGACCGCTTCAACTTCGGAGTCCGAGATGTGGATATAGACCGTAGAACCAGAGAACTCGGATCCTGGTACCAACTGGCGAAGCATATCGGAGACGAATGGAAACTTGACGAACCAACCAAGGAACGCATCGACAAGTTGATTAGAGACATCAAGATGGGCAAAGTCACTGAGGAAGACGACCTTAGTACAGGTCAGATAAGTGAGGTAAGAACTGGCGGACTGAAAGGTTCTACCGACAAAGGTATCCAAAACATTCTGGACATAGTCGAAGCTACGGAGGAATATGAAGACCCGTTCAAGATCGCTGCTACAGTCTTAGTCCAGGGAATCAACAAACATCCGTTCAACGATGGCAACCACAGAACGATGTGGATAGTAGCCAAACAAGCACTGAGAAAGAACGATGAGAAGA
>JBDGSN010000032.1:0-3541 GCA_042217505.1 Candidatus Nanohaloarchaea archaeon
AGCTCCTCTACCTCCTTTTTCTCCGGTGCTCTTGCCACGAAGTCTGGTTCTGCCTTCTCACGCAGCTCTTCAAGTATAAGATCGCCGCCTCTGTCGCCGTCGAGGAAAGCTGTCAGCTTCTTCTCACTACCGATATCCTCGATACCTGCTGGAATAGATGTTCCTCCAAGCGCAACCGCGTTTTTAACGCCGGCTCTCATCAGGTTTAACAGGTCGGCCCGTCCCTCTACAAGTATTACTTCTTCAGCGTACTCGGCGTCAGGTCCTGCCTTGAAGCCGCGGTACTCTGTTATTTCCGAGGTTCGTACCTCTTCCTTGACCTCGTCAGTTATCTGTGCTTTCTCAGGCTTGGAGTCCTTCATCTCTTTCAGTAACTGCTTGGCTCTCTTTACTATATAGTCTCTTTTCGAGTTTCGTTCATCCCTGATCTCATCTATCCTGATATCAGCGTTTGTAGGACCAACCCTTTCTATAGTCTCAAGAGCGGCACCAAGTAGTGCGGTCTCGGTGGCGTCGAGAGAAGAAGGTATCTTGATCTTTGCGGTGCTTGAACCGTTGTTCTTGCTTACCTGTACATCGATTCTTCCAATACGGCCTCTTTCCTGGAGCTCCCTAAGATCGAGTTCTTCTCCAAGAAGTCCTTCCGTCTGGCCGAAAAGCGCGCCGACGATATCAGGTTTTTCTACTACACCGTTAGAATCAAGTTTTGCCTCTATAACATATTTTACCGAGTTCTGAGCTACCTTTCCCATCTATTTCGCCTCCTCAAGTTTACGCCTGAACTCTCCTTCAGACATATCGATCTTCAGCTTCTTGCGCCTGGATTTGTGACCCGACATTATCGCAGGTTTTTCGCCCACGATCTCTTTTATCCTCGAGACCAGTTCAGCGTTTGCTTTCCCGTTCTCAGCCTCCGATTCCAGGTATAATGTCGGGATGTGTCCTGTCTCGATCCGGAATTCTTTGCTTCCAGGTCTTACCTTGACATATATCTGAGTCATGGTTATAGTATTTGGCTGCCCTGTAACCCAGGCGCTCATCCCCGTCCCTTGAGGTCACGTCTGTTGACCGAGGGCAGCCTTACAATATAGGATTAGTGCCACTAATTTTTATGGCTGTACTGGTTCACTCGAAGAACGTGCCTTCCTCCGGCATCGGCTTGAACTCGGCCTGTCTCGTCCTGGTCTGGATAGGCTCCTCGCCGTGGTACTTCCTGAGGTACTGGAAGTACTCTGTCGTTCTCTCCCTTGCGTACTCGCCGTCTCTATCGATCATCTCCTCTCCGATGTACTTGATGAAAGCCCATTTGAAGAACCTGTTGAACGGGTAGGCCAAAAATCTCGGCAGTGATTTGATGCCCTCCGGCATCTTGTACTTGATATACGTGTAGACGTAGTATTCGACCATCGCAAAATCGTTTTCCCCGGAAGGCGCACTCTTGGTGCTTATGCTCGTCTTTATCCTGAGATCGCCTCTACCGCTCGGAAGTTTCTCCTCAGCGATCATGTCGGATTTGAACTCTCCCGAGTCAACGTTCTGCTTGTAGAAATACTCCTCCGGTTTATCCATGCCCATGTTCTGGTTGAAGATGTATTTGTGGTCAGCATAGATACCGGGAACGTTCGGGCTTTCATACCACTCTTTCCTGTTCTGGATCTCTATCCACTGGTTATCAAATATATGGAAATCGCTCCAGATATTATCTCTTTCTCCAAACTCGTGCTCCTCCCAGTGGCCGTGTTCTCCTACAGTGTATGTTCCTGGAGTGTGAACCCATGGAAGTATGAACTTGTCGTAGAACCCGAGATCTTCATCACTCATCATCCATCACCTATTTCCATGGAGGGTTGTAGTGCGAGGCACCGGATCTGTGAATAGCCTTCTCGACACCGAACTTCTCCCTCATCAGGTTGTGTAGGTGGTTTGCTGTCTCCTCCGCTTCTTCCATGTAGCGGTGAATCTCCTTGTGGTAGAACTTGTGGTACCATATACCTGTCAAGACTTCGTAGAACTTGGACTGCTGGAAAGCTGTAAGTTCTTCAGCGTGAAGCCCTGGCTGCCCTATCGTGTTTTCAGTATCCTTGATGCCCTGTGGAAGCCATGCAATAGGGTCTCCGCCCGGATAGACTGTGATCACCTTTGCCTCGACACTGACTCTTGCCTTCAGTATCCCTTCAGGCCTCTCCATCTTGTAGATTCCTTTAGGAGACTTGGCCTTGAATGAAAGATAGAACCGTAAGACTGTGTGAGGCGACTTCTCCTTGAATGCGTAGAGCCTGATACGGTCCTTCGGCTTGTGAAGCCTGAACTCCATGTGTCCCTCCTCGATACGGTCCATATCGAACTCGTCGACTAGAAGATCTTTCAGACCACGGTAGATCCTGGCCGGATCCTCTTTCACGAAGAAGTGGTCTTCTTTATCGAGAACTGGTTCTTCAAATTTTACCATGATTTACGCCTCCACGTTCTGTCTTATCCTTGTCAGCAGCTCCTCGACTTTTTCCTCGACTGCATGCTCCCATCCGTGTCTGACCTCTCCGTAAAGGAACTTGTCGTACAGTGCTCTATAAGCATAATACCAAAGAGCGTCCTTGTAGCCGTCGGTCTGGTAGCTGGTGACCAGTTTTCCTTTTACCTGGATATCGAGTTCACGTGATTTCTTGCTGACAACGAGATAGATCTCAAGTTCCTCGTGAGTATAGCGGTCGAAAGCTTCAACAGTTGTTAAACGACTCCTGATAGTGCCTTCGTCCACATCATGGAAATACTTGTCCTCCTGGACGTGGTCGAACGACATGCGTCGCTCAAGCAGGTCCTTTATCTCGGGGTAAGCCTGCGCCGGGTTTTCAAGTGCAAGCGTCTGCCTGCGTCGAACCGCTTCCTCAACGATATCCATCAGTAGAAGTTTCTCGGCGTCTGGATAAAAAGCATTTGATAAGAAATCAGAAGAAAGAGAGCTTTCACTCTCCCCTGCATTCAGGACAAAGAAGCATTCCATCAACCCTCTGAAGGTCCTCGGAGTAGTTCTCACAGCTCTCGCAGGTGCCTGAAGTAGATTCCTTTCTTGGATCAGCGGGGGCATCAAGCTCCTGTTCCTCGGAAACTATCTCCGCAAAACCAGGCCACGCCCTTATGATATCCGACTGCGTCAGGATGCCGACAAGCATGTCGTCCCTTACCACAGGAACTCTGGAAACATTGTTCCTGATCATCGCCATCGCTACATCATCTAGAAGCTCTTCCTCTTCAGCGACGATGAGATCCGTGCTCATGATCTCCTCGACCTTTGTCTCCTCAGGGTTTTTGCCAGTGGCGACGACCTTGTATACTATGTCCCTGGATACTATGACTCCTACCGCTTCGCCTTCATCGACCACAACGAGACCTCTGATACCTTCCTCTCGCAGTAGCTTGGCTGCTTCAACGATGGACCTGTCTTTCTCCACGGCTATAACGCCGTCCGTCATTACCTCCTTGATCTGGACTTCTTCTTTCATACCTTCAATTTCGAGTTAGAAAGCTAATTAACCTTGTGGTCTTC
>JBDGSN010000033.1:0-4729 GCA_042217505.1 Candidatus Nanohaloarchaea archaeon
CCAGAAAGTCTCCGACTTTCGAGTGATTTACGAAGAGCCCTCGCCAGGTCTCTTCGAGTCCCTTGTCGGTGACGGAGAGGGACTATTCCTCCGCGGGATCCCGATTCCCGAAAAAAACAACCCATCTCTTATCGCGGGGTTTCTCTTGTTGAAACTGGTCCTCGGAACCCGAAGCACGCTCTGGAAATATACCTAGAGCTTACTCCTTGTACCTCTTTATGTTCGCCATCCTTTTAAATGGTTTGGCTAAAGCCGTGTTTTAACCGTTCACTGACTGTTTTTAACCGTTCTCAGCTTTCTGTTTTCGGTTTAAAATGGTTTAGAGAGCTTTATCTGTTTCAAAGCGTGTTTTTAAACTCTTTTCAGGCCTGAAGAGCGATAAATAGGCTTGCTTTAAGAGACGTATCCTGAACACTTTTCAGATGTTTTAAAGCTCTTAAAACCGGCTTTAAAGTATTTGAAGCCTTCATGATTTGTTGTGAACTTTCTAATACCTGTTTAAAATTATGCATGGTTCGGTGGAAATCGAACATTATCCGGTTAGAATGTTTACGGATAGATTATTCCCCGGAATTGGTTTTTATTGAAGATGCTTGTTGGATTTCTTCAGAAGATTTAGTTTTCGAGGCCTTCGACAGAGGAAGGATCTATTCTTATCCTTAGTTCGCCGTCTTCTGATCTTTCTTTGCGCTGGTATTCTATTTGTTCGAGTTCTTCTTCCAGGCTGTTGAGTATGGTCTTGACTTTTTTCTTGTTCTTGGAGCCGATTCCACGGAGGTCTATGAACTCTATTTCAACCCTGTATCGCTGGTACTGTTGGATTTTCTTTCGGACCTCGTTTTTGTACTCGGCGGCGCTTTTGTAGCGGGAGACGAATACTGAGAAAGGGGCGTGATATACGATGTCTTCGAACTCTTCCTGGTAATCTCCTTCTTTATAGTTCTCCGTTTGCTTCATGTCCTGGTACAGTTTCCGGAGGTATCCTTCTTCATCAAAGTAGCCGGCTGTACAGAGATTGACTATTGTCTGTCCCTCTTCCCCGTGTTTCTGTTTAATGTCCTGCTTTTTCTTGTCTATTGGTCTGTCGTCTTCCCAGAGTTCTCTCACGAATAGGGCGTGTTTGAGTGTTTCGAGGTGTTCATCGGATATGATAGGGCTGAAAAATTCAAGTGTTTCCTGTATCCGGTCCTGGTCGCTGTTCTCGACCAGTTCTGCATCGTCCTTGATATCTTTACGGTAGAACTCTGTTATCTCATCTTTCTCGAACATTTCCGGTAGTTCTTCCCTGATGAACTTTTCTTTCTCGTCTTCGTTGAGCGCGTTAAGGTCTACGTCTATGCGGCCGGTTTCTTCGTCAACTTCAACTTTTGACTCGCCTTCGCCAGAGTGAACATGGATGTGTTTTTCTTCGTTGTTGCCGATGCTGATATTTACAAGATCGCTGGCTTCCAGATGGAATATCTTCTTCAGGTTTTCAAGAAGTCCAGGCATATCTAGAACCTATCGTCGTGTAATGAAGTCTACGAGCGAGGCAAAGTTATCGGAGACAAAAATTTCAGAACCTTTGGCGATTAAACCTAGATTCTTTGCCTTGAGTTCTTCGCCTTCCCGGGTCAGGACTCGATCTTTATCCTTTGATTCAACGATGTAACCTTCCTCGTCTACTTCCTTGTCAAATGCCTTAAGGATATCTTTTTTCGCATTGTTTTCGAATGTAAGTTTTCCGCTCATGACCAAAAACCCCTTTAGCTCTGTATTCGTAGTTTTCCGCTACTGACTTTTATAATATTGTTTTAATCGAATATCTGCTACTTTTTAACATGTTCTTGGTCCAAGGCTTCTTCTACTTCTTCTTTTGAAATGTTGTAGTCTTCTGATATCTGGTCTATGCTCCGGCCAACGCTGTAGAAGGTTTCTGCTATATCTTCTACGGTCACCAGTGTTCCTTTGATTACGGGCTTGCCGGATCTAATGCTTTCTTTCTTTACAATAGTCATGTTTTAGGTATTCTCTTCAAGGAATAATAGTTTTTCGGTAATCCGGTTAATCAAGTAACTGTCGAACTTTTTCTAGAAACTCTCTAGCTTCTTCAAGACGTTTTTTGGTTTCTTCTCTGTCGAAGCCTATTTCTATATCGTAGTCTGCGACCTCTCTAGATTCTTCAGCTATAGAAAAAGCTTTACCGAGCGATTCCTGAAGCTTGCCGGTTTTGACAAACTCTTTTCCAATCATACGTATTAGACCGGAATGTGTTTTGGCCATGATATTCTCTGATTCCAGCAGTGCTTTTGCAGCATGATACATTCCATAGTAGGTGCGGGAGATTGAGTCCTCATAGTAACCTCCTTCTAAAAGATACTCTGCGGCCGCGAGTTTCTCCTCAGCTTTTTCAAGCCGGTTCATATACCTGCATCTCCTTCTGAATTTCCTGCATAAACGGGGAGTTCTTGATTTCATCGAACTCTTCTTGGTCGACTACTTTGGGAGATATATAGATGTCGTAATCCAGCATTATGCTGTAGGAGATATCGAAGATCTTTTCTTTGATCTCGCGGTCTTTAACCACGACCAAAATATCTACATCGCTTTCTGAGTCTTCCTCTCTCCGGGCCACGGATCCAAACAGCACAATTTTATCTACTTCTTCCTCCAGATCTTCGCTAACCTTTTCCCGGAACTTGTTGAATGCTTTTCTATGCTGGCTCATGCATAGTATTTCTCTTCGAACAGCTAAAAATCTTATTGCATGTTCCAGGATTCTTAATTTCCTCTAGTACTTGGAGTGCACTCCGTTATTCAGAGATGTTATTCTGCGCCGACCGCCTTACGGTAGAGTGGTTCGTAGAAGTCGTATTTTTCAAGGGTTTCAAACGCTTTGTCGTAGACAGTCCTGTCCTTGGCGTAAAGCAGCTTTCCGCCGAGAACCTGTTTCTTGACCTGGAGAGGCAGGTTTTCAAAGATAGATACGTCGTATTTATCCGGGGCAGCGGATTTGAGTTTGATCTCTGCGTCCACTTTGTCGCCGACATTTTCAAGAGAAATAGCTATGTCGATGTCGGATAGCTCTGTTTCTTCTGCTTCAGCTACTGAGCCAAACAGGTAGATGAACGATACTTTGCGTTTTTCGAAGCCCGCCCTGTCGATTATTTCAAAAGTTTCTTCCAGGATTTTATCTGGGTCCATAAAACTGGTTTTACCGGTTTGTTGTTATCAGTTTTTTGGTATTCTATCAGTTTGGCTGAGAGAGCCCCTTCCTCGAATCTCCGATTCAAGGTAGGGGTAGTTCACAGGAAAAAGTGTTTTTACTCCCAGGGCCAGCGTCTATCCTGCGGCTCGTAGACTACAGGCAGAAGGTCTTTTTTTGGAACAGTCCTGTGAAGCTTTCCTTTTGGAGGTTCATAGTTGATCTCGACGTCGAAAAGCTGCTCCAGCTGTTCCGCGAACTGGGTCCTCGTCAACCGCTGGCTGAGAGAATGGTTTTCACGGTAGCTCTCGTGAAGCTCGTGGACGAGATCCCTGCTGGTATGGGGCAGGTGTCCAAGCCGATCCTTAACGTAGTCGGTGAAACCGGTATCGATGTCGCCGGTCGTGGTGTCGAGGTCATCAAGTTTCACAGCCTCTTCCACTGTTTCCGGGAACTCTCCTTCCTCGACGTCGTCCTCGAAAAGCGGTCCGTGGTAGTGGAAGCCCGATGCGTAGTTTCCTTCAACAAAAGCTCTCAGGGATACGTTTCCTCCTCCCGGGCTTACACTTGGCTCCGGTAGCGCCACTTTCTCACCGTCAAGCTGGTTCCAGCCCGTCTCCGTGGTCGTGGCGACAGTTCTCACATCTCCCACCTGTTCATGTATGTAGGAAACCCATTCCTCCGGTGTCAGGAAGTCGCCGTCGCTTCTCCTGTTATACTCTGTAAACGCCCGCGACCATTTCTGGTTCATTGACATGTTTTCGTACTCTTCACGCCGCTCATCTTCGTCGAGATGGCTGTAACGTGTCGCGGTTAGAAAGTCTTCCGCTACTTCTTCATAGATTGAGAAGAGAGATGTGTCGAATTCGCCGGGTAAAAGGTCTTTTTCGTCCACTTTACAATTTAAGGTGCTTGAAAGTTAAAAATCTGTTTGCTTGTTTACAAGTATTTTATCGGCTGTAATCGCTCGGGTTGATCTGTATCACAGTGTTCTTGATCTCTTTATTATCCAGCTTCGTAACAATGTCGTCAACTGCGGCAACTATGCGATCATAGTTGGTTCTTTGCGTTATATAGAGAATTCCTGGGTGGCTGCCATACTCGAAGAAGTCGCTGTCAAATGTTACGATAGGCTGGTTGAGGTCATTTGCTTTTTCAACTATGTCCTCATCTAGAGATCCTTTCATCTCTTCATCAACGCTGAAAACACTAAAACCGCGTCTGCGTAACTTCTCTATAATAGGGCGCGGAATGTCTTCATCAGCTATCAGGTGGCGCATTCTAGGCGGTGAACTCTTCGGAACCGGATCGTTTATGATACCTTAGAGCTTCTTCGACCTCTTCCTTTGACACGTTGAAATCGGAGGCTATCTCGTCAACACTTCGTCCCACGCTGTAGAAAGTTTTAGCTACGTCTTCAACTTTTAGGCGAGGAGTCCCCTTCCTCGAATCCGTCAGGATTCAAGGTAGTGGGAGTGAATCGCCCGAAATAGATAAAAAACGATACTGAGGAAGATAACTTATGGAACAGGCTGTCACGGCAAA
>JBDGSN010000034.1:0-2549 GCA_042217505.1 Candidatus Nanohaloarchaea archaeon
CTCAGACAAAGTACTGGACTCAGTCATCGCAGCCAGCCAGGAATGCCCCGGACTGAAAGTTGTAGAAGAAGACATTAACTCGACTAAATAGAGGATTGGTCGAATTATATATTTCCGTTTCGAATCTGGGTTATCCAATTTTCAGCGTAACGCTTTAGAGATAAATTCCTCCAGACTAAATTAAGCCCCCCTGAAGCAAATCGGTCTACGGAAAAATCTCATATTCGATGTAGTATCCAATAGTGCTAGTATGAACACCATCACGACAGTATAGAGATAAAATTCACAACTTATACCCAAGAGAGACCTTATTGCTCTTCTAGCTCATTTTAACCCGAATAAACCTAAATTAGCTGCTGCTTCACCAAAACTGTTAACGTACACCTTTCCTTTTACATAGGTAAGTGAGCCGCCACTTGTGCCATAGCTTAATGTATGATATACTTGGTAATAAAGATCATATCCGCTCTTATTCCCTCCATTGATCTGAGCTATATATTTTGAGAGCGAAGTAGTTGGAGTGATAGTCGTGACAGCGGTCTGACCGACAGTAGTACTGGAAGCAGTTTCTGCATAAAAATCACCTGATGAAAGTCCTCCTAGATTACTTGCATGTTTCCCGTCTACAGTATCTGCGTTTAAACCGCTGCCGCTTCCTTCTTGGACATCTAATGAACCGCTATTAAGGGATAGCTGGTTGCCGGCTAGGTCGCTTAGATTGGAGCCGTCAAGGGTGTCCGCATTTATATTGCTCTTTTTGGGAGGACTAGTGAGTTTGAATAATGCGGATGCCTGTGATGAAAGAGCTAGACCTCCGGCTCCGAGTCCAAGCATCTTCAAGAAGCTTCTTCGGTCTACACCTTCCTCCTCTTTCTTCTCTTCGATCTTTCTCTCAATTTCTTTCCCGATGAAGGAGTCTGGTTCTTTATTATCTCCTCTTTCGTCCAGCTTCTCCTCTATCTTCTTTTCGATGAGTTCTTCGATCTCTTCTTTATCCATTGACATCTGCTAGTTCACCAGCACCTCTACACCGTCTTCCTGTTTTGAAGCGTTTTCAAGTGCGATGCCGACTGCATTGTCTTCACACATGCGGTTGTGTTTGGTAATCTGTTTCAGTTCTTCAAATGTCTTCGCCTCGGCTTCGTCCTTCATCTTGCAGCTGGTGGCTTTCCCGGCTACAGTTGAAGCCACGATGTTTTCTCCTCCATCGACTTCTACACCTTCCTTCAGTCGGACCTCTATCTTTCCCTCCAGCCCTATTTCGTATCCTTCCGCAATGCTGTTCATGACGTAGCCCGGGTCCCGGGAGACCACGCCGACAGTCTTCTCGAACCTCGCGTCGGTCCTCTCAACCTTGCCAGCGCCCGAGGTCGTGACGAGCTGGCCGGGCTTCAGCTCCTGGTCGCTCGGGTATATCTCCGCGAGGTCGGCCCCGGTTCCGTACACGTTGCCGTAGACGAACAGCGAGTCGCCGACCGAGACGTTGCCGCGGGTCGAGTCGGTTATGTTGTTGCCGCTCATGTCGAGGTCGCCGTTCGGAATCTCAACCTTCCCAGTCTCATTGTAGAAACGCATCACAGTCCCCACCCCATCACCCGACCAGATTCTCAAATCCCTGTCATCGAACCTCAAAGTGTGAGGGGCTTTACCAGCACCCCTTAACTTGAGGAAATCATTGGTGGAATGCTCGATTACAACTCTACCTACATTACTGATTTCGTTACCGAACATGTTAAGCGAGTTACTTCCCGCCGTATTGTTGTTAGATAGGATCTCCGGAAGACCGCTGGAGGAACCTCCGCCACCCCCGCTGCCAGTACCTGCGGCCCAGACCTCGCCGTACACCTTGATGGAGCGCTCGAACGTGATGTTGCCCGAGCCCGAGGTGATGTTCGAGCTGTCTATAGACACGTCGAAGCCGCCGGTCGAGCCGCCGTGGGAGAGCACGTCCTTCAGGTTCTGGTTGTCGTTCACCGTGTCATCGTTCTGGTCGACGTAGCTCTTGTTCACCGCATCGAACGGGTCCTGGGCCGGGCCCACACCCGAGATAGTGTTGTTATTCATCAGCAGGTCACCGCTCGGTACCTCGACGTTCCCGCCGCCGAGGGTTATAGGGCCGGAGTTGTCGACGATGTTGCTGCCGTTGAGGCCGAGATTACCCTGGTCGTTGTCACCGGTATCGAAGACATAGGACTCTACATCGTTCTCGCTTCTCATCGAGTTGGCCTCGTAGTCGTCGTCGAAGCTGATGGAGTCGATTTGAGTGCCTGCGCCGTCGTCGATTGTTATAGTGTCGGTCACTGCGCCACCGCTGCTCGTGCCATCGCTTGTGTAGCCCAGCAGCTGGTCCTCCGAGTCCGTATCCGAGTCCGTGCCGTCATTAGAGTTAGAATCCGCCACACAGTTCCCGTTGCCGTTCACGAACTCGTTGCTGCCGCAGTTCTGGAGGCCCCCGATGTTTTTCAGGCTGTTGCCGCCGAGGTCGATGTCTCCCGTCATCGAGAGGTTCGCGTCTATCCCTACGTCGCCTGTGGGCTGGAGGACTATAT
>JBDGSN010000035.1:0-3959 GCA_042217505.1 Candidatus Nanohaloarchaea archaeon
CAGTTCCTCGAAAACCAAGCCGACCAGTACGGCAAAGACCGCTACCAAGGCCTAGTACTGAGGAAAACCGGGAACAGGAAAGTGGAGGAAGCAACAGATGTCCTGACGAATCAATCAGGACTCACAGATTTTGCTCCCGATTGATGAAAAGTGGTTTATTGGAGTTCTTCTGCCAGTTCTTGGCCCTCTTCGGTCAACGTATAGATTCTACCTTTATTTCTGTCCGGTGTTAGACATTCAACTAGATCTTTCTCAGCCATGTCTGAGAGGGTATTGCTTACGTGGCTGAGATAGTACTCCGTCTTATCGGCGATCTCTTTCGGCGTTAGTCGCTCTCCAGCTAAGGCTAGAAGTATATCCTTCCTGTACTCGCTGGCTTTCAGCCATCCGAGCTTTTCTATGTCCATCTAATCGATGATGGACACCACCGAAGTATTTAAGTTGGTTACAAGATACATACAAGATATGGTTGGCAGGGATGCCGAGGTTTAAAACTGATACCGCTCAACTACAGGATATACTGTGCAGTTCGCCAGTGAAGGAGTACTGCGCCCGCGCCAATACAGTGGTGAGGAGTTGATGATATATGGTAGCTGAAGAAAAACAACACGGTCAAACCTATACACCGAAGGAAGTATCTCAGTTCTTGACTCGATGGGCGGTAGAATCTGCTGATGATTTGATCTTAGAGCCTTCGGTAGGTGAGGGCAGGTTCGTCTTTGACGCATACGAACGACTTCTCAAACTGGGTGCGGATACGGAGACTGCTCAAAGCTCGATCTATGGGCTTGATATCGATGAAGAAGCTGTAAACACACTTCAAGACAAAGCAAAAGACGAGATTGGAAAACCATTCCCCAATATACAGGTCTCCAATATCTTTGATTCCGACCTTCCAAAAGTTGATGCGCTTATAGGAAACCCTCCCTATGTAATCAGGCACAGATTCGAAGACCCAGAGAGCATTGTAAAAAAATACTCCGACCGGCTGGACTTCTCCGACCAGGCTGACCTCTATGTCTACTTCATTGTGAGGGCCTTAGAATCCTTAAAACCCGGAGGCAAGTTCGCTATGATTGTCTCCAATAGCTGGATGAAAAAGAAATACGGAGAAGAATTCAAGGAATATTTGCTTAGAGAGCTAGATATTGAGGCCTTAGTAGGCTTTAAACAGCGTGTTTTCTCAGATAAGCTGGTCAATAGTGTTTGTATTTTGGGAGAGAAGAAGCCGAATACAATCCGGATTCCTGATCGAGATAGTGAGACTCGATTTATTCAAATAGAGAGTGCTGGGGTTCTTGAGGATGTTAGTGATATAGAAGAGTTAGAGGAAAAATCTGTTCAGGCAGCTTCTGTTCCGCAGCCCTATTTGAACCCAGAAGATTATTGGGATATCTGGCTCCGGGCACCGGACGTATTCGATGCGGTATATAGCAACGGCGAATTCACGTCGTTAGGAGAGTTTGCTACGCCTATGATTGGTGTACAGACTCTGGCTAAAGACTTCTATGTTTTATCTGATGATGAAGCAGATCAGAACGATATAGAGGATGAGTTTCTGAAGCCGATTGCATATTCTCCAAGGGATCATCAAGAGCCGGCTTTAGAGCCAGAAGATTGTGAATACAGTTTGTTCTGGTGTTCAAAGACGAAATCAGAGTTAGAGGGAACTAACGCGCTGAGATATATTGAGAAGGCAGAAAACCGTACCGTAGAGAAAAGATACAGTGACGAAACGTACGAGGGTCTCCATAATAAGAAGCGGATTCAAGAAGCCAACCGAAATCCTTGGTATAATCTTACTGAAGAAGCTGAAAGAAGGCTGCCGTCACAAATTCTGATACCAAGACGTGTTTACGAGAACTACACAGCAGTGTGGAATCGAAGTCGTGCAGTTCCTAATGAGAACTTCTTAGCAACAACCGTTGAGTCAGAAGAGTTCGTTAAGCCCCTGCTCTGTTATCTGAATTCAGACTTAGGTGAACTCTGTCTTCGGCTGTCAGGGCATGTTTATGGCGGCGGCGTATGTGACTTGAACGTTAGTTCTTCTAAAGAGATCCAAGTAATCGATCTCCGAAAATTGAACGAACAACAGTTACAGCAATTGAGTTCATCCTTTGATGAATTCGTAGAGACTGGGGATCGAGAGGTATTGAACAAGGCTGTCTATGAAACTCTTGGATTCGATGAGAAAAAACAAGAAGAGATAGAGGACGCTCTGGAAATAGCGGTTGAGGAGTCCCTTAGTAAGTAATCTACAAGTCGTGTATATATTGAAGTTCTTTGCCTGATTCTAATTCTTCAAATCTCATTTTTCCGTGAGCTCGTATTTCGTTTTCGTGGTCTGCTAACCAGACATATGATTCGTCTCCGAGTTTCATCAAGTGGTTACGATATCTTCTCTCGTCGGGGAACATCGTTATGAAAACTAGGTCGAAATCAGGTTCTCCAGCTTCTTCAATGGAATTTCGGATTTTCTCTATTCTTCTATCAGTGAATGGACCGAGGCTTGTTACGGACTCTAGAAGATACAGAATTTGATCGCCTTCGTCAAAGACGATGGCATCTGGGTATACAGGCAATCGCACTTCCAGTCCGTCTATTTCAACTGGGAGAAGTTTTTCGTCTACATCCTCGCGTTCGGATTTATCGAGGCCCTCATGGATAAGAGATGGAGCCTGAGCCAATTTTGGAATGAGGTCTCTGAGGCCCTTCGCCAGAAGTTCGGTATGGTCTCCTGGCGCTCTGTTTAATGTCTCGTCGTGATATGGTAGATCGAAGCTCCTATCTACATCTTCGGCTTCTTCAGGTTCACTGATTACCTCATCGAGATCTGTTGCTTCCAGATAGTCTCTGAATTCTTGGGAAAGGTAGTAGTGAGTATGAGGACTATTCGGTGCTGGTTCTGTGTAATCAAGGACTCCTTTTGGTCTAAGAGGCTTGAGAACGTCTTTCCGAACGGATTCACGAGTATTTTCGGCTTTGTCCAAGGCAGTGATCAGATCATGGATGCGGAATCCGAAATCAGGGATAGCTGATACTTCTTCCTTGTTCTCATAGAATTCTTTTGTGGTCACAAGTCGCATTACGTCAATCATCAGACTGTTGAATTCGTGATTCTGGACCTTGAATTCACGAAGGGCTGATTTGATTTGCCTCTCAGATAGGTCGTAGTCGACAATCTTGGTTTCCTCGTCGGAGTCAGACGCCATATGCTGATTTGAAAGAATCAACGCTAAAGAACGGAGATAACACTATGGATACAATATACATACAAGGCAATACTCCAATAGAAATTGAAACGAAGTAAGGCCTTTCAGGAGGCAGTAGTGTTCTTATCAGCTAATTTGGTGTTATGAGTTCTATGGATGGAAACGCCCTTCTTGAACTGGCGAAGAGAAATGGAGTTCTTGATGATTCTGAGGTCAGGAAGTTGGTGTTGGCTGCCGGCCTTTCCAACAATGAGCATCTTCAGGATTCGGCCAGGAAGGCAGTTCTCAACAAGTCCGTTCAGCAGTATCACTACCCCTTCGATCACAGCCCTGAGTTCGGAGATCTAGATCTAGGCAGTACGTTTCAGAACCAGAATTTCAGGCTCTCGCAGGAGGATTTGTCGAAGCATCTCTTGGCTGTAGGTCAGTCAGGTTCGGGGAAGACGACGCTGTTCTACAGCTTGATGAATGAGGTCGACGAGCCGTTCTGGGCTTTTGATTTGAAGCAGGATTATCGCCACTTAGCCAGCGAAACTGAATTGTTGGTTTTGCCGTGGCAAGAACTCAGGTTCAACCCGTTGAGGCCTCCGGAGGGTGTTTCTCCGAGGCGTTGGGCGCAGGTGTTCAGTGAGATCTTCAGTCATGCTACCGCTCTCCTTAGTGGTTCGAAGAATTACTTGTTGAAGAAGATTGTTGAGCTCTACAAGCTGTACGGCCTGTTCGAGGATGTCTCCGGACCTTTCCCGA
>JBDGSN010000036.1:0-3336 GCA_042217505.1 Candidatus Nanohaloarchaea archaeon
AGCCAAAAACCGAGACCGAAGAACAGGCCGACGCAGCCAGCATCGTGCAGGACGGAGAGAACCCAGAATGTCCGGAATGCGGAGGAATGCTCATCCTCCAGGAAGGCTGCAACAAATGCCCAGACTGCGGCTACAGCAAGTGCTAAGAGGGTAAATATCCCCTCAAGGCCTTTTTTATTCTCCACCTTATGAATTATTTGAACTGTTTGAATAATTCAGGATATATGGGAGAGTTTGAAGAGATATATAAAAGTTAGACAACAAAACTGGAGTGTTTGATAACATGCCAGCAAATGACTTCATCGAAGGGTTCACCCAAGGCAAGAAAGGAAAATTATCCAATTATGAAGCATGGTTGGAAAAAAGTAACTTGGAGGAGGCAGACCTTTCCAGAAAAAATCTGACTGATTTCTATGAGCAGAATCCGAATAAGCTTGTAGAAAGGAAGAAACCACTATCAAAGATAGGCGAGCATGCAGGTTACCTTGAATCAGAGGGAGATAAGCACCACATCTCAATCCAAGGAGTCTCCGGATCCGGTAAAACTCAAATTTTGAAATCTCTTTCCTCTTTAATTAGCGAAATGGGTCAGGAGTTGGATGTAAAGTATCTTGACGCGGAAGAATTCCATAAAAAGGATGAAGAGGGTTTCTTGTTCAATAAGGCCCTATCAGAAATATCAGAGTCCGAAAAAATCGTGGTATTGGTTGACAATTTGGGGAAAGACAAACGTTCTGTATTTTCTATCTCAGAAATCGACTCTGCCGTAGACGAAGGGTTAATTCTGACAACTTGGAGCCCTGAGAGGTGGAAGGTAAAAAGAGAAAAGGTTGAGGAAGAAGTCGGAGTATCTGATGAGATCTATCTTAAGAATTTCTCAGAAGCCGGTACTAGAAAGTTTGTAGATGACCTCTTCGATGAGGTTATAGAGGCAGAAAAGCCTTCTTCAGCTTCCAAAGAACTCCTAAGAGAGTACACTAGAGGTGTGCCAGAGTTAATTAGGAGAATACTCCTGAAATCTATGAAAGAAAGTTTTCTTAACGACTACAAACTCTTTTCTCAAAAATCTATTGAGTCGGCAGCCTCAGAGTTAAACTTAAAATCTGCCTCAGAAACCGTTCAGAACTTAACTGGAGCTCAACAGGCTATATTGAAGAATATTCTATTGTCGGACGATATTAGGGGTGCTCGCCCAAAGGAACTCGAGAAGAGATTAAACAGAGATAAGTCAACGGTATCGTACCATCTGACTGAACTAAAGTCTGAGGATATCCTTAAATCAGAAAGAGCGGGTAGATCTGTATTTTACAGGGTAGAGGATAGGTTTAAACCAATACTTCAGCTCCAAATCAAGGAGGAAGATATTTATGGTTAGATCACACCTAATCAAGACGAAAAAGAGTTCCTTCTCCAAAGAGAAGGTAAGAACAACGTTTGAAAACCTTCAAATACCAGAAGACTCAGAAAATGAGTACCGTCAAGGAACTGTACCTGGCTCATTTGTTTCCAATAATGGTGTAATGAGCTTCCAGTTCGCCAGGAAGATGGAAACTAAGGAAGAGGGTCTAGTTGACTCACAGGTAAGAACTACGTGGGTCAAATACGATATAATCTTCCTTAGCTCGGGCCACATAGCAATAGAAACGGGTAAGAGGAAAGCTCATTCCAAAGAAATGATAGAAATGATTCAGAAGCATTTCGTGGGCGATTACTTGGTAGAGGTACTAGATATAAGCGAAAGCATGGTCAGAGACACAATTTCCAGTTCCGAGGCGCTTCACTACGTGAAAGTCTCTCCCCAGAGGGTTGTAGAACCAGACTGGGTTCAGGCCTCTGATAGAGCGGACTTGTCGAGAAGAGAATTCAACAGAAGGTATGGCGATGACCCTATCAAGAAAGCAAAGATGAGTCTCCCTGATTCCTCAGTGACCAAAAAGGTTGGCTTCGATGTAGAGAAAAACCTAATTGCAGTTCACGGGAGAGATATGGAAATCAAACGACAAATGGAAATGATTGAACGACTAGTGGAAGAGATAACTCCAGTCGTGGGTGAAGATGTATTCCAGGAGCAGATTAGTAGTGTGCTCTGAACTGGCTCTCCGGGTTTGATAGACTAAGAGAGCCCTCACCTATGTAATATAGGACCAGCCAAAAGAGAGGCCGGCCCGTTACCAACACCAGTAACATATTCCGTCCTCTTTATTAAGCTGGTTCTAGTCCCGCTGATGAACTGCAAAGGTAAGAGAATTTGTGATAGCGATAGCTTTAGGTATGAATTCAGTATGGCCAGCCTAACTGGCCGTCCATACTATTTGCCCTAACGGGCGGTGAAAATCGATGAAAGTACAATCAACCACAATGTTGTTGATCATCTTCGGAGTCGTCCTGTCTCAGTCCGGAGTCGGCATCAACTTTGGAGGGATGGCCCTCTGGAAGTTGCTGCTAGGTCTAGGGCTCGGCTCCTGGATGATCTACAACGGAAGCAACATCGCACGGTTACTCGGGTGATAGAAGAATGAAAGAAAAATCAGTACGCCCAAGGGTTGGACGCTTGTCTCCTACCCGAAAGTTGTCCGTAGATTATATTAAAACTTGGGCCTCCGGAAGGGGAGGTGAACAATGTGCACAAACACAATAATGAACTTCATGAGCAGAAGGCTCTACTTGGAGCGGCTTTAGGAGCTATTACTGGTTATTCCAGAAAAGGTAGAAAAGGTGCAGCTACAGGAGCCGTGCTAGGCGGCTTGACTGCTTTGATTGCTGGAGAACAAGCAATCAACGCCTTCTAACTCCATAAAACTTTAAAATCTTTAACGGGAGAAGTTAAAGGCAGTTTCCCTGCCTACTTCTCCTCTTTGATACGGAGGTGAAACTTATCGCAAAATATGAAGTGGAGTGTGTCACAATGGAATCTGATCCCGACTATCCGGACTGCAGAAGCATCGCTGAGATAGGCTTTCCCGGAAAGTCTACAGATATAGTCACTAGGACTCCTGCTGAAGTCTACGAGTGGATTGATGAAGGAGACACTGTAGTAGTTAACCATCAAGGTAGAGAAACAAGAGTTAGGAAAGCAACGACAGAAGATGGAACGAAATATGTCAGGACAGAGCCTAATGACACAAAAGAAGACAATCTTCTGAAGCAGGACGCTTGCCCCGTATAGGGGCGCGTCCTTCTTTTCCCAAACTTCCTGAAGGCCTTCTATTCCATTCCTAATCTCTCCTGTATAGGCCTCGCAGTAGTATCTCTGTGGCTGTCATCTTCTCTGTTTGGAAGCTATTCTGGTGTGTGGTAGACTACGGCGTGGTTGCTGGATTGGTCGAAGGCGTATTG
>JBDGSN010000037.1:0-14582 GCA_042217505.1 Candidatus Nanohaloarchaea archaeon
TGCGGGGGACAGGATTTGAACCTGCGAACCGCTAACGGACAGGAGCCTAAATCCTGCACCTTTGACCACTTGGTTACCCCCGCAAGTAGCTGTGTATAGGCTATGCTTTGTTTGACACAGTAAATGTTTTTAAGTGAATCCCTGTCCAGATTTTGAGATCAGTAGTATATCCATGAGACGCTGTAAAACGGGGAAAACGGTTTAAAATCTGTTATTAGAGGGTTTTGTTAAGGGAGGAATTAATGCTGGAATACGAGGGGTTTGAGATTTACTGGGATGGACATGCGTCCATAAGGATAGTAGATGAAGGATTTACTGTCGCAGTTGATCCTTACTCGAAGGTTTCTCCTGATTTTGATGCTGATCTTGTCCTTATCACGCATGAAGACGTCGGACATTACGATATCGAAGAGATAGCAGAGGTCTGCGGCTCGGATACCTGTCTTGTTATACCTGAGTCGATGAAGGATGAGGATATACCGTGTGAGGATATCGAGTATATCAAGGACGGTGAAACCATCGATATATTCAATATAGAGGTCGAGGCTGTACCAATGCATAACGATGAGCATGAAAAGGGTACAGGTGTCGGGTACAGGTTCGTTATGAGAGGGACCAGCTTCTATGCGGCCGGGGATACCGGTATTATAGAGGAGGCCTGGGACCTGGAAGGGCGCGTGGATGTGGCCTTCCTGCCTGTAGATGGCGAGTACACTATGGATATTGAGGAGGCTGTGAAGATGGCTGTCCGCATCAAACCTGATTTTGCTATACCATACCATTACGGCGGGCCGTTCTTCAGCGATATATTTGTCGACACAAGAGCATTCAAGGCAGAGCTTGAGGATCGGAATATCGGCTGTGAGATAATGGAGGAATAACTCAGAAGCTGTGTGGGACTGAAAGCTGTCTATCCGAAAGATCCGTTATCTTCTTACCTTTTCAAGTCGATGGTCTTGACAGGTGTCTGATATGAGAGGTTCAACTACTTTTGGTACAGTGGAGGTCGACTGGTTCGACCATGCATCGTTAAAATTCAAGGATTCAGATGGACTCGTCGTCTACGTTGATCCGTGGAGCGAGGTCATGTCCGGAGAACTGGAGAAAGCTGACGTCATAATATCGACTCACGACCACTTCGACCATTTTGACAAAAAGATGATACAGGAGCTGAAGAAGAAGGGGACGGTAGTCGTCTGTACAGAAGATTCTGAAGATGAGGTGCCGGAAGACCTTGAATCAAAGGTCATCAAGCCCGGCAGAAGTGTGAAGGCGAAAGGTCTCAGGATCCGAGGTGTATACGCCTACAATGTTGACAAGTTCCGGGAACCGGATACACCTTTCCATCCGAAAGGGTTCTGCACTGGAGTTATCTTCGAACTGGATGGTCTAAAGTTCTACCATGCCTCTGACACAGATCCTATCCCTGAGATGGAAGATCTTTCAGGAGAAAAGATCGATGTAGCTTTCATGCCTGTTGGAGGCCACTACACCATGGATCAGGAAGAAGCGATCGAGGCCATCAACATGGTCAACCCAGCGAAGGTTGTGCCGATCCACTACGGTTTCGTCGACCAGACCTCGGCCGATGTAGAAAAGTTCAGGGAGGATGTCGAGGATAGCACGGGTTCTGAACCAGTTATAATGGAGGATTAGATCCTCCTTTTTTACTTCTATATTTCTTAGATAAGCTGTTCGGCGAACCAGAACTTGATCTTGTTCATCCAGCCGTGTGCCTCGTAGTCGACATTTCCCTGGTTCAAAGCGTTCTTCAACGCATCTCTCGGGTTATCTGAGCTGGCTATCTTCTTGACAGCTGGAACACTTGTCCATACCTCAAGAGTCGGATCATTCAGATCTCCTTTCTCAATCTTCTGCATCTTCAGCCCGTCAAGCACAGCGCTGTAGTTGTCACCGCTTTCCAGGTGGACTGTTATCCGCTGGTCGCTGATAAGTCCTCTTGCGACAGAAGGGATAGAGTCCGTCCTTTTGTTGTAGGTCTGCTTTGCCTGTGTCAACTGTCCCCTTGAAATATCAAGAGCTGAGGCAGTAGATACAAGCATCAGGAATGCAGCTATAGCTGCCAGTTTTTTCATAGAAAGACAACTGGTTTCCCTGAAATATAAAGAAAAAGGTCTACTTCACGGTAACGCTTTTTGCAAGGTTCCGTGGCTTGTCAGGGTTGTTGCCCTTCTTTACAGAGGTCATGTACGCTATCATCTGGAACGGTACAACCTCTAGGATATCCGAGTTCTCGTCCTCTGGTATCTCTATGAAATGCTTGAAGCCATCGATCTTCTCACTTCCGATACCGATTATATCAGCTCCACGGCTCTTGGCCTCAGCTATATTTGAAAGCATGTCCTCGTACCCCTCATCTTTCAAAATACCGACGACCGGCGTTCCCTCTTCTACAAGTGCCAGTGTTCCGTGTTTGAACTCGCCGCCGGGGAAGGCCTCGGAGTGTATGTAGGAAAGCTCTTTCAGCTTCAACGATGCTTCCTCCGCTATCTCGTGACCTCTACCCCGTCCTATGAAGTATACGTGGCCCTGTTCTGCCAGATAACTGCTGATATATTCCAGTGTATCCATGTTATCTTTCAAAGATCTTGATATGCGGTCGGCGGTGTCCACGAGAGATTTCCTTCCCTCATCCAGTCTGTCCTGGGCGGAGTAACCAAGCAGTCTGAGAACAGCTACCTGGCCGGTGAATGCCTTTGTCGAGGCCACACCGATCTCAGGTCCAGCGTTGACGTAGAGCGACTGTTCAGAGATCCTGTCAAGTTTGGAACCTACAACGTTTACAACCGCAAGTATGGATGAATCTACGTCCTCCAGCATCGATAGAAGATCTGCGGTCTCACCGCTCTGGCTCACAGCGATCACGAGATCGTCTTCACCTATCTCATTGGTCCGGTACTCAAGCTCGTGAGAAAGCTCTGCCTCCGCACTGTAACCGGCCTCCCTAAGGTATTTCGCTCCAAGCGATGCAGCGATCCCTGCTGTACCGCAGCCGGTCAGGTATATTTTTTCAGCTTCTTCAAGCATACTGACAGCGTTCTCCATATCCCCTCTATCCTGGAAAGCAGCTCTTTTTACAGTGGTCGGCTGCTCCTTTATCTCCTTCTCCATGAAGTGATCGTAGCCCTGCTTGGAGGCCTGTTCAGTGTTCCACTCTATCGTTTCAGGTTCTCTCTCGACAGGTTCTCCTCTATTGAATATCCTTGCTTCATCGTCGAGTACAACCAGGTCGCCGTCCTCCAGGAAGACTGCTTTATCGGTGTGCTCTAGGAAAGGAGTTACGTCTGAGGCAAGGAACATCTCGCCATCTTTCTCACCGAGGACAAGAGGTGAACCATCCTTAAAAGCGATCATCTCGCCTGTATCGAAAGCAGCAACGACAGCATAGGAGCCCTCAAGCTTCCTTACTACATTCTTTGCTACATCCTCTATATCATCTGTTTTCTCCAGTTCTTCCTCGATAAGGTGAGGTATGACCTCAGTATCTGTTTCCGAGCGGAACTCATGTCCTTCCAGCTCCTGTTTCAGTTCCTCGTAGTTGTTGATGATCCCGTTATGGACAACTGCTATGCTTTCCTCGCAGTCCATGTGCGGATGAGCATTAGTATCGTTGACCTTTCCGTGGGTCGCCCACCTGGTGTGTCCTATTCCAGCTTTGCCGTCCAGATCTTCTTCCAGAACCTCATCGATCGTTCCTTTTCCTTTAGCCATCTTCAGCGAAGGGTTTCCTATAGTCACTATTCCGGCAGAGTCGTATCCCCGGTACTCCAGTTTCTTCAGCCCGTCGAAAAGTATCCTTGAGGCATCATCCTCTCCTCTGTAACCTACGATCCCGCACATCGCTACACCTAATAATGACTGCATTGAATTATAAAAAAGGCAGTAAAGCGGCTTTCTAAACGGATTAGAAGAGGTTAATAAAGGTTGTCCTGGTTTTGCGGACAAAAGCCCTGTGATTGGTAAAAAACTTATAACACCGGTACAATATATATTGTAATGGTCTACTTCGTTCGAGACGGTAAAAAACCCGAGAAAGTCGATGCAAAGAGCCTGGGCACGGAGAAACTGAAGGCTATAGATGACCCGACCCGGATGAAGATAATGAAACTTCTATCGAAAAAACCGGGTTACCCCTCCCAGATAGCATCGGAACTGGATATAAGCAAGCAGCAGGCGTATTACCACTTCGAAAAACTGAAGGAAGTAGGTCTCTTGGAAAAGGTGAGAGAGGAGAAAAGATCGGGAGGTCTTGCAACATTTTACAGACCGGTCGCCGGTGGTTTCGTCGTCGACCTTGAAGTAGAGGGTGAAAAACTTCCAGCACTGGGCCAGAGCTCAGCGACCACGGATTTTCTCTCACCACTGGTAGAGAACGGAGAGTTAAATGGTCTGATAGTGGTCGGTTCTCCGGACCAGCACGGACCTGACCAGGTGAGAGCACGGGACGGCCATCTTGCGACAGAGATCGGTCTGAAGCTGGGAAATTATGCTTTCAGCGATGATATAGCCACTTCACTTGATACTGAGGTGACCAGGGATTCACGTTTCGACGAGAACATGTTGCTTCTTGGAGGAGTCCTGACCAACACAGTGACAAAAAAGTTCAACGATGATCTTCCCGTCCGTTTCGAGGGAGAGGAGTTCCCATACAGAGAGATCAGGACGCCTGAAGGAAGTTACAGCGAAGACTCTATAGGTGTCATAGTAAAGGCAGAGCACTCGGGGAAAGAAGGGAAGTCGATCTTCGTTGTCGCAGGTGTCAGGAACAAGGGTACCGAAGCCGCAGTAAGAGCCTTCAAAAACCTGGAAGATTTAACAGGTGATTACAGCGAGGGCGATTTCTACGCTGTGGTCAGAGGGCTTGATATGAACGGCGACGGGAAGATAGATGATTACGAGGTAGTCGAGTGATGAGCGGGGACTGGCACGTCTTCCAGCGAGATGTATTAGATGTTTTAAGACAGTACGAGGGATTCTTCGATTTCTTTGAAAGAGTCGGAAGCCTCAGCGACGATTCAAGACCGGACTGCTTCGCCAGGATTACAAGAGAGGACAAGAAGGAGATCTGGGTTCTCGATGCCAAGAACAAGCCCGAGATAGATGAAGAAGATACTGAAAGGATGGAGAAATATCTGGAGATGCTTCAGTCCAACCCGATAGATGTCGGCCTGGAGATTTCAGAGCTCTCAGACTACGATTTCAGAGGGGTCTTCATCACCTCATCGGCATCTAACAGGCTTGAAGAACACGAGACCGTCAAGTTCAATGCGTTGCACCAGTTCCTCCAGAAAGAGCTTCTGTACAGCGATATGGATAGAGTTGTCAGAGATGTCTCAAAGATGGTGGAGCGAAAACAGTTGAGCCAGAGCCAGGCAAGACTTCTATTCAGGTCACTGAAACCTTACGAGGACAGGATAGATAGAGCGCTTGAAGTACTTGGGAAGATCGAGACCGACTACGCAGGACTTAAGCTGAAGAAACCGCCTGTAGAGGATTTCGATTACAGCATACCGGTCGACGCTGTTCTTATACATGAATCCAGGGAGAAAGCAATACTGTTCGATATACCCTATTCATGGGAGGCGGTGAAAGAGGTCGATGAAAAAGTCCAGGAGGTGAAGAAAAGGCTGGAGGGACTTGACAAACAGGTCTTCTATGCGGCGATAAACACGTTCGACCCCGTGGACTCAGAATTCATTTTGCAGCCAGAGGAAGTCGAAGAAGAGGTACAGAACACACTCGGAGCCCTCTCCTCAGAAGTTATCGCTGACCTTTACACGCCGAAGGTCAGGACGGAAAAGAGTTACAGCTCTGATTACATAGAGGTAACTGATAAACACGGTCTTGGTTTCAGGTTAAGAGTACAGACCTCGAACGATACTACTCACAGGATAGAAGTGGATATGCCGAAGAAAGCATCTTCAAGGATGAAGGAGGTCATGATGAACTCAAGGAAAGAGTTCGGTAATGTTTCTGAAGGACGTTTCCAGCAGAAGATAGAGGTCACAGAAGACCTGGAGATCGACTACGGTGATTCAAGGGAGAACTTTGATGCGTTCAGAGACTCGGTGAAGAGCATATACCAGTCTTCAGTCAACCCTGTCCTTGGTAAAAAGGTTAAGAACGCAGTCTAATCCGAAGGTTTTTCCTTGAAACCGACGAACCTTACCGGTCCATGCTCTGTTCTCTCACCGTTATGCCACCTTGTAAGTGTCTGTGAGCCATCCCTGTTGATCGGAGCTACTATCACACCGTCCTCTCTGAGATACTCTTTTGCATCCTCTATCGAGTCGATACTGCAGGAGTAAAGAATCCTGTCAAACTTACCCTTGACCGGTTTTAGCCCTGAACCCTGGATTATCCTGGTATTTTTCCTATCCTCCAGTCGTTTCCTTGATTTTTTGACAAGATCGGGCTCTATCTCGACGCCGACTACTTCACGTGCAAGTTCTGAAAGTATCGCCACCTGGTAACCGGATCCGGAACCTATCTCAAGAACTCTGTCGTCCTCCCCTGCACCGAGGAGCTCGGTGTTTATAGCAATCATATGCGGCGCTGATATCGTTGCGTCCTCACCTATCGGCAAGGGCCGATCTGAATAAGCTGAATCGCTGTACCTTTCAGCTACAAAATCTGCTCTATCGAAAGCATTGAAAGCTTTCTTCACTCTATCCGAGTGTATGTACCCCTTCGATGATAGGTAGTCCACTAGCTCGTCGTTGGACCTCATAGAAATTATATAGTTTCAGCCGGATAACAAGATTATGGAGGACGCTAAATTCAGGGAGAGAAAACGCCTGGAGAGCATAGTTTCGGATATCGACCGTGACGTCGACTCTGCTATAGTGGAGGGCGCCATGGACAGGAAGGCGTTAAGGATGCTTGGATTCGAGGGAAGGATATTTCTTTCCGCAGAAAGATCCCTGGAGGATCTTGTAGAAGATGTCTCAAGGGGAAGCCAGAAAGTCGTCATACTTACAGACTTCGACAGTCACGGGAAAGAGGAGAATAAAGAGCTTAACCGGGCTTTACAGGGAGAGACAGATGTCATAAATGCATGCAGAAGACAGTTCGGACAGCAGCTGACTTCGACCGGTAGAAGGACTATAGAGGATACTCTCCCGCTTTTCAGCTCTATCGAGGACAAGTTCGTCGAGGCAGCCCTTGACGGTCTCTACTTCAAAGAGTAGGTCTTTTTCAGAAATCGGTTAGAGATGCCTGGTTGTTCTTCAGGGCTCTCGCATTGTATCCAAGTTCTCTGGAAAGATGGGATGCGAACGCCTCGTCGAAGCCATGGTTGGTGTAGACCTTTTCCGGGTCGACCTGTTTCACTAGTTCGACAAGATCGTCAAAGTCGCAGTGATCTGAAAGAGGGAACGATCTATCGTACTTTCCCCAGCCCATAGAGCTGTGCACCGCCCAGCCGGAAAAACCTGCTGTCCTTCCTCCTGTCCTTTCAACCAGTTTCTGCATGTAGTCTGCTTTGAAGCTACCCGGAGGACCGATGAATATCCCGTCTTTTTCAAGGACATCCCTGTTTTCAGAGTAGGCTTTCGCCCTGAACTCCAGGTCTGTAGACGACTCGATGACATCGTTCATCTTCTTTACTGATCCATGAGCCACTATAGGTCTGTCTGTAGCTTTCTGGACCAGGTGCTGTATCTTCTGCGCTTTTCCCAGCGAGTAACCGTAGAGAAACAGGGGTCCCTGGTTGTCGTTTACCCAGTCCATTATGCTTTTCTCGATCTCCTTCTGATCTGGAAACCTGTACGCAGGTATACCATATGTCGTCTCAACTATCAGCTCTTCCGCCTTAACGGGTTTGAAGCCTTCAAGATAGGCGCTATCCCTCATGGATACATCACCGGTGTAGAGAACTGAGTTGTCTATCAACGCTGCTGATGAACCCAGTATGTGCCCGGATGGGATGAGCTCGACTGACTCATGGGTGTCTGAATGCATGATATCTATATCGAAACGTTTAGAGGCGATCTCGGCTGTAAGATCTGAACACACCACGTTCTCAGCATCTTTCTTCAGTACATGATCCGAGTGAGCGTGAGAAACGACGTTTATATCGCCGAGAGCGTTCCTGCTATCTGCGACCACTTTGTGTTTTCCCTGTATGTGCACACCGTCTTTTTCCCGTATCATGCTGGCTGAGAACTTAGGTTTATTTACAGGCGTGAACTACTTTATACCTGTGTGATCACATGGCTGATAACGAACTTAATCTAGACCCTGCAGACCTCCAGAAAACATCAAAGCCGCTTTTCTATGGTTTCACGTTTCTTTCAGGAGTGACGATGATTGTCTCACCTAAGATATCAGGTGTCCTCCTAGGAGTTGCGACGATGGCAGCTATCGCATTTGTTTCCGGCGGACTTTCAGATGTCCTTGATGAGGACTGGAAGAAGTTTATGCATATCGTTGGCCTGGTAACACTGCTCGGCGCTGTGCTTGCTGGATCATGGATTGCAGCTGCGCTTTCCCTGCTCTAAGAAGGGATTTTAAAGTTTACATTCGGAGCTTATACAGAAGCCTTTGGGGACATGGTGTAACCAGGTATCATAACGGACTCCAGAATAGTTCTGGAGTTATGAGCGTCAGGGAAACGGGTCCTTGATGCGATGATTTGCTAGCGGATATGCGCCCTTTGATTGGCATCATGGAGATATCCGTGGATCAGGGTTCAAATCCCTGTGTCCCCATTCCACTTTTGATTCTTGGATTTGATGGTGTGCGCCAGGTTTAAATTCTGGCGAGGATATTTCCTGCTTAATGGGTATAGACGAAGAGAACATCCACGAGATAATCCATGCGCTTGAGAGAGGAGAGGAAAAGGTACAGGGATCCCAGTGTCAGTCCCGCTGAGAGATCGGAGCTAACAGTTCTTGGAGAGCTAGTGCCTGGACCGGATATACAACCCGTTGATCAGAGAAGTAATCCTCGTTCCAGGAAGGTATCTATAAGGAACAAGCTTAACTATGAGAAAGAAAGCGTGCAGAATCCATCTGATATCCAGTTCAGTGAAAGCCTTGAAGAGTTCGGGGTCGATTAATCCCAGACAAGGTCATCGATATAGCTGTCGAGATCGACATCATTTTCTCTCATCAACCCGGCCCATCTCTTGCTCTTTTCGACCTGTCTCTCAAACCTTTCCTTTGAATCAGCCAGCTTGTGGTCTGTAAAGATCCTGAATACCTTTCTATCCTGTTCATCCAGATCTTCCCCGTACTTCTCAAGCATCTCTGTGTCAAGGAGAGGTTTTTCCCTTGTTAATCCCAGAGACATCCAGAGTCTTTTCTTCCACAACGGTTTCTGTATCCAGGCAAAAGCTTCGATATCCTGCTCTGGGTAGCCGTAGAACTTTCCGAGTCTCCGGTGGTAGATGGAACTGTCTATATGGAAGATCAAACTGTTCAGGCGGAAGAACCATGGGCTGTAATCCTTCCTTGAGATGTATACTCTTGCTACGATATCTCTTGAAAGCATTTCCTCGCTCTCGGGATCATCTTCCTCCATGAACGCCATAAGAGATCCAAGGTTTGTGTGATCCAGTTCTTGCTCGATATAGCAGTTGAACCCGTAATGGTTTAGCATCCTGATGAACTCGTCAAATCCTTCCTCTGAATCGAAGAAAACCTCGATATCACAGCCGTTCTTCCCGCATATAGCGACTTTCAGTAATGCAAACTCGTCGCTCAGTATCATGTGGTCACAGTTCTCTACTTCATCGATCAGACCGCTATCAACTTGTTCTGAACCAGTAATATTTCTGGCCTCGAGACCCATAAGCCTTATTATCCATGGAGATACTTAGTTACTTTTCCTCGTACTCGTCTCTCCAGAAACGTATCCATGCCTCGGGTTTCCCTCTCTCAGATACCACGGTCTTCTCCCGTTTCTTCTGGAAACCTGGCCTGTAGCTCTCCTCATCGTCGACGTAGAACTCTTCATGTGTTCCCTGAAGTTTCTGTATCTCAACAGTCCTGTAGAACTCATCCATATATCTCTCCTTCCCGGTATCTAGAACCCTTCTGATCGCTTCCAGATAATCTTCCTCATCCTCAAAATCACTAGGGTTGCCGGAAAGATGCTCGTAGAAAAGGGTTAGGAAATTTAACTCCTCCTCGTGTGGAGGTTCAAGCGCCTGAAAATCGTCTTCTGGCTGTTGCGTGGACACTTAACACTCTTAATGTTTCCTTCTATATATGCCTTTCTCCACCACCTTTGCTACCCTATCCGATTATCATGCGGCTGCAGAGGATCAAGCTCAAATCGTTTGCGGTTCATATGTTAATCAGGTAGATGGTCGATAAAGATATCGAATACGCCATGGACGGTATAGAACGACTTTACCCTTCAAGCTTCAACGATTTCTTCGACAGAAGGACAGATGAGAGCTACAGGGTTTCACAGGTGGAAAACGCAAGAAGAGCGGTTCATGCTATAGAAACTGGTTTTGAGAATGCTTCAAGGTATGCGGATGCTGACGAGATAATGGAGGCCGCTGAAACAGATGGATCCGGTCTGAAAACAGTGCTTAACATGTTCGGACGAGCGGAGATACTGCCGACATGGAACAGTTCTGCACCCTTCACTTTCTACACCGATGGCTTCGATCCCCAGCCGCTTGAGGATGCTTTTGAGTATATCACGGGGGAGGAGTACAGCGACCCTGTCATCGACAGCCCTCGCTTAAGTGAAGAAGACAGTGAGATCCTGGAAAAACTAGGCAGCTCGGTGGATGAAGCTCTTGAGGGACGCAGCTGATGGTGAAGGATAGCAGGATAACTGATACTGAGAAGATCGCACGGGATAAGATCGAGTCAAACTGGGATAACATACTGAGGACGACACCGAGAGCTATAGAGGAGTTCGAGGAAAGATTTCCAGGGGCATGTGAACTTGTCAACAAAAGAGTCCAGGAGAAGGGAGTAAAGAACCTGGGAAACGTTTTCCGTCCAGGGGTACCTGATTTCCTTGCTTTCGACGATAACGGTGATTACGTTTTCATCGAGGTAAAAGGTGAAGGCGATGGACTCAGGCATTCACAGCTTAAATGGTTCATGGATTTCCAGGATGTGAACTCTGAGATATGGTTCGCTGACTCGAATGAAGGTATAACTGAGAAGATGCGATCCGACAGGCTGAACATGTACAGCCTGAGGAAACCAGGTTCTGCGAACAGAGGAGATTCAGAGGTCAAAGATTCGGCTGAGAAAGGTTTTCTCAACGTCCAGTTGCCGAAGACTCTTGCAGCAGCGATGGAGCTTGAACCAGGTGATCGCGTTAACTGGTCGATAAAGAACAGGTCGATACTTGAGCTGGATACGGACTAGGCTACCTGTGAGGATCAAAGAATTTTGCAGTATTTTCTACTAAGCTCTCGAACTCATCGTCGTCCAGGTAGTACGCCATGGGAAAGCTTTCCGATGTATCCTGTCCTACGAGACTGATTATATCCCTCATCATGGCTGAACGTATGGAGGAAGGAGTATCGCTTCTGATAACCGTCGGTATGAAATCCCCGATAGGCTCGGCGGATTCATGGTCAAGCCAAAGACCCATCTGGTCGTAGCATTCCAGTTTAACGGTGAAAGACAGATGATCCCTGGTATCGCTCATGTCTATCCATTGTATATCGAACTCCGGTGAATCGAACCTCTTCAACTGGAACTGTCGTAGATCGTCACCGAGCCCGTAGTACCTGCTTCTTTCAGTTGCACCGAACTCATCGGTTGCCCAGACGTAGTTATCCTCCCTTATCGGATACTCTTCGTCAAGAATGTTGAACAGAGCACTGTAGTCGACATCGGTCCTTGTGTGGAACGCCATGCCGTGTTCGTTGATGTAGATATCAAGAGTCGCCGGGTCGTTAAGACCCTCACTTGGTGCTGAAAGCTGGACGTATATGTGTTCTTCAGGAGTGTTCCTGTCCACGACATCTACATGATTCACAGTCTCAAGTTCTTCGATGATATCGTAGCTTCCAAGCACATGTGGTTTAACACCAATATTTAACCGAGTAACGGTCTACCTCTTTTGTAGCCTCTGTACGTGATAGAGACATCCAAGCCCGGTGCATGACCCTAACTCAATAACTCTGGTGATGAACTGGAGGAGTATGCCTCTTGGTGAGGCTAGACCTTTTCCATAGCTTTCTTGATGGCTTTGGCATCGGTCTCGATACTCTGCTCCTCTGTATCGCTTTCATGCTCCAGTCCGTGCTGGTTCATGTAGTGGTTCTGGACAGCGATAACAAGTCCGTCCTCTGATTCTCCTGTGAAGGTGTCGCCACAAAGTTTGCACGTGTATTCGTATGCCATAGGTTGTTTGGTTGCTGCTTGTTGAAAAACGTGCCTGAAAGACCCAAAGAATTATATTGTTACTAAACAATAACAACTATATGCTCGACGATCTAGTGGGCTCGCTGAAGGAACGATACGATTTCTACAGACACCCCACAACGTTTGTAGGAGCAGACACAGATGACATAAGCGAGCACTATGAATGGGGAAGAGAAGCTCACGAGAAAGAGGCGCAGATGTACGCTCTCCAGCTTGCAGTGGACGCCTACGCAGACGGAGATATCTCCAGGGACGAGTACCTTTCAGTCCAGGAGTCTGCCAGGGAGCATGTCGAGAACTATTTTTTGACAGGGAAAACGATACTGAACTGCTTCTGCCTGAAACAGATAAGACGACGAAACAGTTCCTTCTGGACCGGAACAATGACATGCTGAAAGATTTCCATGGACGTATGAAGAGCTACGATATAGAACCTGACCGGGTTGTTGCAGTGGCCTCAGGAGGCATGGAACGGGCATGATCGCAGCAGAAGAGCTTGGAGCGGAGCTCGATATAGTAAGGTATCCTCGCTGGAGGAAAGGGGATGAAGAGGTCATCGATCTAGGCGGAGATTACGGGGGCGAAGATGTACTTATAGTCGAGGACAAGGACGGCAGGACGATGAGACAGGTCGAAGCATACCTCGATGAACAGGGGATCGCCAGCAGAGACTCCAGATCAGTGATAGAATGATCTACCAGTGAAAGCTAGAACACGTCGGAGGCTTCTTCCATGAGATCTCCGAAAGGAGCCTTGGCCTTGGCCTCGAGAACTTCTATATCCTCCAGGTCGCATCTCCTCATCTTGTCATAGCCGTCCTCGCTGTAAGGCTCTCCTACTGGGTCAAACATCTTCCACGACTCTCCATCATAGAAAATGTTGTTCGCCAGGTCTCCGTGGACTACTCCGTTCTCATGCATCTTCCTTACAGTTCTCTCGATATCTTTAACGATCGCTAGATTTTCATGAACGTCCTTGCTGTCTCTGAGGTAGTCTTTCATCAGGGCGCCATCCTCTTTCTCCATGTAGAAACCAGCCATCTTTCTTTTCCCATCCACTCTCCTGTAGATTGACATAAGTGGTTCAACAGTGTGCTCGGGTACGAGTTCGTGTATACTGTTTAACTGGTCGTACTCCCTTTCTATCTCGTCGTATCTTTTACCATGCCTTATGACGTCACCGTTTCTCTCGATACCGTAGGAAAAACTGCCGTCATGCTTGAAGAACTCGCTGGCGAGATCCAGCCAGTCGAATTCTTCCGGCTCGAGTCTGTAGATTTCAGAGTAGTCAGACTCCATCACCTGTCACCTAAAGATAACAAAACTTTAGATAGTTTTCGATTGTGGTTCAGTATTTATCCGGATCGACATCCACCTTGATCTCTTCTCTTAACTCACGTACAGTTGCATCCTTGAAACTATCATCATGCTCCTCGACCTTCCCGCCAGGAGCATTTATCTTATCCTCGCCGATACCCCGCTTCTGCCGGATCATCAAAATCCTCCCGTCCTGGATGATGTAGAGTAACGTGGCTTCGGTAAAGTTGTCGTTTGTCATAAACCCAAGATTTACCCGGAAATAAGTAAAGCTAACGGCTGCCTGGCCAAGTTTATCCGTACAAGTCGATAGATATCGATTTATAGATACGCTGGCTACTGTAGAGACCGCCATGAGAAAAACTGCAACAATAATGGTCTTCATCCTGGTGCTCCCGGGTACAGTACTGGCCAACCCGGTATACGAGGAAAGAGGTAACCAGGCAAGCAACACACTCTACAAGAGGGCTGGTGGGGACTGCGACGACACTGATGCCTGACTAAAACCAGGCAGAACAGCACTCTACACCATGGACTTCCTCGACCCCGACGACGGAGATGGGCTTTCTACAGCGGAGATGAAGGTAACCTCGACGAATAGAGGCCAGCTAACATCCGCGGTTTTATCGGAAAGACCGAAGTTCAAGGCGGGAGCAGAGCTCTCGAAAAAGATCAGTTCTTCCTATGTAGGCGACCTTGACGGCGACGGCCTCACTGACATAGTTCTCAGCATCCGGAAGGAAGTTCTGAACAACAGGGACTCTTACAGGATGACCGGTGCATTCCCAAAGGACTGGACTCTGCCGGCAATAGAGCTGAAAAACAAGTCTGAACTCATTGAAGCACTCGCCTCGGAATCAGGGCTATCAAAAGCCGATGCCAAGCAAGCACT
>JBDGSN010000038.1:0-1422 GCA_042217505.1 Candidatus Nanohaloarchaea archaeon
ATCAACTGCCATCTCCTGCGGAGGATTCAACTCGGTGATGCCCGAGGCCTCGTAGTCCTCCTTAATCCTCTCAGGCAGGTCCAGGTCTTCGACTTTCACTAAGGAAAAATTTCTCTCTGAAACCTTATGTTTCTCCCTATCACCTGCATTCTTTGGAAGGGAGGTAGGTTACCTTAATGAAACTTAAAAAATTTAATGTCAGAGTGGGAAGATATGCTTGCTAGGAATCATCTAAAGGCCTTTATACTTGTTATATTTGCTCTAACTCTGATATCTGGTGTTTCTTCAGCTAAACAAATCTCCGGCTGTCAGGTGATTGACAGTCCTGGAACTTATAAACTGCTGGGCGATATAGATGTAGGAAGTGGAGATAACTGCTTTAAGATTAGAACCAGTAACGTGACTCTGAAGGGCCAGGGTAATGTCCTAAATATGGAAGGGACTTCCGCAACAGGTATTCAAATTTTCAACGATACTTCCTTGCAAAATATTTCTGTAAAGAATATAGAAATTAAGTCAGGACAGCAGGGTATTTGGGCTGAAAAGATAGAAGGTCTATCAATCGATTCTGTGAAAATTAAAAACGCCTCGAATTTTGGAATAGAAGTTTCATCTGCCAGTTCAGTTAAAGTCGAGGACAGCAAATTTATCGGAAACGGGAAAAATGGAGCATACTTCTATGATGTAGGATTTGAGAAGTTCTCCAATATAACAGCTACCGGCAATACAGGAGGGGTTGAAGGATACAGTGAACTGTCTTTTGATAAACTGAGAAATAAATTGAAGGCCTATAATGTCCAGGTAGGGGAAGGAAAGGTCGTGAACTTCTCAACAAGCTCTTCCCTCAGTATAGGAGGGGTCGAGGCCTCCGCTCCGGATGGTTTGGGGGTTGTGAAGTCAGTTTACCTTGAGTCCTTTTCAGGCTCGTACACTCTGAACCTTTCCTACAGTGACTCGCAGTTACCTGATATTAATGATGTTGAGGATTCCATAGTACTTGGTAAGACCGATACGCCTGAGGAGAAGACGTTGACACTTCCTGTGGATTCCTCGAAGTTCAGTGTCAATAAGTCCTCTAACAAAGTGGTGTTGAAGAACACCGAGATATATGGCAACCGTCTAGGGATAATGGCATCTACGGGTAGACCTCATGCGGATTTCATGCATTTCGCGGAATACCTCCCAGGCAATCCCCAGATCTATACTGCTGGGAAGAACTCCTACTACGAATGTGATAATACGAACTTTGATGGGAACTATTATTCCAGGAGAGAGTTATCCTGGGATTACAACGGAGGACTGGCTAACTGCACATGGACCTTCCCGAATGGTGAAACTAAGAGCTACGACCCAAACGGTACGAGGAAATATGTCAGGTACAAGTTCACGGAGCCAGGCCTGAAAACTGTTAACTTGACTGTC
>JBDGSN010000038.1:1522-9142 GCA_042217505.1 Candidatus Nanohaloarchaea archaeon
TCCAGAGAGATGGAGGATGCAGTCATACTTGACGAAGCTACGAGCGGTGACGGAATGAAAGTTCTGGCGACGAACTCCACTACATCAGGATGGAAGTTAAATATAGTTCACGTAAATTCCTCAGGTGTCCAGAGTTACAGCGTTCTGAAAACTTTCTCAGAGTGGGTTAGGTTGACAGAAGCGAAGAAAACTGCTTCAGGCTACGTAGCAGCAGGTTCATTTAATTTTAGTCAAGGCCTTGCCCTGAAGATTAGAGATAATTTCAGTTTAGCCTGGAGCGAGAAGTACAGCGAAGTTGGTGGGGAAGGATTTAATGATGTTGCTGTTTCCGGTTCGAGATACCTGTTCGGAGGACAGACAGATACTGATCTTAACTGGCAGACTGTTTTATTCAGCTCAGAGGGCAATATCATTCGAAGCAGGTACTATCCTGGCACTTTCGTGATGAACACGCTCTCAGATATAGGAAATAAATTTATTCACGGCGGCAAAGACCACTTAGTAGCTACAGTTCAGGAAAATACGGCCTATTTCAGTATAGACGATCTGAAGACTCCTGAAAGCATAGTGAGAAAGCCATCCAACTTTACAGTAAATGCGACCCTGGAGAACACAGGAACTGCATCAGCTACGAGACAGATCTCAGTTAGGATAGGTGGAGAGAAGGTTGTCTCCACGAGCCTGAAGATGAATCCGGGAGAATCCAAGGCCTTTATGTGGGAGTTCAATTCCACGAACTTCTCTGAAGGGAATCTTGCTGTAGGGATTAATTCAAGAGATGATAAAGCCAGTTCCTCGGTAACGATAGTGCCGAATAACTACACAAGGCCTGAGGCCGAGATAAATTACAGTCCTGACACTCTGGACATTGATAACGTCTTCAACTTCTCAGCCTATGGATCTAATGCTTTCAACAGCATTCAAGAATTTATCTGGAATTTCGGAGGAAAGAAGAAGGAAGGTGCTTCCGTAAACCACAGCTTTGGAAGCACTGGAGAAAAGAACGTGACACTTACAGTCGAGGATAGCTATGGAGTTAGAAACACAACGAGTAAGATTCTGGATCTGAAGGATTTCGAGGCCAAGTTCAACATTACAGGGTTTGAGTTCCCGCAGAAAGTAAGAAAAGGAGAGAACGTCTTCTTCAACCTGACAGTAAAGAACTACGGAACCAGTAATGGAACTGCCCTTGTCGAATTTGGAGTGAAGATAGATAAATCATTTTATAAAATAGTTCACGAGAGAACCAGAAAGATTGAAGCCGGAAGGGACAAATCATTCAGCTTCAACCACATCTTCAACACTACAGGAAACCAGACCGTGATGATAACAGCAATCAAGAATAACTCGATTCAACACAGTGTAAAAACTACCGTGGAAGTTCTAAATAAATCTGATCAAAGGCCTACAGCCGGGTTCAGCTACAGGCCTCAGGAACCATTTGCAGTCGCGGATACAGTAGTATTCAACGCCTCGACATCCACAGATCCAAACGGCGACCAACTTAACTACACCTGGACCGTCTCAAAAGGAGGAGCAACTTTCGGAAACCATACAGGTGTGTTGTTTAACAGGAGCTTCGTGGAGAGCGGGACATGGACGGTGACGCTGGAAGTAACTGATGGCAACCAGACAGACAAGGTCGCCAAAAATGTCACAGTGGGATCGCCGTTCACCATCACCCGGTTCAAGGTGGCTGAAAACCCTAATCCAAATGAAAAAGTCCTCTTCAACATAACGATCAGAAATAAAGGTGTGAACGAGACAGGTGTAGCCGCTCTGCTAAAGGTAGGATCATCCGACTATGCCCGAAAAACGAAGCAGATTCCGTCAGGAGAATCAAGAAAGTATCAGATAAACCACACGTTTGACTCAACTGGCCTGAAGAACATGTCCGCCCAGGCGATCTGGGAGACGCACAATATAGACAAGGAGTACCTGACGGTAAATGTCACGGAGAGGCCTAACCAGGAACCAACAGCCAACTTCACCTATCAGGATTATAACCTCTATACAGGGAATGAGATCAATTTCAATGGTTCAGCGTCCTACGACCCAGATGGACAGATCTCAACCTATCAATGGAGTATCGGGAACCGAACGCTTACTGGAAAGATGGTTTCGCACGTTTTCGACCAAGCTGGGACCTACAACGTCTCACTTCAGGTAAGTGACGGGTTGAAGATAGATTCAATCTCCCGGAACATAACAATCAACCCAATAGCCCGTTTCAACATCACCGAGTTTAAAGTTCCGCAGAAAGCTGAAGAACGCGAGAAAGTACAGGTCAATGTCACAGTCGAGAACTACGGTACTGGCGGTAGTAATCCAATTGTAACCTTTGAAGTAAACGGCACTGAGGTGTACGTCACTGACAATAAAGACATTGGTGCGGGAGAAGATAAGACCTTCCAGCTTGACTACAGTTTCAATAGCTCTGCACTATATCAGGTCGCCGTTTATGTTAACAGAGGTACTGGGAAACCACAGGACGATGCTACTCAGGTAATCAATGTTACGGATCGTTCTCAGGCTGATTTCAATATTCTCTCAGTAATCGCCACTGAGGAACCAGTACCAGATGAACCTGTCTCATTCACGGCTAAAGTAAGGAACAATGGTTCGGAAACTGGCAATGTAAGCCTCTTAGTTAGGGATCAGGATAGTGAGATGGATGAGATTGTGGAGGAAAGATTGCACCCTGGTTCCACGAAAGAATTTAGCTTTAACGAGACTTTCGGGAGGAAAGGAGTCTATAATCTGACTCTCGTAGCTCAGAAAGATTCAACAGATGGAACAGAAGATGCAGAATCGATTGTAGTAGAAGTAGGACAGGCCTCGGATGCTGTGAGAGTAGATGATTTCCTGATGAACACTTCATCGGAGCTTTCTACACCTGCTGCCTTCCTGGGGCATGAACTTGAGATCAGGAATGGTGAAGGCCTCTACACGCTTGTAGGTCCTTCAGGAGCTGTGAAGGCCTCGGCGAACGAGTCTAAGAACCAAAGTATTTCGACTTCAGGCCTTTCGGAAGGCAGGTACAGAGTTAACAGCACGTTCGGGAACGTTACGGAGATTTATCTGTTCTCAGCTGCTTCTGACATGGTCGGAAGAGTTTACAACTTCACGAATCCTTCAGTCAGATTCTACACGTACATGAATGCTGAAAGAGTCAGGCCCGGTCAGACGGACAGGCTTAACTACTCAGGAATATCTTCCTGGGAAGGGAACACGTCAGTTTTCAGGGTTAATACTTCCCTGGAAGGTTTGTGGGTAGAGATATCCGGGGATGAGAAAACCGTGGTCAGGGCCTCAAGGCATGTAAGAGGAGGCCTTGAGGACTGTCAGGAGGGTTGTTACCTGAACAGGTCGGCTATCGGTGTTCAGGAATCGTTTGTACAGGATTTCAGGCCTGAGGAGAGTTTCAATATCTCAGGCAGGGTTCTGAACAGCTCTGGAAGCCCTGTTTCAGGCCTTCAGGTTGTGGTTAAGAGTATCGAAGGATATGAGGAAAACAGGGAGCCAAGGAAGCCTTTCCGGTTTGCTCCGCCAAACTTCACGGTTATAACTGGTTCCTCAGGTAAGTTCAGTTTGGAGGTTCCTGAAGGGGATTACAGGCTGAAGATAGGTAATGAGAGCTGGAAACGACTGGGTACTCCTGAAAGGCCTGATGCTTCAGTCTTCGAGGATGGCATGCATAATATTACGGTGAAAGCCACGAATAAGACTGGAGTTGTGAATGTTTCGGTCAGTACTCAACAGGGTTATTATTACGGTGTTTCTGCCTATCGGTCAGGGCAGAGTTACCGGTCTTACAGGCAGATTGGAATTGGAAACGGGACGAATCTAACCCTTCCTTCAGGAGTCTATGATATAGGGATCTACAGAGTTTCGAAAGAGAACCTTGATTACAGCTTCAAGGACTTGGGTACAGTGAACCTGTCGACTGGAGGAGTTGTAAGCCGGTCAGCAGATTTCAAGCCGAAAGTCAAGCTGAACGGAACAGTTAAAGCAGGTTCGGACACGGTTTCAGACGTCTATATCTCCATCCAGAGTGATTCAGGGGAGAGGTATTACTCCGCTGAAACAGGAGAGAACGGTCATTACTCGGTCAAGGTGGCGGCCAATACAAACTACCAGATGACGGTCTATCCTCCTTACAGATCGTCTTACTTCCAGAAATCCAAGAGCTTCAACACTTCCACAGGTTCGAAGACTGTTAACATCTCACTTTCAAGGGGCGAGACACTGACGGGAAAGATAAAGAACAGTGAAGGAGAAGGAGTCGCTGCAGAGATAACAGTGTACAACTTCAGCAAGGATATCTACACCGAAGAAGAGACAAGAAACGGAAGCTACAGCATAGGAGGCCTTGAAAACGGAAGCTACAGCGTAAAGATCGAGCCGAAGAAACCGAGACTTTCCCCAGTGTCAACCACAGTACAGATCAACGCTTCCGATAACGCGAGGAACTTTACACTACAGAGCTCGACAGTCTACCTGAATGGAACCGTAACGGTTGAAGGGGACAGACCTCCACTAAGAGTCACAGTTTCAGGACAGGAAAGAGCCTCTACGGTTCTGAACGCTTCAACAGGATTCAGCTTCAAGGTTCCCGACAACAGTTACTATGAGATCTCAGTCAGGCCTATAGAAGGGGTAAACTCAGGCTTGAAGCCGATTACCAGACAAAGATATGTATCAGGCGACACATCACTCAACTTTACACTTTCAAGGCCTGAAAAGATAAGCGGAGTTGTAGAGACAGATTCAGGAAATGCCCTCACAAACGCCTATGTCTACGCGTACAACTACAGCAAGTCCAGCTTCGCAACAGACACAACCGGAGAGAACGGTCGTTACAGCCTACAGCTTGATCCTGTCGACCACAAAGTCAGAGTCATGCCGAAGAGTCTCCCAAGTAAGACTTTCAACATCTCAGGTAGTAAGATAGATAATGAGACAGCGACGAAAGACTTCACCTTCGACACCTCTACAGTGACCTACCTTGAAGGAAACGTGACGGCGAACGGCCAACCTGTGGAGGGCTGGATAAGCGTCTGGAACGAGTCAAGCCGCTCATACGCATACCAGAGACTGGAAAACGGACAGTTCAACCTTACAGGCCTTAGAAACGTAAGCCACAAGGTCTGGATCTCCGCAATGAACGAATCAGTTAAAAACATGAAAACGACAGTCTCCACCTCCGAGCTTGGAGGAAGAAAGCAGTTCCAGTTACAGGTGCAGACAACCACGAAGGATCTTGTAGTTCAGGTACACGAGGAGAATCCTTCAGGACCTCTCGAACCTAACGTAACCGTAGCGACCTCCTCCGTTAAGAAGCAGACAGGGCCAAACGGGACGGTCAGGTTCAACTCCCTGACTCCGGGTACGAATGTAACAGTCTACCTGAACAAGGACGGCTTCAGATCCAAGATCAAAGAAGTGGAGATGAGAGGCCTAACATCAGGCGACGTTAGAACTGCTGATATAGGCCTTGACAGGGTTCAGGAGTACAGCGTCAAACTGAACGTCAGCAAACCTGGCAACGGTACGGAGATATCACCTCCTGCCTCCGTAATCTTTGTATCACGTAGAAACGGATCAGCGGAGAGCGACTCAGTAACCGTCAACACTGAATCAGCGAGACCTTCGCTTGAAGGCCTGACAAGCGGCAACTATACTGTAACAGTGACGACAGGGCCCGACACAACGTATGTAAATGAGACTGCGGAGATACCGGTGGATGGAGGAGGGTTCTCGGAAACTCTTAACATGACGTCATCGACCGGAACAGAGTTCAGAGTCTGGTACGAGGTGCAGAGCAGATGAAGAAACAGTTCCTGGTCCTGGCAGCAGTATTTTTCATGATAGGATCTGCTACAGCAGTCAACGCAAGGATAGACCAGAGCCCGCCACAGGACGTGGTTCTGAAACCTTCAAACGACTACACCGTTGAGAAACAGTACTCAAGTTCCGCTTCAACCGGAGACATCAAATCAAGAGAATGGAACCTGCTTGGAACAGGACAGAGCGGCAAAGGACCTACAGTAAACTTCACGTTCGACAGAGGTTCGTCCTCAACAGTCACAGTCAGACTGACAGTATCAAACAGCACCTCGAGCGAAGTAGATGAGGTCACACAGGTTATCTATGACAGACCTAACGCATCGATCACTGCGACATCATCAACCGATATCCAGACAGGAGAAAACGTCTCATTCACCTCGACAGTGACCAACAAGCTGAACAGGCCTGCAAACGGAAAAGTCAACTACCGATGGCTTGTAGACGGCAGTCAGGAAGGAACTGAAAGCACATTCACCCACACCTTCAACTCGGCAGGACAGCACCAGGTAAAACTGAAAGTAACAGACGCAGCAGGATACAGCTACACCACCTCCGGGATCACTGTCAACGTGGAGAGCACAGATACAGGAGAGGGAACAACTCCGTCACCATCACCCGGATCAGGAATAACTCTGCCACCAACTACGCCAGAAGAACCTCAGAACGATACGGAACAGAATCAGACCAGGAGAGGCCCTCCAGAAAACATAGTTAGAAAACTGGCGGCGAGAAAAGGTCCAGCGCAGATAGCGATAGAGAAAGCCAGCGAAAAAGCCAACCTCTCAATAAAGACACAAGGCCCTACAATAAAAGGCATAAAGATAGCTACAGAGGCAACAGGAAACATCACGGTGGGATTCCAGAAAGTCCAGACGAAACCGGAGAGGATACCGAAACCAGCAGAAAACATCTACAGCTACCACCAGATAAACACCTCCCTAAACGACACAGAAGTAAAAACAGCCCAGATAGACTTCACAGTCAACCAGACCTGGATGGAAAAAAGAAACGCATCAAAAGGAAGCGTGGTCATGAAAAGATTCGACGAAGGAAACTGGACAAACCTCCAAACCAGATACATCAACACAACAGGAAACCAGCTCAACTTCCAGGCCTCAACCACAGGCTTCTCCTACTACGCAGTAGCACTACAGGAACAAACACAAAACCAAACAGAAACAGACCAAAGGCATGAACAGCCAGTGACAGAAAAAGCAGGGAACCAAGGCCTCATGTACGCAGTCATAGTCATCATAATGCTGCTCGTAGTTGCGATCCTATACCTCAAAAGGGAAGAAATTCAGACATATCTCGACCAGAGATGACAGAATTCTGAAAGCAGACAAAACCTTCCGCAAAACCGATAACCTCCACAAAACCCCGCGGAAAAAAGAAAACGGAAATAAGGCCTACGAGAAAAATTACGGGCGCTAAGGCCTTCAAAGGTACGATGTAGACCGCGGCTTTATCGTTCTGTACTACCTGGTTGACCATCGCCAGCTCCCCAATAAAAGTCTTACCGGAAGCAGTTGGAGACGCCACAATCATATCCTCGCCGTCCATAAGGCCTCCCTTTACTGCCTTCTCCTGTGGAGGGTTCAGCCCCCGATACCGGACGCTATGCAGTCCTGCTTTATCCTTTCAGGCAGATCCAGATTTTCTACTCTCGTCATGCATTGGAACTGACTCGGGAAAAGTTATCAGCCTACCTGTGAAGCCTGTAATCCTCTTATTTATAGTCGATTCAAGGTCTCGACTATCAGCTCCTGC
>JBDGSN010000039.1:0-45278 GCA_042217505.1 Candidatus Nanohaloarchaea archaeon
CAGCGACAGCTGGAACGGTGCGAAGGAAAAGAGCTGCGACAACCCTTACACGTGCGAAGATGTATCCTTCAGTTTCAGCCCGTCACAGGGAACACATACAGTTGATGTAAGAGTCCTGGACTCTTCAGGAGCTTTCTCCAACGTCGAAAGCAAAAGCTTCACAGTGGAGTCGGCAGGAACACAGCTCGACCTTAAAAACATCAAAAGCACTCGATTCAGGTTTTCAAAGGGACAGAACGGACAGCTACAGGCAGATGTTGAGAACAACAGGCAGTACAATTCACAGGTCACTGTGAAATGGTACGCTGAAAGAAACGGTCACGAAACACAGATCGCTTCAAGAACACAGTGGGTAGACGCAGGGACGACAGAAACCCTTGCAAGAACTGTTTCCTGGTATGATCTAAAGAACATGATCGATACAGGGAAATCCTACCATCTGAAGGCAAAGCTATTCTACAGTGGCGACAAGATCGATGAAGAGACGTCAGGTATAGCAGATATGTACCTGGAGAAAGAATCAACGCAGAGTCCTGCCCAGATAGTGGATTACAGTGCTACAAAACAGGGCGGTGGCGACGTAAGATTCTACATAAAACTTGATAGAGATGTCTCAGGATACAGTTGCAGAGTGAGCGATAAGGACCAGATAACAACGTTCGACTCTCCAGTGATGAACAAAGTCTCAGGAAGCGATAGAAAGTTCGAGGCAACAGGATCCTTCAGCCCTGGCAGCTACACGAGATACCTGGGATGTCTTAACAGTAATAACCAGCAGGTGACAGATGCCAAGAAGGTAAGATTCACCATCGAGAACACGGTAAACAGAAGGATTGAATGGGTAGAATTCCCTTCAAGTCCGAAGGTAGGTAAGAGCTACAGGATCAGCGCTAACGCCTACGCAGAAAAAGATCAGCTTGATGGACGTGCTTTCCACCTTGACTACAACGTCATGAACGATGGTGAAGGATGGAGATCCATAGACACAGATTACTGTGGATATTCAACGAGCTGTGCTGTAAACGGCTACTTCACACCTCACAGTACGACCAGAACGACTATCAGGGCAAAATTAACTCTGAAAGACGGCGATACACTGACGAAGACGAGAGAACTCAACCCTTCAGGAACATCAGATAACGAAGGAGATCTCAGAGTGATCGTCAGAGATGATGAAGGCGATCGACTGGACAGTTCAAGAGTAAAAATCGACAACAGCGAATCGCACACCCAGTACACGAACTCAAACGGTGTCTCAGACTTCAACAACATCAACGTCGATAGATACGATATAACTGCGACCTGTAAGGGCTACAGCACTTCAAAAGACAACTACTATGTCGACAGCGGAGACAACACAGTAACACTGAGGTTCAACCAGGCTTTCAGCAATAACAACTGCGAGAAGACCTCGACGAACCTGAACGCAAGATTCACAGTCTCCGATTCAGGCCCGAAAGTCGGTGATAACGTCAGGTTCGACGGTTCAGGCAGTACCGGCGACATCTCGCAGTACAAGTGGTACTTCGGTGACGGACAGACAGATACAGGAAGAAGAGTCGATCACAGATACAGCAGCCCTGGAACCTACACGGCCAGATTAAGGGTGAAGGAGTCCGGTACCGATAATTACGAAACGGCTACGAAGAAGATCTACGTCAGCAGAAGCTACACCGCATGTAAGATATCGACCAGTGAGCTGATGCTTGACCCTCAGGAGATCTTCCAGGGAGAGTCAAGCGACGCATCAGTTGTGATAAACAACATCGGTTCAGGGGATCAGTCAGTGGACGTAAAGATCTACTCAAACGCCAAGACGTTCAAAAACGCTCATGTAAATCTTCCATCGGGTTCAAGCAAGAAGGTGACTGCCTCGGTAACTCACAACGAGGACGAGATAATCAATTACCGAGTCACCACGGACAGCAGCAGCTGTCCACAGCAGACCTTTACAGACTCGAAAGAGCTGACGGTCTACAGGAGAGATTACAACAACGGCGGCGATCAGGCAGACCTTGATGTCCATATCGAGAACCAGAACGGCTACGATCTAAAGAACGCTGTTGTACGGGTCTCAGACGGCACCACCAGGATACGAGAGACGGACCACAGTGGTGACGCCAGCTTTTCACTTGACCCTGACAGTTATGATGTACGGGTCTCGAAGGCAGGCTACGATTCAGAGACGAAGCATATCCATCTGGACTCGGGTGATCACAGTGATCTCTACTTCCGGCTCGATAGCAACAACAACGACAACGAGGGACATCTTGTGACGCTTGTAAAGGACGATAGCGGCAACCCTATCGAGGATGCGAAGGTCCGTGCCGTTGGAAGAGATTCAAAGACAAGGTACAGCGATTACAACGGTAGAGCTGACATGTTCCTGCGAGAGGACGACTACGACGTGACCGTTTCAAAGTCAGGTTACTACACGGAGAGCAGGAATGTTTACGTCAACAGCAACGACCGTGTAACAAAAGTCTTCCATCTTACAAGGACGGGAGAGTCAGATACTGGCGGACTGCAGATAACCAATGTCAGCTATCCTGATACGGTCTGTAGAGGCGGAAGCTTCACAGCAACTGTAACCCTTGAGAACCAGGGCGGATCCCACGAAGTGGTTACAGTGAGTGGAAGCGGTCTTGGATCGACAAACATCGGGGACAGTTTCCCTCTAAGAGTCGGTGAGAACAAGACAGTCAAGCAGATATTCACAAACGTCCAGGGATCTGGAACAGAACGGTTCAGGGTAACAGCGACTAACCACGATTCCGATACAACGACGAGGACGATCAACATCGAGGACTGTGGTACAACCACAGATTACCAGCCTTCGACATCAGCAGCGTCATCGATAACGATGAACGTTCAGCCGACCGAGACAGTTATCGGCAATCCTGTGATGGTGAAGGGTTACGTCGATGGAACAAGAGGAAGCTCGACAGTAGAGATATCGATTGACGGTGACAGAAAGGCCAGAGTTTCGACACAGCCAGACGGCTACTACCAGGTATTCGTCCGGCCGGATAAAGTCGGGAGGCAGATGGTGAGAGTAAGTTCGGGAGGACAGAGCTCTTCAAGAGAGATCAACTTGCTTCCGACTTCAAGCATAGCTTCGATCGATGCACCTGACAAAGTCTTCAGTGGTGAGCAGTTCCAGGTATGTGCAGACATCAGCTCGCAGATAACCCCCAAGGTCTACCTCCAGGAAGACAACAGGATAATCGACTCGAAGTACGGAAAAGGCAACGTCTGCTTCGACGTAAGTGCGGACAAGACAGGAACCCACAGGTACACAGTCAAGTCCCTGACCTATGGAAAAGAGACCTCGCTTGAGACAACAGTGGAGGTCATGAAGAACAAGCCCGAGGTCACAAGCTTCCCTGACAAGGTAGCTACAGTAGAGACCGAGGATGGACTTGTCAAGGTACAGCTATACAACACGCATGACAGCGTGAAGAGATACCATGTCTCGCTTGAAGGACTTCCATCCACATGGTCAGCGCAGACGGAGAAACAGGTCATCCTGAACACTGGAGAGTCGAAGACAGTGTTCTTCTACCTGACACCAAGAGATTCAGGGGATTACAGCCCGACCATAACGGTCGACTCCGATGGGTCAAACATCTTCAGGCAGAAGGTAGTCCTCGAAACCGGCGGTACAAAGCAGCCAGCACGAAAATCCTTTATCGATTCAGTGATGGGATACCTCGGTTTCTGAGGCCCCTCTATTTACTCTCTTAAACCGCCACCGAGAGTGTCACTACCGACTAATATATAAAAATTGGATTAAGTGTTATCATTAGGTGACAACCTGAAATGAATACTATGAACAAGCTAATCATCGCAACACTACTTATCGTATCTCTAATCGGAGGAGCGGCTGCGAGTCCGGCTGATCTTACCGTTTTTCCACACGAATCCAGTACAAGGATCGATTCATTCACCTCCTACCAGGTGAACGTTCAGAACTCCGGTCCTGTAAAGGATGTCTACACACTGAGCTCGTCTAACCCGAGCGAAGTCTCCATCGCACCAACACGGGTCACACTTGAGCCTGGTGCAGAGGAGACAGTGAACGTCTGGTACAACCCAGAGATCAACAAGGAAGCAGGAACCTACTCTTTCTCAGTTATCGCTACATCAAGAGCGACAGGAAAGGATTACTCCGTCGACGGAGTTGTAAACGTCATCAAGGAACACAGAGTAGCTCTTGACCTTGACTCAGCATCCAAGACCGGATGTGTAAGCGGGAAGACCAACTACCGTGTATCAGTAACCAACAACGGTATCCAGAAAGAAGAATTCAAGCTGACCACCGACTACGGAAAGCTTTCACAGGACAAGGTAACACTTGAAGACGGAGAGACACAGAATGTCACACTTACAGTCAACTCAGACAAGCCTGTACAGAAGAACTTCAACGTAGTCGCAGCTTCGACCACGAGCTATGCACAGGACATACAGAACATTCAGTTCAATGCAGAGACATGTTACGCATCGGACGTCTCGATCTCACCAGAGACACAGGACGTTAACGCATTCAACCCGGCAACTTTCGACGTAACCGTCAGGAACACCGGAACAAAGGCAGACGACTTCGTGCTTTCGACAAGCAGCGGAGCACTTTCGGACAACAAACTTTCGATCGATGGAAAGAGCTCGAAGACTGTAACACTGAAGACAGTTCCAAAGACTCTAGGCCAGAAATCGGTCAAGGTCACAGCGAAGTCATCAGTGACTTCAAGCGCAACAGCAAGATACAACGTTCAGAACGGCATGAACGCTGAGATCAGCTTCTCATCAGGACCTGTAAACGTCTGTGAGGACCAGGTGAAAACAGTCAACGCAGGCATAGATAACACAGGTGCTGCAAAGGGGAAGTTCAACCTTCAGACCAACTACGGCGAACTAGGATCCAAGAGCGTTGTCGTAGATGAAGGAGACAGCAAGGATGTCGGTGTGAAGGTCAACGGTTCAGCATTCGAACCAGGAACGTACACCATGACAGTTACAGCAACAGCAGCTACCTTCGGAAACCCTGTGGTCAAGAACACGAAGAAGTTCACAGTTGAGAACTGCTGGGATCTCGACATGCAGGTCGTTCCAAAGGTTGCGAGCGCAGGCGAGAACAGATCGACGATCTACGAGATCAGACTGAAGAACACAGGAAGCAGAAAGAACACCTACCAGCTTGCCTACGAAGGACCAGAGTGGGTCTCGATCAAACCTGACACAATTGAAGTCAAGCCTGGACAGATGAAGAAAGCCTACATGTACGCAGGAATCCCATTCCAGAAAAAAGGAGTCGTCGACATTACAGCGACTGCAGTAGGTCACGAGGCAAAGGACTCCGAGAAAGTCAAACTTGTCATAGGAAAAGACATTGAAGAAGCGATCAAGAGTGACAAGGGCGGACTGACAGGAGCATTCAGCAAACAGATCTCAGACTTTATGAACGGTCTGAGTGGAAGCAACGGCTCAAAGATTGCGGTATCTATCGTAGTAGGACTGATAGTCACCTCGATCGTTCTCTACCGGGAATGGTAGAGAGCCATTTTTCTTCTTCTCTTTTTACTGACCTGCCAGACTCGTTAACTCTATGTCAGCAGAACTGATAGATATCTTTGAGGATCTGCTGTGCTCGTCACAGTAATCTCTGTGATCTTTATCGCCTAGAAGTCCGACCTGGACAGTATCGGTGTCGCCGACATAGCCTGTTAAGGTGGATGTACCCTCTGAAGTACTGTTATCGACCATATTATCTCCGACCCACATCGCTACACGGTTATGGGCTCCAAGATCATGAACATCTACATCTACAGAGACTTTCTTGACTCTTCTATCCACAGATATCTCCCTCTGGATGAATGCTTTACCGCAGAAACCAGTGTAGCCAGTGTCGATCTTCAGGCTCGAACCTGATTCGACATCTGAAAGATGATCATCATCATTTTCAGAGTTCGTGAAATCTTCAGTTCCGAATCCCCATCCGTTCCAGCTTACATCCGTGAAAGTTTCTTGACTGCTGCTACCGCTGTCCTTCTTTTCCAGCTTGGACTGAAGTTTATCCATCAGATCTGTAGTCAACCATGAAGGACATTCCTCATCTTTGTTCGTGTCTGCATACTTGGTGTCAACATGAGGAACATTTTTCAGCACCGTGTCAGACAATGAGCCGTACTTCGGAGGCTGATAACCGTACTGGTAATAGCAGTGAGGTGCCGGCGTTCCAGGCTGTAGAACCCATCCTTCCTGGGAAGAGACGAAGAAGGTCTTACCGCCAACGTTCACTTCCTCAGGGTTGGCGTACTCTGCAGCTTGACTTGCACCATACTGCCAAAAACGGAGATCGATCGCTCGTTCCCTCAGTTTCTTCACGAGATTTGAAAGGCTCTGTTTAGAGTAAGGATACGCTGGCGCAGAACCTTTTCTTATTCCTGCGAGAGCTGCAAACTCGGCCTGGGAAAGATCCCATCTTCTTGTAGTATCGTACGAGTAATCTGAATTCTCTGAACCGGTAGATCTCTGTTCAGTCGTGGTATCCGACCCTGTGTTACCCGTATCCGTCGAACCATCCGTCGTTCCTGAATCTCCTGAAATCGAACTGCCTGCGCCGGATACATCAAAGCTGATATCGCAGTCAGATGTGGTGTAAACGTATGCGCTACTTGTCTGTGGAAGAGTATCAGAGGGATCCAGATGTATCATCCTGCCGTTCTTACGTGTGAAGAAATAGTAATGTTCGTCACGTGATATCTGGCTGGCAGAGGTTCCTGAAGAAAGTTTCTTATTGTACCATCCCAGGTCGCATTTATCCTTGACCGTCTTCAGTTCAACGCCTTCAGGTATGTTGACAAGATTCCATCCTTTCTGCATACTTATCTTCGATGGAACAGAGATGGTGCCGTGGATAGTGGCCTGACAGCTTGAAGTTGCGTACACAGCATACCCTCTTGAAGGTGAAAGCGTGTCAGGGTGGTCCCACTCGTTGCCAGCTTCATGCCATACATAGTATCTTTGACTCGCCTCTATCTGGCTGGCAGGCTTGCCGTTATCAAGATCTTGATTGTACCAGCCGAAGTCACACTGGTTCTTTAACTGGTTGCGGAAGCTGACAGAGTTCACCGGTACAGCGATAGTGTTCCAACCAGCCGAAAGCTCGACTGTGACCGAAGGAGATGAAACACCTGGTCCGGACGTTGCTGTCCCGCTTCCTCCGCCTCCTGCGCTCGTTAAATATTCTGCGGTTACAGGTACAGTAAATATTACTAACAGTAGAAATACCGATAAAGCCATCAGAGTCCTTTTCATGTAGGGAATAATTGTCAGGCCGTCAATAAAAGAGTTCTGCGACTATACGCCCGGACTTGATGATGCGGCGGTGCTATCGCTTCCTCCCGAGCTTGTGGAACTGTCGCTTCCTGAACTGGAACTATCTGATCCACCGAACCTTGAACTTCCCTTGACCATGACCGATGTCGATGTATCCTTGTAGTAACCGTAGGTCGCTGTCATCGTTATAGGGATGGTCTCCTGAGGGCCTGAAGTCGTCTCCCAGTTGTTTGCATGAATCTTGAAGCACTGTATGCCTGAACCACCACGGATCAGGTCGACGACGCCGACATTATCAGGCAGGTCTGAGTTCTGCTGATCGATCGCTTCAAAGCTTATCCGTCCCTGGTTGAAGACTTTCAGTTTTATCTTGTTCAGGTTGTCGCTCTTAACATCATACTTTCTTTCAGCATCCGGTTTGTAGGCATCCGAGTGAAGGAATGCTGTACCGGAGCCAGTGTTCTTTACGATAACACACATCTCGGTCGTCCTATCACTCTCGGACGGATAGAATACTATAGGCTCCTCCGTCCGGATCTGCATCTGTATAGGACCAGCCGAGTTATCCAGTGTAGGTCTTCCGACCTTTCCGCTCTCCCTGAACCTGTCCTGAGACATGAGTGTTATCTCGGACTTGCCGAGGGTCGAGTACTTGTAGAATATCCTTGACATGAAGTTGTAAGGTATACTGACACCATCCTGAAGCCCTGGTGCCTCCATAGACCATGATATAGTATGTGATCTTGCTGGAAGATTGTTATCCGGCTCTGCAGCCTTCATAGTTCCAAGGTACTCCGTCGTGCTGCCCTGGTTGATGTCCCACTTGTTCTCTCCGGTGAACGGCACGTTGAAAAGTCTTGCAGCTACATTCTTGGCATCCCTATCGCCGGTGTTCTTTACCTCCAGCGTCAATCTTTCCTGCTGGTTAGAATAAACACTCTGTGGAAATGCTGAGAAGTTAAGAACACTGATGCTTGAAGAACTTGTCTTGGTAGTATTGCCACCGCCTGTACAACCTGATGCAATGATCACAAGCGAGATGAATATAAGCGCCTTTCTATTTTCCAGTTCCATTACCGGTTAACAACCTCTATATCAAGCGTTGGAGCTTTGACGTATTTATAAGAAACGGACACAAGGTGGTTTCTGGTGACCGAATCCTCGACATCTGGCATTATCATGCAGGAAAAGTCTATGTTCTCTCCTATAACTGGAGATCTATGATCTGGGCAGTTCCCCTGGTCATGCTTGAAAACATCAGTAGGCGTGTAAGTAAAGTTATATCCGTCAGAGGCTATACTCCCTGGACCGGCGTTATCCACCTTGAAATCTATCCTTCGTCCTCCACCTGTTGAACCACTGACAAACGGCACTGGGTTCTCGGTCTTTAATGAAAGACTTACTTCGCCGTTGGAGTAAGTTCTCCGGACAGTATCTGTTTTAGTAGTCCCCTTCAAAGGCCGATAATCAAGCTGCAAGGCCTGTTTGTAGTTAGTCAGCTGTGAACTATACTTGAGCCTTAGCTTGATCGGTATCCTCTTTGAACTGAAACCTGACATATCGGACTTGTCCGGCGCCTGGATCACCCATTTACACTCCATCTCAGGGATGTAACCTTTCTTGGCTGTATCTATCTCTCTCGGTGTACACTGCCTATCCTGCTTGATATCCAGCATCCCAAGATTGTATAGTTCGATCTGTTCTATATCTATCGGCTTAACATGATAGTTTTTTAGTACCAAGTCTACCACAGCTCTCTGGTTTGGGACAAGCCGGGAATCAGAGGATTTGAACTGGGTGATCTCAAGACCTTTCTGTAGTTTGACAGGATCTATCTGGTTGCCATCCGTATTACCGTTGCTGCCTGGTATATTAGTGTTGGTACCTGTACCAGTGCATCCAGAAGCCAGTATAGCAAAAACAGCGAGGGCGATGATCGTTCTATTATCCACGAGTCTTCACCTTAATAGTTTTGGTGCCTGCATCTTTAACGTATGTGTAAGCTACCTGTGCATCTATCTCTGCTATCTCGCTTATATCAATGTTATCCGGAACAGGTACGCTACATTTTATAGTCGCAGACTTGCCCTCGTACATCGTTAAACCTCCTTCAGGGATAGAGCAGTAAGGTTTTGAGTATTCGCCATCTCTGTGTGAGACCCAGTAGTAAGTATCACCGTCTATATCATACTTGTTATCCTCAGTTTTGACCTTTGAAGGCAGTTCTGAGGCCTCGACGAGAGATTCATTGAAATCAAGAGGCGCTGTTCCCCAGATAGAAAGTGACCTCCGGTCTACCGATATCAGGCCCTTGGTATAATCATTTTCCTGTGGTCTATTGTTGATCAGCCTCATGACGACAGTCACCTTTCCATCCTCAGGTATAAACGTATTAGGCTTGCCTGTAACCCCTGTAAGAGCGGATATCGTCAAAGACATAGGTCCCTGGGACGACTCTGACTGTAGCCCAGGAGAACCTGAAACATCTCTGCTCTGCTTGAACTGGACCTGCCGATATGCCTTGACTTTGTATTCAAACGGCACCTGGAAGTTCACGTTATGGCACGTATAACCGTAGAGAGGCACAGCACCCTTTTGGTCAAGCTTCCATTGTGCTCTAAGCTTCTCTCCTGGACCTATAGTATAAGAATTCTTTTTCTGTGTGGTTCTAGATGTGGATATTGTATACGCAGATTCATCGAGTGAGAAAATATCAGGGCAGTAATTTCTTAGTAGAAGTTCACCGTTTTTTCCCACATGAGCAGTCGCTGTCAGCTTACCTGTATTATATACTTCAAGAGTGGCTCTAACGCTATCTCCCTGATATATCTGCGAGGGATCCACTGACAGTTTAGTGACTGTGACAGAGCCTTTACCCTCCACGGTTGTTCCTCCACCGCCTTGTGTACAGCCTGAAGCTATCACTATAAGCGCCAATAGACTTAAAGCTGCTCTGCGGTGACCCATACAGATGAATTTGATGCCATCGATTAAAAGAGTTTTATCCCCGGTAATCGAGAGGCTTATAGGTTTCAGCCAGTTCTCATTTCTTTCAACGCTTATACTGGCCATAGCCGCAGTAGCTTATCTTGCATGGCTCAAGGATATACTGGACAGAAAAGATATAGAGATGACAGGATATCTGCTAGCAGGGTCTGTTCCATGGGCATTGGCAGCAGGAGAACTGTTCAGCCTTTCAGCTAACGGCATCACTGGCATATCACGCATTCTTTCAGTCATCATATCTATAATAGTGATACCTCTAATCCTGATAATCTTGCACAATCTATCTCTCAGGAAAGACGTTTTAAATCATGAGAAAATGTTCGGCTATTCAGGAGCGGCCTTATTTCTGATCATTTCATCCTTTTTCATCTCCTTCGATATCTACAGTTTCCTGACCATTCTTGCCTTCGGAGGGTTTGTTTTTGCCACTATAAGTGCTATGATGAAATACGTTCCTAGCTCAATGTTTCTCTTTTCAGCTATCACCGGACAGTTGCTAGATGCAGCATCCACTTACATAGCTCTTGTGTACTTCAACCTGAATGAGACTCAGGTCCTGGGAAGAGGTCTGATCTCTGTTTTCGGACCTTCGGGCATCTTCCTGCTTAAACTACCGATAATACTGGCCATCTTCTATCTGGCGAAAGAATATGAAATCGAAGGAGGGAGGATGTATCTAGGAATGATAGCATTGATAGGTCTAAGTATCTCAGCGAACAACATCTCAAACCTGCTGGTCTAGGAAGAACTATCAGAGCTGCAGCCGGATTTGATCTTGACAACATGCCACTTGCTGTAACCACTTTTACTTATATCAAGTCCCCATCCGGGCGCATAGGCTCTCTTTATCTCATCTAGACTGTAGAGATTAATCCTTCCGAATATATCGGTATCCTTCTCGGTTTCGCCGACCAGAGCTTTCTGTGCCGCCGCATCATTCTTGCCTTTGGTCTTGCTCAGTACGTTACATGAGAACTTGAGACCGCTGTATACTGTGCCACTGTCCTTGTTCTTGTGCGTCCTATAATCCGATATCATCTGTCTGTTTATAGTCACCGCCAGCTGTCCCGACTGCATCTTTGCCTTATGTCCTAGTATGTTCTTGAGCGGTTTAGGGTCATAAGGCGAATAATCTTCATATACGGAACAACCATCGCCTGCATCTACGCCATCGCATGTAGCTTCTTTCCGGAGCCAGTACCACTTATCGTTCTTGTAGGAGTCGTCTTGGAGATCGCTTAACCTTGAGAATACGATCTTAGCACCGTTTTTGTTCATGAATGATCCGTTGATAGCGTAAACGAACGGACAGTTGTAAGATCCGCATTTGCTGTTCAGTACCTGGAATGAACCAAGATCCTCCTGAAGTCTTACCGTGTAGTTAGCGGCAACTCCCATCGTAAAGGTTTCTCCTGAAGGATTGATCTGCTTAGGATTTTTCAGACCAAGTATGCATCCGAACAGGGATGGCGGCGCAGCCTTAGTGAACCAGTGATCAGCAGGGATACCACTTTCCTGAGACGCTATCAGGCGTTTCTTTGCATTCTCTTTAAGTTCAAGTATGTTAGGCCTGGAGCCGCTGGTATGCTTAAAGGAGCACTGCATAGGCTGATCTGAGCCTGAACCTGTTGAACCGGCCCCGGAGTCCAGTGAACGCTGGGCGTTGACACAGGTCCTGTAACTTCTAGTACCCTTGTCATACTGGTCGCAGGCGCCCTGTGTGCTGTCCCAGTTCAGGCACTCCCCTTTTTTGTTCATTATGCAGGTCTGACCTGACTTCCGGACCTTGAAATCTTTGACCTGGTATCCTACTTTCGTATCTCTAGCGTTAAGAGTGGCCACTATGGAGGCTGGCTGACCTGCATAACCTGGATCGTTGTCTGCCATATTCTGATCGAAAAGCACAGGATTGTCCACGCCGAGTGCTGCTTTCACAGGTGTATCAGCAGTAACCGATTCTTTCTTGTCGATCTTGATACCCTGCGAGTTCTGGTACTGCCTTGACATCGCCTTGAAGTATAGAGTGGCCTGTGAGAAGTAATCGTACCTGACGTAAAGCCTTATCTTCCTGTACTGGCCTGCACCAGGCTGGAGCATGTGACAGTTCTCCAGTGTCAGATTGTACAGCTTGAGGTATCCTGTTGCTGCCGATGTACCCGGATAGAGATCATCTTTGTTGCCGTCATTATCAAGGTCGTATGCAGATGGGATATGTGTCATGCTTCCGTCCGGCGCCTTAACCTGCTCTCCCAATCTAAGCCATCTAGTCTGGCAGTACGGGTTATTCAGGCTATGATCGTAGTCGTACATCTTCAGCCTGAACTCGATATTGCGGGCAGGTATACCTTTCAGACCATGCCGGTTATTAGAGATCTGGAAGGATATAGGTAAAGCATATTGGGAGTCCTTGTATGCTATATCAACAGATTTTCCTGAACCCACTCTGAAGTTGTCAAGCTTAAGTCCATACCACTCTCCTACATCGTTTGAGCTAGGCCTCTTGGTATGGTTCAGACGCCACTGGCGCAGACATGCTGGCCCCTGTGCCGCACATTCGACCTTCTTGCCGAACTCGCTTAATACCTGGAACTGATCTGATACCTGTAATCCTGCAAGATACCTATTCTGCGTCTGGGTGGCCCAGCTGTCCCCATATGCTGCTCCAACACCTACAGCCCCCAGTATCGGTTTTGCTATTATCGGAAGGATGAATGAGACTGCAGACATGTACAGTGCGCCGACGAATATAGCCTGGATAGCTAGAGTTACACCGAAGATCACAAGTGCTACCAAAAGCACAACAAGGACAGGCCAAATAGCCGCACCTGCGGCAGCTGCTGCACCGGCCGCACCTTCAGCAGTAACTCCGCCTATCAAAGATGCTCCAAAACCTTCTCCGAGCACAGATTCTCCGATATCAAGACCAATATCGAGGAACAGGTACTTTATCTCATCTGCACCCCTTGAATTTGATTTAGTCCTTGAGTCCTCAGGAAGGTCATTATATACCCCCTGTGCCGAATCAGCGGCCCGATAACCTGTTGCTGCAGCAGACGCTGCTCCTTTAGCAGCGCCCAGAGCGGCATCTTTTCCCTGTCCAAGCTTCTGGTTCACGTTTGCTGATGGCGGTTGAAGATCAGGTATATCTACACCGATGAACTTGTGGTAGATCATACCAAGGAGTACCAAGAACACACCGGGAACAATTATAACAATAACAAACAGTAGATTCTGGAAAACAATGTTAACAAAGAATCCCAGAAGTGCAAACAGCCCTCCAACCGGATCTGAAAACGTCATAGCTGGTACTGAAGGCATATAGAATATGAAAGAAGGAAAGAACGACAGGAACATAGCTGCCAGCACCAGGTAACCTATACCATATCTTTTAGGATGATATTCAAGCAGCTCTACACCCTCCTGTATAAAATGAGCTACGCGCTGCAATGAGTGACCTGCCCAGACAAACGGCCGGCTTAGTATATAGAATATCAGCACAGTGACGAACTTTATCATCAAGATATCGATCTTGATCGCTAGCTTGACCCAAGTCCAGAATATCATGAACGGGTAAAGCAAAAGACTGAATCCCGCAGTAAAAGGCGCCAGAATAAGCGGTATAAGCCACTTAAGAAGTCCCACTTATTTTGCACCTGTGTCAACCGAGTAGACCTGGAGATTTTCTAGAACATAGGTTCCGTTACTGGTTATCTCGATCTGGTTATCTCTCTTAAGATTTCCTTCCGTCAGGTTGAACCTGTTATGACCTGTTTCAGGAGTCATAGTTTTCTGGAACCCGTTGATATCGAACTTTAATGGTCTTACCGACGGTAGAAGAGATCGATAGTCAAACGAGACGTACTCTGTAGTACTGTCTTTGTCTGCGAACCTCCTCGCAGTCTCGTTAAGGCTGAAAGGCTGCATCACTTTTTCCCTGTTAACTGTTCCCAGGTACTTGACTGTCAGCTGTGCGTTGCTTATCTCGTACTTGGATGGTCTCGTCGTCGAGAACGTTATACTGTTGGATCCTGGATGAAGATCAGAGTTCGTCGGTGTTACATTGACCTTCTCGCCGCTAACTCTTACCTGCGGATGAGAGTAGACTCTTTTACCGTTGACCTTGATGTTCAGAGGAGCTGTCTTGACCGAACTATCTATATTAAACGTCAGAGGACTTCCTATGTAGTCCTGTACCTCGTAGCGGTAAAGATTGAAGGAATCCTTGAAATCGTGGAACTTTCTATCATTTACATTAACATCAACATCTTCGAGTGCATAGCTCGAGCTTGAGAACAGTCCGCTTGAGACCCCTATCTCGAAATCATTCATACCCGGATGAAGATCATCCTCAGGTATAGTGACCTCCGGAGTGCCGGTTGCGACAAGCGCCTCGTTAAACACTGTATCTCCGTTTACCTTAACATATACCTTGCCCGTTCCACGTCTTCCGAGGACTTCGAATGTCACGTTACCTCCTTTCGGCTCCGTGGCGTTGTACTGGAACCATACCGGATGCGATGAAAACGGCATCCATCCATCGGAAACCTCCATATTCTTCCTGTGAAATGCTCTTATATCACCTCTGGCCTCTCCCACAGTAAAATCTCCGAAGTTAACTGTCCGGAAATCCGGGTTTGACTTGCCGACCGCTCCGAAACTCTTGTCCATGTATGTCATCTTGTTGGTGTTCACAGGACCTGTAAGGTTGAATCCTTGGCCAATGATGAACAGGAACCCGAAGAAGGAAAGACCTGCGACAAGTACGATCCCGAATTTCTCTTCCATAATACAATGGTATTTCTTCGAGGTTTTTATTTGTAGGCAGGCTTTTGATAGGTATGAAGCTGTTAAACACCGACCGGAACGAGGGATACGCCAAGATCAGAATAGAGAACACCGATGACCTCTGGCACCTGAAGGATTTCATAGAACCAGGTAATAAAGTCCGGGCGCTTACACAGAGAACAAAGCTCGACGGAAGAGAGAAGAAGACTGTAACACTCACGCTTGAAGTAGAGAAGACAAGCTATGAAGAAGACCGTCTTAGAGTGACAGGAGAGATAACCCAGGGACACGAGGATATCGAGCTGGGATACCACACGTTCAACCTTGACGAGGAAAGCGAGTTCGAGATATGGAAAGATTTCACGGATGAAGACTGGAAGAGACTTGAGAAGATAGAGGAAAAAAGATCTTACAAGGTCCTTTTCTGTCTCGTCGAGAAAGGTTCAGCCGACTTCTTCGTCGTAGAAGAATCCGGGATCAAGGATCTTTCAAAGGTGGAAAACAGTATACCGGGAAAAATGTACGAGGATCAGGAAAGCGGCGAATCCTTCTATAAAGAGGTCGAGACAGTTCTCGAAAGAAGTGGAGAGGGCATGGACAACATAATAATCTGCGGACCTGGCATGCAGAAGAACAAAGTCTACAACCAGTTAAACGATGATATCCAGAAAAAAGTGCTTCTGCAAGACACTTCTGTAACCGGGAAGACCGGTCTTCACGAGGCGATAAAACGTGGGGCTCTGAAGAAGGTCGTTGAGAGCGCCAGGATAGGGGAGGAAACACAGGAAGTCGAACGTTTCCTTGAAGAGCTTGAGAAAGATGGGGATGTGAGCTACGGCGAACCAGTGATCGAACTGGCAGAGATGGGTGCTGTTGAGAGACTTCTGATAACACAGGAAAAGAACCGTGAGAACCCTGAGATTAAGAAGAAAGTGGAGCAGCAGGGCGGCGAAACACGGATAGTTCACACCGACCATGAAGCAGGTCAGCGACTGGATCAGTTCGGCGGCATCGCCGCCTTTCTACGTTACAGCCCTCACTGATTTTTCTGCGAAGGTCTTGGCGCCAGTGTAAGAGAGACATTGACTCTCTCGTTATGACCATCCTGCCACCTTATCACCGTCATATTAACACGGTCTCCGACTTCGGCTTTCCTGGCGAGGAAATCAAGTATATCTGAGATACCTCTCATCTTCTCTCCGTTGATACCCGTGATTATATCCCCGCCTACGTTGACATCCCGACCTCCGATATTCACAGTCTTGTTGTTGACCTGCAGGGTCGAGTTAACCGCAGGACCTCTGGGATCTATACCTACGACAAGGAAGCCTGTAGCCTTATCGAGATCCCTTGCATCAGCTATATCCGGGTTAACATCGATCCCCTGTACACCTATCCATGGATGCTGATAATTCTCGTTGTGGATTATCTTTGGTACTACACGTTTCACCGTGTCAACCGGTATAGCGAAACCTATACCTGAGAAAGTACCAGTATTTGTCTCGATAGCCGTGTTAACACCGACTACCTCGCCATCGATATTCAGTAGAGGTCCGCCCGAGTTACCGGGGTTGATCGAAGCATCAGTCTGGAGAACGTTCGGGATCGAGAAACCTCCAGCAACCGGTAGAAGACGTCCTTTCTGCGATATTATCCCGGTAGTCATGGATCCTCTGAGGCCGAAAGGATTACCGATCGCGATCGCTCTTTGACCGACCTCAACATCTGAAGAGTTACCTAGTTCAACAGGTGTGAGATCTGATCTATCGACCTTGAGAACCGCTAGATCCGTGTAAAGATCGGAACCGACGATCTTTGCTCTTTTCGTTGTACCATCAGTGAATGTGACCTCTACCCTGTCAGCGCCATCTATAACATGATGATTGGTTATTATGTAGCCGTTCTTACTGTAAACAAATCCAGAGCCCTGCGCTCCTCCAGTAGCTCCCTGATCAAAGGATTTTATGGATACTACAGACTGATCGTTATGCTTGAAGAGCTCTGTTAGCGAGTTCTCCCTTGAATAGTTTATGTATACAGTCCTGCCCGAGTTAGAATCTATCTTATGATTAAGCTGGTTTATACGGGCATCCAGGCTTGAGTAAACCAGACCTCCTCCTGCCACAGCACCAGTGAAAAGCACCACTACAAGGACAAGAGCCTGGTATTGACTGTCCAGTTTCACAAAGAGTTATTCGGCTCCAAATGTTTTATACAAATCGACTACCTGGTGTACAGACCGTATAATCTCACTTTTTTCTCCGGCCGTATCTCGACTTCGTCATCCACATCTTTGACCAGTTCCTTCACACCCGGATCTTTCAACCTTAGATAGGACCTCTCCCCCTCGATACGGAGATCTTCACCCGCTTTTTCTTCAGGTACCGGCTCTCCGCCCAGAGAGACTTCGATATCTCTTATACCCTTCGCCTCTGCAACCACATGGATCTCACCTTCCTCATGAAGGAATAGACGGGAATCTTTTGATGATTCTATGAACTCCTTTTCCTGTGCCCATTCACCAGCGAGGTGGATCTTTTCCTTTCTTCTATGAGCTGGAGGCTGGAAAACTTTTGACGCTCCCGCAGGTATCTTTCTGTTACCTATATCGGATTCATCTCCCAGCGTTCTGTGTCTTCCTCTATGATCTGAGATTTCAAGCTGTTTACCCAGTGCTTCCTCGATATCATCAAGCTCGCCTTCCGGACCGGACTGAGCTCTGACAACACCCTCCTCTATAAGGAATAACCTTGGACCTTCAAAGTTGTGGTAGTCCTCCCAGACCTTTCTTCTTTCGTCATGACCTACCGGATGATCCAGTCCTTTTTCCCGGACAATTCTCTCCAGATGATCTATGTTTTCAAAACCTCGTTCAGGTGAGTGAACACCTATAACAGTCAATCCGTCACCATGGTGTGGCTCCAGATCCCTTGCTCTCTCGATGCAGGAAGGGCAGCTGGAGTTCCAGAAGTATACAAGATTCCTTCCCGCCAGATCTACATCTTCAGAGTTGACCCAGCTGACAGACAGTTCTGGAGCAGGGTTCTGGTTGAAGACCATACTTTATTCTTTGAAGCCCTTCTAAATAACCTTTTAACTAAATCCGACGCATCTTTTCCACAGTGAGAAGACATCTTTTCGAGCTGACCCCTCTCGGAAAAGCCGATAAGGAGGTCAGAGATTATCTAAAGGAGAACCTTAAGGACGAGCAATTCGCCAGGTACGAGGCTGCTCTGAAGTACTACAGAAACCTGAAGGTCTTCCAGACAAGTCTACAGGTCCTCCTCTACGCAAGCATAATCGCATCCGCAGCAGCCACTGTGGGGCTAGACGAGGCACAGTTGCTACAGAAGATAGCATCCTACATCGGAACATCCGCCATATTTGTTCTATACGCAATCACAAGCTACTTCACGATGATAAGGAGAGAGGCGTACCACGTTCAACGTGAGATACTGATCTCGAAGGCAAGCTAGACAGAAAACCGTTAGAACTTGCCCGTGAAATCGTCCTTGAAGCCAAGGAAAAAGATTTCACGTCAGGTATGTCGCCAACAGGGATAGCTGCCGCCGCAGTCTACCTGGCTGCCTACATGAAAGGTGAGAAAAGAAGTCTCCGGGAGACATCCGATCTGCTGGATGTCACAACAGTCACGATTAGAGAGCGTGCGAAGGACATGATAAGAGAGCTTGAGATCGAGGATCACCCTGAAAATTTCGATGAAAAAGATTGATCGTCTATTCGTAGAGACAGAGAAAACCTCTGACCGCATCTCCTACATTCCTGAACCCTTCTCTTGCGGCATCATAGGATCCTCCCGGGTCGACAGCCCAGTAAAGATATGCATATGAAAAGTTGTTGGCTGCTCGCTTCGCATTATTCTTGAGCATCTCATTTTCCTGCACCCTTTCCCTCAACAGATGATCGACACCATCATTTATCCGGTCCGAATCCAGGAGATCGCCTACACTCACAGAAATAAGTTTTTAGAGTATAACAGGTTTAAATCTAGTCCTTCCTGACCACGTGACAGCTCCTGCAACGTGCCTCGTAGCGCTCATCCGCACCTACAACAATAGTCGGCTCATCCTCATGTGCGGGTTCTCCATCTATCAATCTCTGTGTTCTGGTAGCGGGCTCACCGCAGACATTGCATATCGCCTGGAGTTTATCTATGAACTCTGCTCGAGCGATCAACCGGTCGACCGGCTCAAAAGGTTCTCCTCTAAATGTCTGGTCAAGCCCTGTAACGATAACTCGATATCCATTATCCGCAAGTTCTTCTACGACCTCTACCAGCGCCTCAGGAAAAAAGTTGGCCTCATCAACAGCGATAACATCCTCATTATCGACCATCGCCGGTATATCACTGACGTCTTCAGATCCTATGACTTCTGCCTCCCATTCTCTTCCGTTATGTGCACCTATAGCGGTCTCAGAGTAACGGTTGTCTATGCTTGGCTTGAAAACCTTTACTTCCTGACCCGCTATCTCAGCCCTTTCCAGCCTTCTGATAAGCTCATCGGTTTTACCGGAGAACATGCATCCAGTGACGACTTCTATCCAGCCGCCTGAAAGAGAACGTGGACTCATCAGTTCAAGTTCAGAATTGAGAAGGTTAAGAACTTTTTGAAGATCAGTCCATCTGCCTCCTTATCTTCCTCTCCGAAAGATGTTTCCCATGATCCTGATGCCGTGAGCATGGACCTTCTCCAGCAACTTTTCCACCGTTCCGAAGAATTCTCTGCCGCACTCCTTGCACCTGTAGAACGCCATATCTAAACTATGTGTCCAGAACTACTTACCGATTTATACAGTCTTCAACTCTTAAGGAACCGAACTGTTTTCCCAACATCCATATGTCGTGGTATCTCAACGATGCTCTCGCCTTCTTCCAGTCCATAATGCTTGACAGCCTTCTCATATGGGCGCTTGAATTGCCCCCATGTCGGATCAGCGAGCGCTGTCCGGGTTTCGCCCTTCTCCACATGAACTTTGCACCAGGCGTGTCTTCCACCGTCTGCTCGACCTCTTACATAGTAAGAACCAATCCCGAGTCTCTGGGCTAGCACCTGATAAAGCGCTGCTTTTTCCTTGCATATCCCTTTGCCATGATCTATCGCAGAGATCAAGTTAACAAACTTGCGGTCGGCAGAGATATCCTCGTACTCAAACCGTTCATGGACAAAGTAAGTAAGCTGCTTCGCTAACTGGTACTTGTTGCCGGCATCGGTATGTTGTTCGAACGCCGAGGCAACCTCAGCGATCTTTTCATGGTTCATCTCCGGTATCCTCAGACCATAACCGTTTCCAGAACTGAGAAGACCTATACCTCTCTTCAGCCTAATACCGCCATGGAACTTCTTGATAGTTGGATCTCCGCCCACGTTTTAGAATCGGAAAAGAGCGATAATAAATCCTCTGGAAAACAGAGAAATCAGAAGCACCAGGGACAGGACTCGAAACTCAGAGAGTTTCTGCGTCTCCAGGAAATCTGTGATTTTCGCCGATCGACCCCGTTCAAATCCCATATATCAGAAAGCGTCAGGGGCGGGATTTGAACCCGCGTGGGCAGTATGCCCAGTGGCTTAGCAAGCCACCGCAATGAGCCAGACTATGCGACCCCGACTTGTAATGGTCTACTTTGGAAAATAGCAGGTTAATGTTTAAAGCACTACGCATCGGCGATGAAAACAGATCGATGTCAGCGAGGGCACCTCTCCAAGTTGACAAGGTATATAAATTTCTGAGGCTCATTTTGCCCTGTAAGTGGTAAAAACATGGCTCAAAACATACTAGATTATTCAGATATCACCGAGAAGGATGTGTTCACCCGGAAGGGTTCTTACTGCGGAAAACTAAAAGACGTTGAGCTTAACCTTGGCAAGTTCGCTGTCAGGGCTGTAGTGGTCGGAGCAGAGAAAGGTTCATACCTGGCGCAGAAGGTTGGTGGCACAAGAAACGTTGTAATCCCGTATCACATGGTCGAGTCCGTTGACGATATCGTCATCATAAAGGACTTCAAGACTAACAACGTGTCTGACGCCGAGGAATAAAGAGGTCAAACCTCTTCCTTTTTCACAACTTTTAGCACATCCTTAACCGTTTAAGTGCTCTCCCTAAATTGATTTCACATGTCTTTTCAAACACTGTTCACGATAATCTATGAAGTCGTCAAACACTCATGGAATGTATCGACGGTCCTGACTAAGTACTTCATCCTGGGCCTGTCACTGAAAACAGTTTCAGAAGAGACCGCAATCAGCAACCTGGAAGAGAACCTTTTAGCCTACCGGAAAGAGTATGTAACCGGCGTAATAGTTCTCGGAATCATATCCATGATAGCCGGATGGACTGTAGAGCCGTTCTTCAAGCTTTTCAGTGAGCTTCTAGCAGTGCTCTACTTTGCATACCTTTTCTGGAAATACTAGCTTAGTCGTTCCTTGACCCTCTGATGCCAGGTATCAAGCGCCTGGGTCGTGATATCCTTGATCTCGGTCATAGGCAAAGTGGTGTACACATAGTAGACCGTCTTGTCAGTTTTCCCCTCTCTCATCACAAGATCCTTTTCAAGCATCTCCTGGAGGGCTCTCTGGACCGTGGAACGGTTCCGGTCCACCTTGTCAGATATCTCCTTCACAGTGAGTTGAGAATCATTTATCTCGTCAAAAATAGATTTTTGAAGTCCGTTCAGGTCGAATACTTCGAAAACTATGTCTTTCTCCTCCTTCCCCTCCAGATCCAAGAAGTCCATTAAGTAACTATTAGGTCCGTTACAATAAAAAATTCAGCCCCCAGCGATGACATCCATGACCTTTATCGCATCATCATCTGATAGCTCATGACGTCCAGAGATTATAGTGCCGTTCCGGGATACAAGCACCTCCTCCCGCTCTATGCCTCTTGAATCCAGGAAATCATCGACCGTTGTACCTTCCTCGACCTCGACTTCTTCCTCGACTTTCTTTTCAAGATCATCCCGTATGAACGTTACCGTTATCATCGAGATCCTGGTTCACCTTTCTCCTCTATCCTATCTTTGTATTTCTCCATAGCTGTTTCGAATGCATCCTCAGCATCAACGCCTAGATCGCTTGCAACAGCGAAAAGTGAGAAGAACGCATCTCCAATCTCATCCTTCTTGACCTCAAGTTCTTCCTCTTTTCTACCGTAGTCCGCTGACTTTGTCGCATCCTTCACGATCTCTCCTACCTCAGATACAAGATCCATTATCCTGAAAGCTGTGGTCGCCTCTAAATCGTTTTCCTCTATGAAATGTTCAACCTTTTCCTGCTCATCCTTCATAGTCTAGACCTCCAGTATACCATTTCTAGCGGCATGGAAAATATATTCCTGTGCATAACCTGAATACTTTCCAAAGTGATCCCGTATGTTCTCCGAGGTCGCCTCGTAGTCCTCACCAACAAGCTCCGGGTAATGCTTTTCAAGCGACTGCTGGGCCCAGGTATCTATTGGATAAGCATCCAGGAACCCCAGGGAGAACAGCAGGACACAGTCTGCAACCTTGTCGCCTACCCCATATAGCTCCTTCATCCTCTCTCTCGCCTGACTGTACTCCATGCATTCTACCTCTCCAGGATCGAATCCTTCGTTCATCATCTTTGTCGACTCCACTATGTATTTGGCCCTGTAACCGACACCTAGCTCCCGGAGCTCGTCCTCTGTAGCCTCTCCAAGCTCTCCAGGAGTGGGAAAACGGTATCCTTTAACACCTGAGTACTCGACCTCTTCTCCATAAGCCTCTGCTATAGCGTTGTGCATCTCCTTTATCCTTGGAATCCTCATCTGGGGAGAGCAGAGATAGCTGATTAATGTCGGGAAAAACTCGTCCTGGACGATCCTTAACCCCCAGAACTCTTCCCTGGCTTTTTCCAAGGGTTCTTCAGAAGGAAATGTTTCGAATATCTTTTCAAGATCGTGATCGATACCCAGAGTTTCTTTCACTTTTTCTTCCGGAAGATCGGTCTCCACCTCTATGACATCTCCTTTATCCTCCACTATTACCATATCTCCTTCGCGGAAAGTGTAGAACTCCGGCTTTCCTTCACCGTAAAGTTCGCCGTCTATCCTGTACCAGCAGAAAGTCTGGCCGCATGTAAGAGTTAACTCGAGATCGAAATCTTCAGCCGGGATTTCGTAGATGGTCATACACATCCGATGACCGGGAAGTTATTTCAGTCAATCCCTGGAGTACTTGTGGAAACCAGTGCCTTTTTCCTCGTCTACTTCAGGATCCTTGCTCTCAGATCGTTTTGCGTTAGACGGTTTGTAGCTTCTACCGCATCTATGACACTTGATCCTCTTCTTGGCATCCGACTTCTGCTTGTAGCCACAGTCGGGGCACTGATAGAAAAGAGCCATGTTTCCTAAAAGCGTCTTCGGATGTCAAAAACCTTCCGGCATCCTGTAAAGATGGGAGCTACAGTCGCAGTCTGAGCTGCCGAAACATTCGACAGGTTCAGAGAACCTGGAAAGAATCTGAGACATGATGCACTCGTATTCCGAGTTATCCGGCAGGATGAAATGATCGAAGACCTCTGCCTTTTCAGTCAGGTAGTCTATATGCCAGTGAAGCTTCTTGTCGCTGCCGTAATGACGTTCCAGCCTCTTCTCGACACCGTTCATGGCCGATCCCACGTAGATATAGGTTCCTGCTGGGAGCTCTAACTCTCCAAGAGCGCCTACTCCGACTTCAGTATCATCCTCCAGCTGGAGAAACAGTAGATAGACTCCCTTCACATGTGTTTCTTCGCCACAAAGATTTTTAGCGAACCCCTCCCTAGAACCGGTATGGAAAGAAGACATAAAATAGATATAATAACCGGTTTAACACTTTCTGGAGTATTTGCAACAGTTTTACAGGTCTACGGACCAAGCAGGATAACATTCATGGCTATGTCGTACGGCTACATATTTATGGGGCTTTTTGCCGTGGGAAAGGATCTGCTACTCTCTGAGGGCGTACCATCAGTCAACGATTTCATCGTCATCGTTGATAGGGAGGAGAGAGTTATGAAACAGCTTTTCACCGGTAAAAAATATAGGTTGGAGGGAGACCTCGAAAAGATCGGTCAGTAACTCTTCCGAGCGATCTTCTCTCCATCGTGCCACAGAGTGGCAGTGTCTCCCCCATCGTTCCAGCCGATGTCTGTGCCGTAGACGTAGTTAGCGTCCTTCTTCTCTTTAAGCCCCTCTGGTTTATCGTCAGAGTAGACGTAGAGCGTTCCTTGTGCAGGCACATCCACATCTCCGAAACTATAGCTGGTGGCTTCATCAGTGAGGTTCCAGTCCTTCAGGTTCACTCTTGTCGAAAGACTGTTGTTGACGACGACATACTCCGGAGTCTTCGGCTGTACGCCGATGCTCAAACTTTCAGAGTACTTGCTGTTGTCCAGACTTTCCTGCGCCATCTCCTGGTTTCTTCTTCTTACCTCCTTTTTCTTTGCCTCCATCTTCGATCTCAGATCTTTTGCGATACTCTCGACCCTGTCCCTGTTCGAACCAGAGAAGTTCTCCTTTATCGACCCATGAACCCTGCTCTTGCTTAAAGTTCCGTAGGGTGTCTCGACCTTCGTATAGGAGCCCTCCGATCTCGATGTGACCTTGAGAGTGCCTCTTGAGGTCTTTAAAGTCCAGGTGGTGGATTCTGGAGACCTCTTGATCTTCAGACGTGAGTTCGGGTCTTCAAGCTGAGTGGTGGCGCTATCAGAACTTACATGAACTCTGAAGCTGTTGAAAGCTGTTTCGACCTTTCTCACAAAACTGTCCTGTGTCGTTCTCACGACCTTGTTCGATGGAGTTTTATCAGAGGCAGAAATAGACGGTAGATGGTTGTTAGACGGAGCAGCTGCATCCATATTTGTTGCAGCGGCTGGAATAGACATCATGCCGACAACCACTGATGCTAGCAGAACTGAAGTTCCTATATCTGCCATATCAGTTCAATAGCAAGAACTGCTTTATAAAGTTTTGTAGTTGTTTTTGAACACTAGAATTATGGACTTCAATATACCAAGTATTATAGGTCCGATAAAGAGCCCTGCAGCCCCGAAAAGATAAACGCCGCCCATTACCCCAATTAAAACAACTCCAGCATGTAAATTCGCTGCCTTGTCAACGATCAGAGGGCGGATTACATTGTCGGTAAGCCCGACGACAAGGAATCCGTATAGCATGAGGACAACGCCGTTAAACGTGGATCCGATCACGAACAGGTATACCGCTGCTGGAGCCCATACGAATATCGTTCCGATTATCGGTATGAAACCGAGTATTATCATTATGAAGGTCCAGAAAGAGTAGTTCGGTACTCCAGTAAGCCACAGGCCGACACCCGCTATCAGTCCCTGCGCAAAGGCTATGAATACGTGACCCTTGATGACTGCCCAGGTCGTGACATTTATCCTCTCGTAGAGTTTATCCTGGATCCCCTTAGGTAAAGGTGTCACATCCTTGACCCATGACACCATGTCATCGCCGTCCTTTAACAGGTAGTATATGAGGAAAAGCATCAGAGGTATGCCCACAGATAAACCGAACACTATGTCAAGTATCTGTGAATAGCTACCGAAGGACCGGTTAGTGAACTCGTCTATAGCATTGTTAAGATTGGTCTCGATATCGACATGCTGTCCCGTCATATCGTAGATGTCGCTTTCGATCCTGGTGGTGTTGACCAGATTTGTGGTGTTGACATCCGTTGTCAGCGTCCTTGCATCATCTATGACCTGTGTACCCGCCCATATAAGAGGTATGACAAATGCCACCATACTCATTATAACAAGCAGAAAGGCGGTCGGCTTCTTCCCGAGAAGAGGGGAAACCTTTCTCTGCACCGGATGCAGAACGAATGCGATGAGAAGTGCGCCGAACAGGTAACCGAGGAAAGGCCTCACCATCAGGAAGGCCACGACTCCTGTGACCGCCATCAAAAATATCAGGAATGCCTTTCTCTCGTTCATAGATTGTTCTGGACCCTTGATCTAAATAAAAATGTCGATACCGGCGAAAAACAGTATCGATGGCACTATAAGAACAGCCATGCACATTCTTCTCTGCGATCTTGAAGCAGCGGCTGTACCCACAAGAGAGGAAACGACAAGTACTGCTACACCAAGGATGCCCGCAAGATAGTAGCTGACCAAGACCACTATGACGAGAACAATCTTCGAGAGCATACTATAGTCCAGGGCGCCCGTCACCCTATCACTTGATACCTTTAATGCCAGAGGCACCGATATACCGGTTGCAAGAAGTGAAGCGCCGGCCACGAAACCAAGCTGCGGTAAACTCGCTGATGACAGGGCCTGCAGAGCTATAGCCGAACCAGATCTTGCTTTACCAAGAACCATGAGCGTCAGAAAAGACATCAGGATATCTGTAGTATTGACCGCCCCCATCGCAGCTAAAAACTCTTTTTCCCCGGAGATGAAAGGCGACAGGATGTAGGTAGATATCGCACCTCCTATACCCGGAAGAATCCCTGCTGCGATGCCTGCTATGAAGCCCATGAAACCTCCTTTGACACCTTCATATCCTATATCCTCGACATCTACCTGCTCCGGTAGATCGCCTTGAACCATAGCCTGGGACAGTAAAGCCGGTACTGCGAAAAGCCCTGTAAAAACCGGCATAAGAGCGTACTCCTGGTTGATCGGTATCGAGAAAACAACCAGTCCCAGCAGACCAGAGATCCCAGCGATTTTTAAAGCGGAGAAAGGGTTATCGCTGCCGAAGACAGGTACAAGGAGGAAGAAAAGAAGTATATACTGCATCAAAGGGGAGGCCAGACTGTAGACCGAATCCAGAGCGATGAAAAGCAGGGGAGAGACAACGAGGAGTGCTGCTACCGATATGATCCCTCCTTCTACAGTATAGAGGAATGCAACCTTGCCAAGACCTTTTTCTGCCATCCTGCGGCCAGGAAGAGACGCTAGAGCAGTACTCGATTCAGGGGCTCCAAGGAATATCGAAGGTATAAAATCATGGAAGGTATGCGACACTGAAAGCCCTGCTATGAACGCCATATAGGATAGAAGATCGATACCTAAAGAAAAGTAAAACGCCAGACTACTGAATATAACAGTGTTAGGATGTATTCCGGGCACCAGTCCAGTTATAACTCCTGTTAATACACCAAATAGAACTATAAAAGCTGTTTTTATCATTAAATCTGGTTCATCATCACGGATTTAAAAAACAAGGTTTAATCGTGTCACTATGTTTGGCGGAAAGGACATGGCAAAGATGATGAAGCAGATGGGTGTCGATATGGAAGATATCGACGCTGACTCTGTTGAAGTCAAGATAGGCGATAAAAAACTGGTATTCGACAATCCTAGCCTCTCAAAGATCAACGCCCAAGGACAGGAGATATTCCAGCTCCAGGGCGACTACCATGAGGAATCTGAGATCAGCCAGGAGGATGTAGAGATAGTTATGGACAAGACAGGCTGCTCGGAAGAAGAGGCAAGAAAAGCTCTTGAAGACACTGGAGACATCGCCGAAGCCGTGATGGACCTGCAGTAGTCCTCCCGATATTCTTTTTATTCTATTAACTGTTAAAGAACTCTAGATCAGCGGTCAAGAGAGAGTTTAAAGCCGGTTTCTATAGCTCATACGTGAACGAAGAGATCAAAGGATATCTCAAGCATGGAGGGATCAGCCTAGTTATCGAAGTCCTGGTAACATTCGTTATAGCACAGGCATAGATGCTTGCAGGCGTGGCTCCAGGTTATCTTCCGGAAGCGCTTTATGGCTGGGTACTTCCAGCAGTAGGTATCGCATCATTCTTCTCAGGATCCTTTACGTCCTACTTCGCCAGATAATGATGTACAGGCGCTGAAAGAAAAGACCTGCTTCTTTTTTATTCTCTATTTCTCAAGATGTTCGATCATCTTGGCGTACGCCGGCCTCGTGATCGTTATACCGACCATGACTCCAAGGATGGTGGTTACAGCGAATCCTTTGATCGACTGTAGTGCGAACGCTGAAGGGTTGAACTTGAATGCAATAAGTGTGATTGCGACCGAGAAAGCTCCGAGCGCTATGCGGTGCGAGTTGTTCTTTCTCGTGTAGATCTCGTAGCCGACAAGTCCTGCTCCTGCTGCACCGATCGCCATGTTGGAGATGGATGGTGATACCACGGGGAACATCGCTCCAATAGTGGACGCCGCTGATGTGAAGATGACGAAGAACGCTCGCTTTAACCTCTTCTTCCAGTCCCTGATCTTGTCCTGATCGGATTCGTCCGTTATGATTATCTGGTCGTCCACCCCGGTACCTACCGCTGCGATTATACCTGCTATAGATGCAAGATCGAGCGTGGTGATGGTGGAGAAGAACATACCCAGCAGTATGAACACCTCTGAGGATCCTGTGAAAACAATCGGTATGACATACTTAGGATCCCTGTATCTTGCGAAGATCAGGAAGCCGACTGCGATAAGTGATCCGATAACCGATATCACTGCGGCCGACATGAACTGCGAACCGAGCGACGATGAAACCGTTGAGACCGACTCGATCTTCACAGGTTTAGGCAGCTTACCTGACTGAAGTATCGCCTGCAGCTCCTTCATGTCCTGACGTGCCTTGTACTCTGTTGACCCGCCACCGTTGATGGACGGCCTTGTTATGACCTGTCTCTTGAACACTGCGCCGACTCTCAAAGAGCTCTGCTGATGTCCATCGACGTAAAGGTTGAGCTTTGCGAAGCTTCCATCATCGTGAACCAGGTAAGCTTCACTTCCCACTGATGCGACCTGGTAGTTGTTCGATATGTCCGTGACTCTTTGAGCCGCAGTCTTCGAGATAATGACCGGGAAGGTGAACGAGTAGCTTCCTCTACCCGAGCTCCTTACTATCGAATCAGAGGTGACCACTTCCTGGATATCCTGTCCGGAGTACGCCACGACTTCGACTATAGCGCTTCCGTTAGTGTTGTTCAGATAGTAGTAATGATTATCGCCCAGGTTGAAATCCGATCCTGGCTTGTAGGTCTCACCATCAACAGTCAGCTGGTCGCCGTTCTGCTGGAAAGTGTAAGTATCTCCAAGCGTGAAGTTTTTCTCACCCTTCACCTTTATCGGGATCCTTGCCTCGAACTGTCCCTCTCTCGATATCAGACTGGTCAGCTGAGACCTGTTGGCTGAAGCGATCTCCATCTGTATCTTATACTGATCTCCCAGTCTTACCGTTCTTACAGATGTCTGGGTAAGTCCGAAAGCTGAAACTCTTCTCTGCAGTATGTTCTTTATCTGCTCGACATCGGACTTGGTAGTATTGTTTCCTTCAACGGAAAGAAGCACTTTTGTTCCGCCCTTGAGGTCGAGTCCTTTGTTTATACCTGTGGCGATGCTGTACTCGCCATCATGCTTGACATAGTGCGGGTTCAGGAAAACGAACGATAGTAGAAGTGCGATCGCCAGAACCCATATCCTCCATTCCTTTAACATCTCTTTCATCTGTTGAACACCTCGAAATTAAGCTCGCCGTTAACATACTTCTTCAGGACGACTGCATTACCGAACCATGTGAACGGCATGTCTGCGAGAAGCCCCATGACCATGACGGCTGCGATATCCGAAAGATCTGATGGACCGACGATCATCATCGATACTATGTATAAAATCGTGAAACCTGCTATACCTCCTGAACTCATCGTGACACCTGTCTTGACGGAGCCCCAGACTCTCTTCTTTAGAGGTTTCCTGGATCTCTTCAGCACCCTTGTCGACAGAAGGATGTCGGTGTCGACCGAGTAACCGATAAGCATGAGCAATGCGGCAAGCGAACCGAGTGTAAGAGGTATTCCAAGTAAAGACATGCCTGCCAGTGCGAACGTTATATCTCCGAGCGCTGCTGCGATAACAGCCCCTGAAGGCACAGCATCCCTGAAGGCTATGAATATCGTTAGACTCATGATGGTGAACGCCATCACGAAAGCAAGTACTGCTTGTTGGAAGAACTGGCCTGAAACAGCGGCAGATATCGAACGGATGCTTTCAACGCTGACGCTATAACCTCCGTTCTCCATTATGTTTTGTGCCTGTGTCTCGTTCAGTGGTGGTGGCGGCACTCTTACGACAAGAGCTGTCTCGTTCTGCGTGGACTGTCTTACCGCCTCGGAACCAGGGAAACCGTTTGATGCGAATAACTGCTTGATATCCTGGGTCCTGAAATCCCCGTCGACATGGAACTGTACCTCTGTTCCACCGGTGAAGTCGAGTCCTTTCTTCACTATCTGTCCCTGAATGGCGTAGTTGAAACCAAGCACACCTACTGATAGAAGGAACAGGATTACAGGTACTGCGACCCATTTATCGAAGTCGCTGTAAACTTTGTCGAAATATTTTTCGAAGTCCACAGATTAAAGGTAAACTTTGGAAGGCTTTTAAACGCTCCGGCAGATGTTCCCGGAGTTTCAGTTGGAAATAAAAAAGCTCCAGCTTTAACTCATAGTCAAGGATGGCGCCTTCTGATCAGTTAGAGACACTCAAAGAGAACCAGTACTTTAACAGGATACTTGAAACTGTTAAAGAGAACAAATACTTTTTAGCGGCAGGACTGGTGTTCCTGACCGCACTATACCTTAGATACCTGCCTGCTCACGGCATGAAATACCTGCAGGCCCTGGATCCATTCATGGAGTTCAGACTGAGCCGCCACCTGGCTCTCAGCGGGAATTTCCCTGCACTTGATTTCTTCAGGTACTTCCCATACGCCACACCTACAAACACCCTTGACTTCGGGAACCTGCTGACGCCGGCCGTTCTTTACTGGTTCGGGCCGTTCCTGTTCTTCGGCAGCTTCCTGTCATGGGGACAGTTCTACCCGGCATTCGCTGGCGCCATAGGAGTCCTGACGATGTATTTCATAGGTAAGGAGTACTTCAACAGGACCGCAGGGCTTTCAGCATCTTTCTTCCTTGCTACAGTGGCAGGAGCGATGCACAGAACTTCAGCCGGTTTCTTCGAGAAGGAACCTACCGGAACGATTTTCATGCTTCTATCGATCTACTTCTTCGGTAGAGCCTGGAAGAGAGACAGCTGGAAAGCCGGTATAATCTCCGGTATCGCACTTGGATTCTTCACGATCTCATGGGGAGGATCCAAGATGATATGGCTTCTCTACCCTATAGTCGTCGGCCTGATGATGTGGATCAACGAGGATATAAGGAACCTCATCAAGGCATACACACCTACTATAATTATAGGAGGTGTTACAGCAGCTGCCTTGAACCCGGCAAGGTTCTGGTTCACCGACTCCCTGTTCATACTTAATATCGCACTAGTCGGTTTCCTATGGAGCCGCTACCTAGTTGAGGAGCTTGAGATCCTGGAGAAAAACCAGATACCTTACTACACACCTGGAATGTCTATCCTCGGTGTAGTATTACTGGCGCTTTCACCGCTCTACTCCACATTCCTGGCAGACAAGGTAATGGCGGTCATAAGGATCGGCTCCCAGGCCGGTGGAGGCGTTATCGCAGGAACAGTTGCCGAGAATACTCCAGCAAGCCTTAACCAGATAACCGGTCAGCTTGGAGCCGTAGGTGCAGGGCAGGCATACGTTTTCATGCATGGATGGCTCCAGGTACTGGCTGCCAAGCTGGCAATGCCGATGGCGCTTCTGGCCAATCTTATCGGTCCATGGCCTCTGGCGTACATGAGCATGATATTCCTGGGAACAACTTTCACTGCGATGCTGCTTAGAAAGGTAGACTTCTTCGATAAGGAGATAACCGGTATCAACTACTACAAGCTGCTCGCAGTGGTCGGCCTTGTCTGGACACTGGCATTCTCGACATTCTTCCAGGATCCTGTTTTCTACGCAGCAGGACCGGCGATACTGGCGATAATAGGCGGTTCAGCGCTTCTTTACAGCATGGACGAGTTTCACGACGTCAGTATAGCGTACAGGTGGTACTACCTTCTACCACTGGTATGGATCATCACGAACGTTCTGGGAGCAGTCTCTATGAACAGGCTTATCTTCCTTTCAACGTTCTCAGCCTCTCTAGGCGCAGGATACATGCTATCGCTGGTTATCAAGAGGATGAGATCTATCACTACCGAGTCAGCGTTCTACCTGGGCGTGACTGTTTCAGTCCTCCTGGTAGATGCAGTTGTGGTCTACTTCCTGTCAGCTCTGCTACCGATACTGGTCGCACTGGCAGCAGTGGTGGCTTTGAACGGTCTCGGGCTCTACTACATCTCGGATGATGAACTGGAGTTCCTTGAACAGTACGTCAACAGATCCTACTTCAGACCAGGGCTGATAGTCGCTCTAGTCATAGCGATACTAGCGGTCAACACCGCTTCCGGTTATGCTTCAGCCAACCAGCTTGGAGGGAGTCCAAGCTCTGCCTGGATGCAGAACCTGAACTACATGAAAGATCAGACTCCAAAGGATTCGACCATACTTTCCTGGTGGGACTACGGTTACTGGTTCGAATCAGTCGGTAGAAGATCAGCTGTAGCGGACGGAGGAAACCTTGGGTACTACTCAAGCAATGAGAAGATAAACTATCCTCTTGCACAGTATCTGACCTCGACGAACAGTACGGATATGAGCTTCCTGAAGAAGCACTCAGTCGACTACATCGTGCTCGATAACACGATGATAGGCAAGTACTCAGCAGTATCCCAGATCGCTCACAGATCGAACGACAAGTTCAACTCGATGATACCTATGAGCACGAGCAGGGATATCCGTAGATCGATGAGCCAGTCTGGGAACAACACAGCTGTGAAGTTCTCTCGCAGCTCCTACTTCAACCTCTACACGCCGATCAAGCTGAACCGCAACACGACCCCTCCTTCGATCAGCATCTCGTCGGCGCCAACACTTGAGATAGGACAGAACCGTGGACAGATCGACTGCGTCCTCACCAACAACGGCATCAAGACGTTCGACAACGTTTCCAGGCCTATCCAGTTAAGAGGTCTCGGAGAGGTATGTGTCGCGACAGATCCTTACTACAGCATGGAAAGATCGTTCTACAGTGTAAACAGTAAACAGATCCCTCTTACACAGGCCAAGGCGATCCTGGTGCCTAAATCGATCTCTACCAGCAACCTGGTAAGGCTCTACCTGATGGACGGATACGGTGTTCCTTACGCTGAGAAAGTTCCAGGTGGCTCGAACGGATACGTCAAGATGTGGAAGGTAAACGGCACAAACTAAAACGGGGCGTACAAAGAGTATAACATGATATATCTCGGCGTCGCCCTCCTGGCCGGCTTCATCACCGTTCTCTTCGGTGGGAGTTACGCCAGGAAGTACCTTCTATCCTCGGGTATCTACGGGGTCGACCAGCAGAAGGACGGGAAGCCGAAGGTGCCGACTTCAGGAGGAGTGCTTGTACTATTCGGCTTCATAATATCGATAACCCTGTTCATGGGTCTGGTGGAGTTCTTCCATCTTACAAGCGTCAACGTCAGTCTTATACTGGCAGCACTGAGCTCTGTAAATATAATAGCATTGATAGGGCTGATAGACGATATCCATATGAGGAGCAGCGAAGAGTTCGAGGAAATAAAGACTCCTACAGACAGGATCTGGAGCAAAGTCACGTCTTTCCTCGGTGACGAAGAAGAGAAGGTAACTGAAGATATGGAAAGAGTCGGTCTCTCCCAGCTACCCAAGATGCTTTTCGTTTTACCGGCTGCACTTCCTTTGATCGCAGTCGGTGCAGGTTCATGGACTATGTACATCCCGATAATCGGGACTGTTAACTGGGGTATAATCTATCCGCTCGTACTTCTTCCGCTCGGCCTTCTTTTCGTATCCAACGTGGTCAACATGCTTGCAGGCACCAACGGACTCTCAGCAGGTATCAGCATGATGGCTGGCCTGGGTCTTGGAACTTATGCACTGCTCAATGGAAAGACTGAGGCCGCCCTGATAGCCTTGAGCCTTTCAGTCTGTATGCTGGCGTTCATGAGATACAACTTTTACCCTGCCTCACTTCTTCCCGGCGATTCACTGACATACCTAGCTGGTGCAGCGCTGTTCGCGTCGATGGTGATAGGGAATATGGAGAAGTTCGGGGTCTTCGTGTTCGCACCATACTTCCTCGAGTTCTTCCTGAAAGCAAGAAGCGGCTTCCAGGCCCATTCCTGGGGAGTACTCCAGAGTGATGGCCGTCTGAAGCCTCAGCACGACAGAGTCTACTCTCTTACACACCCTTTGATGAGAAAAGGTTTCAGCGAGAAAGAGATAACTCTCATCCTGGTAGGACTGGAAGCGGTCGTAGTAGGTGTTTCCCTCCTCATTTTCCAGATGGGGCTTGTCTAATCCGATCTTTCTTCAGCGTAAGGATCCTCTACCCTATTAAGATCATCTGGCTTGTAGGGGAAGGAGATCTCCAGTATCTTTGCGACATCACTGCCGATGTTCTGGATCTGGTGCTTCTGATTTGACCTGATGACCATGGCCTTGCCCTTCTCCAGTTCCTTGAGCTCATCTTCTTCTCTTATCGTGACAGTTCCTTCTTCAAGGTAGATTATATCGGCCTGCTCCTTGTGGTAAGAATAAGATGTCATCTCGTTGCAGTCGATCACAAGCCTTCTGATACCCAGAAGACCCTGTCTTTCACCGACATCTACCTGAGTGGTTAAAACCTGTTCCTCGTAACCCCATGGCTTGTCAATTCGTCCCATGGGTCGGGAATCACCTCTGACTTACTTATCCCTGTTGGTCAATTCGACTGGAGTAACCTAGCGGTAGTAATCCACTATCTTCGTCACGCCCTCATCAAAACTGTAATCCGGCTCAAAACCAAGGACTTCCCTGGCCTTCGAGTAATCGGCCTGATGCTTCCTGACATACTTGCTTCTTGGGTTCTCGATTCTTTCAGCATCTATATCAGTACCGAGCTTTTCGTTCAGCTTTTCTACGACCTGGTTGAAAGTGACCGGATCACCTGTACCAACATTGAATACCTCGCCATCTGACTCATCGAGCCTCTCAGCAGCCAGCAGGTTGGCCTTCACGACATCTTCAACGAAGACGAAGTCTCTCTCCTGCTCTCCATCGCCCCATATAACAGGTTGATCGCCATCCATCATCTTCCACAGGAACTGGGTGACGACGTTCGCGAACTCGCCCTTCGCCCTTTCATGAGGACCGTAGACTGAGAAGAATCTTAGCCCGGTGGTCTGTATATCATGTTTGTACGAGTATACTTCAGCGTACTTCTCCCGTGACATCTTGGAGGCTGTGTAGAGATTTGTCGGTGTGACATCCATGTCCTCTCTGTGAGGTGGCTCTACACTCCCGTACATCGAACTTGTCGATGCGTAAACTATCTTTTCCACGCCTTCTTCCACCGCTGCATCCGCTACAGTGATGAAACCTTCGATGTTGACGTGTGCTCCTTTCTCCGGGTTTTCTTTGTGCATCGGACTGGAGGATCTTGCAGCGAGATGGAACACTGTATCGCATCCTTTGATCGCTTCTTCAACAGATTCCCTGTCGTTTACCGAACCATCGATGAACCTGACCTTGTCTTTAACCTCAGATAGGTTATCCTCTGAACCAAGGTAAAGATTGTCAAGTACGACGACCCCCACATCTCTGTCCACAAGCGCCTCAACAAGGTTTGAACCGATGAATCCTGCTCCTCCAGTTACCAGTGCTTTCTCCATAGTATAAACAACTCCTATTATCCTTTTTACTCTAACTCCTCTCTATGCGGTAAAGCCTCCATCGCACCCTTTTTCGTGGTCGAGATGGATGCCGCCCTGACCGCTTTCTCAAGCGAACTTCGCTCATCCATACCTCTGCTTCGTGAAGCCAGGTAGGAACCGGTCAATGCATCGCCGGCACCAGTAGTATCGACGACGTCGACCTCCTCCGCATCGAAGTGATGTTTCCCATCACCTACGTAGAGATCGGCGCCTTTTTCTCCCCTGGTCACGAGGATCTCGTCTATTTTTTCTCTCAATCTATCAAGTCCGCCGAAGAATTCAAGTTCATCTTCAGCTGCTGTAAGTATATCTACGTGATCTATAACCTCTTTAAGCGACGTCTTATAATCCTCTGTTAGAAGCTCTCCTCTCAAATTCGGATCAAAGCTGACCCTTGCCTCCTTCTCCTCAAGAGCACCTATAATATCTCTGGCTGTCTCGCTCCTAGTGAACGGCAGAGAGCCTATATGAAGTATATCGTCACTGTCAAGGTCGAGGTCAAGCTGTCCTTTATGGATGTGTTCATCTGCCCCTCTGTAAAAGCTGAAATGCGGCTTGTTCTCCTCGTCAAGTGCGACAAAGGCAAGCGTGGTCTTCTTTTCACTCCTCCAGATATTCTTGACCTTCACTCCCTCATCCTCAAGTCTTTCAACCAGAAAGTCGCCGAACTCGTCTTTTCCAACCGTAGCGATCATCTCGACATCTGCTCCGAGTCTTGAAGCGGCTACAGCAACGTTTGCCGGTGCACCACCAGCTCTTTTGGAAAAACTTGAACTGTCTTTAAGCGTGCTGTCCGGCTCTCCGATCTTGTCGACCAGGAGCTCTCCAACAGATACTATCTTACTCACTGTAATCACCTGTTATGTAATCCATGAATCCCTCTATCTCATCGATATCGGAGGTTGTCGCAAGCTCGCCTGGGGCGATCGATGCCGTGGAGAAATCGAAGCCGTACTGTTCCCTCATCTCTCCTGGCGACATCCTGTACTCTGGTTCCACCGTTAGGTAGTTTACCAGCGCACCTGTTGCATGATGCTCGGGGTTGGAGTCGCCAACGTAGATGGTCGCACGGTCGATATTATCTCTTGCCTCCTCAACGCTCGGTCCAACGGCGATACCGAATCCTCCTGACTCTGCTGCCGCCTCGACCTTTCCCAGATCTCCGTTTGAATCAGCGAGGGAGACGAATTCTCCGTCGTAATCCATCTGCTCCAGATACTGCTCCACTCGGCTTCTTTTCTCGTTCTGACCGTTGAAAACCGGATCGCCGCCTTGTATATCTCCTGCGATTATATCATGTAGATTTCCGTTAGTGACCTGCTCTATGACCAGTCTGTATCCTGCCGAGGATCCGATATTGGGTATATCATGCTCATAACGATGTGTCAGAGCCAGGTCTATACCTCTTCTCTCGTTAAGGCTCACCTCGGATATCTCATCGTGGAGCCAGTCTCTCATCTCAGGGTTCTGACTGAGGAAGTAAACCAGTTCATTGCTGTGTCCAAGGCCTTCATGTCTCTGCTCCTGGATGAACTCATCCCAGTCATCGTCTGAAACAACTCCGGCCTGCTTAAGCCATTCCTTCCCTGAATCACCGGCGAGCAGAGTATTATCTACATCTGAAAAAACGGGTATGCCGCGATCCAGGTTGTAGTTTTCTTTGTTCACTTCTTCCGAAAGAGGCATAGTATTACGATGTATTACCTTTTGTTTTTAAAGGTTCCTGAAAGACAGGGGTCGGGAAGGTTAAAAACCGGCGAGCATATACTTTTCTCATGGCCAAGAACTTCCTTAGAGCGTCGCTTGCATGGGAGTCAAGAGCCTACGGATTCACGATCGCCTTCTGGGGATCTGGCGCACTCCTGATAAGATCTGCCGGGCCACCGACACTTGTTGAAGCCGTGGCCTATGGGGGAGGGGCGATACTGGGATTCCTTCTACTCACTATATACGCATACAGAGACACCCTGGACCCGGTGAACTACGAGGAGCCAAGGCACCTCATACTTTCGATGGTCCACTACATAGCATCTCTCGTACCGATCATAGCAGCATACTTCTTCAGAGAACTCCAGAGCCCTTACTCGTTCATACTTACCGGTCTATCCGTAACACTGCTGTACAACATGGGTATGATAGTCGAGGCGAACCTCGCAAACGATGCTGAAAGACTGGAAGAGATATTCTTCAAGCGCTAATCCTCGATCTCCTCCCACTTACCGCCGTAGATATATCCGGAAAGCCTTCTGTCCTTTGCTAGCTTCTCGAAAACAGTTTCAAGGCTGTCCTCGTTGATCTCATCGAAAATCTCCGGGCCAAAAATGTATGTGCCTGCGTTGATCAGTCTGGAAGGCTCATCCCCCGGCTCAGGTTTCTCCACGAAACCGAGAATCTTTCTACCCTTCAAACGTGCGACCCCGTAGTTAGATGGATCCTCCACAGCTGTAAGTGACATCGTCGCTATCGATCTCTCTTCCTCGTGGACCCTCAGCATATCCTGGAGATCCACATCGGTTATGACGTGTCCGTTAAGCGTTACAAAAGGCCTGTCGATCTTTGACTCGACCTCTTCAAGAGCTGCTGCCGTGCCTCGGGGGTCCTCCTCTGAGACGTATTCAAGCGCAAGATCTCTATACTCTGAACCAAAGTTCTCCTCTATCTCATCATTTTTACCCGCCAAAAGTATGACACGGCTGATACCTTCTGAGAAAAGATGGTCAAGTATATGGCTTAGAACAGGTTTGCCTTCATGCAGTTTCAGAGTTTTCAGTTCAGGATCCCCACACAGTATGACTGCTGTCTCCAGACCCTTCTGCTTGAAATAACCATCAACAATATTCTCCACCATCTGTGAACGGTTAACGTCCTTCCTGTCCGCTTCAGAATCGATCCGCTCAACAATGTTCTCTTCAAGGGTCAGAGAGACTCTTTTCTTCGGCATAATGTAATTTACATTCCCTGAGCTTTTAAGTCTGAACACCCAATCACTGCCTATATGATCGCTGTTACCGGTGGAGCAGGTTTTATAGGTTCAAACCTTGTCGAAGCGCTTCTAGAAGAAGGATACAATGTTAAAGTGATAGATAATCTTTCTTCAGGCCGGAAAGAGTTTATACCGGAAGAAGCAAAGTTTGTAGAAATGGATATTAATGACAGCGATCTCGCTGGAGAGCTGGAAGCTGTAGAAACTGTTTTCCATCTCGCGGCGAACCCTCATGTCAACAAGTTCCCAGAAGACCGGGAGATCGACTTCGAAATCAACATGGAGGGAACGAAGAACGTTCTTGATGCCTGTATCGATGCAGGGGTCAACGAGTTTGTCTTCACGTCTTCCTCGACAGTCTACGGTGAAGACGCCGAGATACCGACTCCCGAGGAACATGTTTTCGACCCGATCTCAATGTACGGCGCGACAAAAGCCGCAGGAGAACATTTTGCGAAGGTTTACTCCCAGATATTCGACCTCGATATCACTCTCCTGAGGCTGGCGAACATCGTCGGTTCAAGGGCGGAAAAAGGAGTTACGTACGACTTCGTCCAGAAGCTGAAAGCCAACCCGGAAGAACTGGAAATCCTTGGTAACGGCCGGCAGAGAAAATCCTACATCTACATCAACGACACTATATCCGGCATAATCACGGCCTGGAAATCGGACAAACAGGTTTTCAACATCGGAAGCGAGGACTCTATCTCGGTAACAGAGATCGCTGAAGCAGTCTCAGACGAGATGGAGCTTGACCCGGAGTTCTCCTACACCGGGGGAAGGAAAGGCTGGAAAGGTGACGTACCGCAAATGAGGCTCGAAGTATCAAAGCTGAAGGAAGAGGGCTGGAAACCCGAGAAAAACTCCGAACAGGCAATACGTGAAACCGCTCGAAACCTTCTATGACCGCCGACCTACATCTACACACCGAAGCCTCGTTTGATTCGTATCTTTCTTTCGACGACAGGATCGATTCCGCAAAAGAAAACGATATCGACGTTATCGCCTTAACCGATCACAACGCCGTTCACCCAAGGCTCAGGAATAGAGAGGAAGAGTTCAACAACGTGAATGTTATCACCGGGATCGAGATCACGGCTTTCGGAAAACACGGGCGACTGGATATTCTTGGCTACTTTGTCGACCCGAAAACTATCCGTGGGAAGATCCAGGGAGAACATAGACCGAAGTACCGGCATGCGATCCACTGGATACACGATGCTGGAGGAGCGGCTGTACTTGCGCATCCCGGCAGGTACGACGATGAAATGGAAGAAATAGTTGAAGCACTTGTAGAAATGAGGATTGATGGAATTGAATGCGACTACCCCTACGAAAAGATCGGTATCAGTAACGATTTCATCGAGAAAGCCGAACAGCTGGCCGGAGAATATGATCTGGTGAAGACCGGTGGAAGCGACTGTCACGGCGGTAGAAGAAAAAGCATGGGCGCAGTAAAGATAGATGTGGAACGGGTCGAAAACCTTAGAGAAGTCTCGGAGAGATATCGATGAGAAGGTTCGCATACCAGGAGCCGGTAAGATATGGATGATCGTAAAGGACTGATAGATGGAGAACAGATAGCCGAAGAGATAGAGTCATCTCTAGAAGATATCGATGCAGTCCTGGCCATAGTTCTTGTCGGCGATAACGAAGCATCAAGAACCTTTGTCAACGAGAAGATCGATGCATGTGAAAGAAACGGCTTCGGCTCAGAGCTCCATAGCTTTCCCAAAGACGTGGAACAGGAGGAGCTGATCGATGAGCTGGACAGGCTTGCAGAAGATGATTCTGTGAACGGTATACTGGTTCAGCTCCCGCTGCCAGACCATATCGACCAGGGAAAGATATTCTCAAGGATACCGGTGGAAAAGGATGTTGACGGCCTTACGGTGCTTAACCAGGGAAGAACGCTGAGAGGCGAACAGGGTGTGAGACCTGCAGCTGTCAGAGGCATAATGCGGATACTCGATGAAGAAGATACTGAGATCGAGGGCGATGACATCGTGATAGTCAACAACTCTGTCCTTATCGGGAGACCGCTTTCGATGGATCTCACGGAAAGAAAGGGAACCGTCACTATATGTCATGATAGAACGAAAGATCTCGACAGCAAACTACCTCGTGCTGATATAGTGATCACTGCAACAGGTGTAGAGGGGATAGTCAACCAGGATAACATCTCCAAGAACTCTGTTGTGATAGATGCCGGCTACACTAACGGTAACGGCGATATAACTGATTACATGGAGATAGCTGAAAAAGCACGTTTATCTCCTGTACCCGGTGGTCTTGGACCGATCACTGTCGCGATGACCCTCGACAACCTTGTGCAGTGCGTTAAGATGCAGGATTAGTCAAGCTCCCTTTCCGGAGTTATATCTATAGAGATGTAGTATCGCTCGCCCATCGATTCAAAGTATGCGACATCTCTATCTGGAAATGTAAGCGCTCTTAGACGATCGATTAACTCTCCAGTCTTGACTTTCTCATCGAGATCTATCTCTGCCAGGTCGTTGAGCTGATCTCTATAGTGAACGTTACCATCCTTCAATCTCTGCTCCTCGCCTTTAACCCCTTCTCTGATATCGTCCCAGTTGTCTTTGAACTGCTCGAACTGCTCGAACATCAGTCTTCTGTAGAGATCTTCTGCTGTGTCATCCGGTTCTACTCTTACCTCCTTTCTGTCTATAACCGGTCCTTCGTCTATGTTCTCAACCATCTGATGTATCGATACACCCGCCACAGTGTTCTCTGCTATCGGCCAGATGTACGGATGTGCTCCACGGTTGTAGGGAAGGAATGACGGATGAAGATTGACGATACCTTTCTCCGGTACATCTATTATCTCCGCAGGGACTTTATGCTCGAATCCTGCCGATATAACTATCTCCGGCTGGAGCTCCTTGATAAGCGATAGCTGCTCTTTCTCGGTTAGAAGCGCCTTCACCTCGACATCTTCACGTGAGTTCAGCCATTCGTAGACCTTTTCCCCTGCCGGGTTCATCCCGAGGAAAACAGCTTCCAACGTCATGGATAGAAATTCGTGTAAAGTTTCAAGTCTCCTCCGATTCACGGCCGGAGAACATCCTCGAGATTCTCGATGTCGTTGATCCTGTAACGCGGCTCAATCTCGCCAAATCCCGTGGAGATGGACTCTCCGTACTCCACAACCAGCTGATCTCCTCATCAGTCCAGAAACCTTCGTGCCGTGAATTTAATTCCCACTTCTTCATTCTCTTGGATACAAATGCCTGAGAGCAGTTCTTCCGCTCAGCTATCTCTCTTTGGCTTAATCCTTCATCAAAATACAGTTTTTCAAGCTCATCTTTCCCGAGATCAACTTTCTTAGGCATAAAAGAAACAAAGAGCTCCTAATTATTTAATCGAGTGCGCATAATGCCGTTAATTCCGGTAAAATAAAAGAAAAGGAAGAAATCAGGCCAAGAAGGCCGCTAAAGCTGCTAAAACCGCCATATATCCGAGAGAACGTAGCTTGTCCATAATTTCTTTGTCGTCCTTGTTCTGAGCTCTACCAGCTCTCTCCTTTGTGGCGTCGAGGTCCTGGAGCCATGCTGGTCTGCTGTCGGACTTCTCCGTCGACACTTCCGAGCCGAGCGATCGGAATCCTTCCCAGTACTTCGGACTGATCGGGATCTCGTCGAAATCAATTTCCGACGGAAGATCTTCCGGGTTCTCCGGCAACTCCTTTATATCGACTCCTAAGACATCGGGAACCATCTCCTTCCAGGTGGCGTCCCAGACCTCTCTTTCTGTAAACTGGAGGATTGGATGGACTCTCAGGTGGTCCGGATCCTCTCTGGGCGAGTAGAACTCTTCATCGCCTCTCGACTCGTGTTCATCCCATCTAACGCCGTTTATGACTGCCTTGATGCCTTCCGATTCGATCAGTTCGTTCATAGGGACTGTTTTCAGTAAATGGTTGCCTATCTCTGTATCCATCAACCAGATAGCCTCTTCAGCATCCTCATCGACCCTATTCGCCTCCTTCTTGTTTCTTTCATTCAGGTCTTCCAGGGGGACTTTGTCGCCCGGGTTATCTGCTTTCTCGATCAGGTCGTCATTCTTTGCGACGACTACTTTGAATCCCCAGTCTTCAGCGATATGCTCGACATAGTCCAGCATCTCGTCGAAGTGCTGGCCATGATCCACGAACATGAACTGTGGTTTCTCCCAGCCATTCTTCTCACAGACCCTCTTGACAAGCCATGCTGTCAGAGTTGAGTCTTTTCCCCCGGTGAAACCGATCACCGTCTCAGAAGGACCGTACTCTTCCAGTGCTTCCTCAACAACCATCTCACCGGCTCTTATCTTTGCTTTTAACGGCGCGTTCTCGATCTCGTCTCGTGTAACAGGTGCGTCTAGTGTCATAGCATCTATTCAACTCCGTAGTAATCCAGTATGTATCTTCCAACGTCTTCTGGATCCTCTATATCATAACTAACGTTTTTCGTCATCAGAACTGCGTCCTCATGATGGTCGCCTTCAAGAGAGCCATGGGGTGTTTCCTCAGGTAGTGTCTGTACCTCAGCCTCCCCAAATCCAGCGAATCCATGATCGCTCAGGACTATCAGAGGTTCATCCGAGCCAAAGTCATAGTATTCGAGCAAGTCTCCGATCCTCTCATCCACCTTCCTGTAGTACTCCAGAACGGTATCCTTCTGGTTCCAGTAGAAATGGGATACCCTGTCAAGATGAATGAAGACGATCGCAAAAAAGTCCGGCTGATCTTTCAGGACCTCCACAGCTTTTTCCCCGAGCCGGTCCATATCCTCTCCTAGTTCTTCAAGGTTGGATGATACCCCGAAACCCAGGGGTTCGTATTCAGAGTTATAGTTTATCGGCGGTATAACTGCGGGAACCTGGAGAACTCTTGCATCGATATCCTCAGGCAGTTTCTCCCAGACAAAGGTGGCATCGATATCCTCCTTTCGCTGAAGCTCATCATTGACGACAAAATCTTTGTGACCGTGTTCCGACTGTCTCAGACCGGTGAAAATCGATGTCCAGATCGGCGCACTCTTGACCTCTTCCTCAACAGTGATAGTCTTTCGATCACACTCATTCATCAGCCTGTCAAAGCTGGGAAGCTCTTCCCTGTGTGGCTCGATCATATCCCATGTTGCTGCGTCCACGCCGATTATCATCATGCCGAATGATCACCTGTCCATATATCCAAGCTTCTCGAGCTTCCTGTAGATCTCCTTGGCCTGCTCCTCAGTTATACTGTCGCCTTCAGGACCCGAATCCGAGAGCTCTCTAAGTTTATCCTGAACAAAACGGGAGAGATTGATATGGTTCTCATCAACAAAGTCCGCAAGTTCGTCGGGCAACGAGATTGTTTTTCTTTTCACAATATGCATAACTTATTTACTTTAATAAAAAGCCTCTGGTTTGTCGAGTCATTGATCAGGAATCATCAGAATTTACAACCAGCCACGGGACCTTCACCAGTTTCTCGTCGTAGATGCCGATCGGGTGACCCCACTCCCTGACAGGTATCGGCGAAACCTTTTCGTTGTAGACGTTGCCGTGGTCCGAGGTAACAACAGTCTTCCCATCAAAAAAGCCCAAGAGGTCTTCCACATTCTCCCACACTCTTTCAAACGTCTGCCTGTAACCTTTCCAGGCTTCCTGCTCTGATATATCGAGTTCCCCTCTCATAACCTTGTGCCATATACCAGGGATACCTGATTCTATCTCTTTCTCTCCTTCGTAGAGAAACGGGTAGTGCGGCTGCATGAAATGAACGATTATCTGTTTATCCGGGTATAGCTTACTTGCGAGAACAGCGTTTTCCACCACCTTTTCCGGTCTTACAGTATCCTCCATGTCGCTCCATCCTTCCTCCATGGCCCAGACATCGATAACTTCGTGAAGCTCTACATCGAGCTCCTCTCTGAGCTTTGTAAGATGCGGGTTCCCGGTAACATACACGACATCAGAAAGATCTCTGCCCCTGAAGTTACCTCTCATGAACTCTACCGTGGAAGAACCTCGTGACTCCTTTCTATCCAGTTCGCCGGAGATGCCATCTTTATCCTCGAAAAGTTCATAACGGGCTGCATCAAGAACGATCAGTTGATCCCATTCCTGATCGAACACATCTATCCCGGATGTATTGAAGTCCCTGGTAAAGAACCTTGTATGATATATCCTGTTCAGCTCTCTCCCCAGCAGCGCTGGATGCTTCAGACCTCTGATGATCCTTTCTCTGGAAATCATTTCTCTCTCTATAAAACAGACTAATTAAGTGTTAAACAAATAACCTTTCATATGGCCGAGCAGGACAACGCAATCCTGAACTCCCTGGCAAAAGGAGCAGGGATAGCAGCTATAGGCATGGTGTTCTCCAAATTCATGGGCTACTTCTACAGAGCCATAGTAGCCCGCTGGCTGGGACCAGAAGCCTACGGGCAGTTAAGCCT
>JBDGSN010000004.1:0-9487 GCA_042217505.1 Candidatus Nanohaloarchaea archaeon
ATATCACCTCTCAAAAAATGCAGATAACCAACATGATCCATATGAGCATGAGTAATGAAAACCGCATCAACACTCGCTTCGTCCTCTGCTTCTCTACCGATATGTTTCAAGTAATCCCTCCTGTAGACGCCGTCAAGATCCGGTAGTAATCCAAGTTCTATGAAGTCTTCCAAGCCGTGGCTCTTCCTCGGGTTCAGGAATTCCGAGAAGAATTTTGACTCCTGCTTGAAGTTCTTCCCGAAATCAAACAAGATCCTGGACTCCTCCGTCTCCAGAAGAATAATATTCCCACCGATCTCCCCAATACCACCGAAGAAAGAGATTTCTGTCATAATCTAACTATATTCTCTTAAATTAAATTTTGTAGGTTTGACGAAATCATTCTCTGACTATCATTGACAACATATTCTCAATGTAGCTTGAATTGTATTGGAAAAATACATTTGCATCATGGGCAACCTCTTCGAAGTTTTCTCCTTCATAGCCTTCTTTTTGAAGAGTATCATGCCATCTATCCTCTAAATCAGATTGATAATCTGTATCAGTAGTAGAAACTATTACAGAATGTAAATTAAGTCCTTCTGATTCTCCCTCGAAATCCGATAGCTGTTTGATCGACTCTCCAAACTTGACTTTCTCTAAATCGCTTGATATATTGCCTTGAACTAGGCCTTTTGGATCAATAAACACTAGGTCCTGTGAGTTTTCTCCAGAAACCCACAGCAAAAAGTCGGGGTAATATCCTCCCGCACTTTCAAATCCTACGCCGGAAAGACTCTGGTTTCTCATCAACATAAGGTCTTCCTCTAAGTTATTGTCTCTGATATACTCTCTGAGATCCTCTACAAATTTTCTCTCACCTTCGTTGTCCAGACCTTCAGGAGAGATGGATTCTACATTTCTTTCCTTAATCGGTATAGGCTGGTACAGGAGTTTGAACTCCTCTATATCCTCTGGTTCTAGGGCCGTTATTTCATGCTCCTCCAGAGCGGTTCTAACGCCTTCTTCCTTGATGGCTCTGGCTAAGTTTTCTCTTTCCGTTTCATCTCTATCAACCTTGACATCGTATGTATCAGGTGTATGATCGCTGAGCCATGCTCCATCCACTCTCTCGAGTTCTATACTTCTTTCCTCTGCCTCAGAAAGTAGTTTTCTGTATGATTTCTTTACAAGTTTGTTAATGACGGTTATACAGATGTTTTCAACTCTTCGTACCTCTTCAGGGTTCTCTAGGTCAAAGTAATCTGTAGGTGCACTTATGTTGTAATTAGAAGAATCTTCAAGAATCTGTTCAATATGCTCCTTCTTGAGTATGATCTCATCGTAGCCTTCAGCTCTCTTATTATCTATCACTTTATCCCAGATTCTATCTCGGTCTAGAATATCTAGCCCTACAGTTTCTCCTCTGAACTTCAGATCAGTCTCTAAGTCTATGTTAGCGGACTTTGATTCGGTCTCCATTTCCTCTACTTCATGAGAGCTGTTTTGAATCTCTGTGACGCTAACACCATATGATACAGAAGGTTTTACTGATGAGTCTCCTATAAAATTACTTAAGCTTTTGATATCCACATCTGAATGCTTTACTTCTGGGTCCGGCACATAGAGGTCCTGATCTTCGTCTTCATCACTGTAGTCTTTTGTTACAGGGACGCTTACATTCATCTTCCCTATATCGATTCTTTCATCTTCAAGATGCTCCTTGAAGGTGTTCATGTAGGAAGACTTAACTCCGAATACATGAAGTGTTTCCAAGTTTCTGATTTGAGTTTTAGCTGCATTTTGAGATCTTTTACCATCCTCTTGTCTGCCTTCTAGTCTTACACCACGACCAAACATTTGAACCGCCAGAGGCCCTTTGCTACCTCCAAAGTTCAGCAGTCCCATGGTCGAAGGCCTTGTGGAGTCCCATCCTTCTGTAAACTTCCTTGCACCTATCAAGAAATTGATATCAGAGTTATCCTCCTGTATATGATCGAAAAGAGATCTGGAGAAAGTCTCTATTTTCTGGGTGTTGAGATTACTTTCTTCATCAAACAGGTCCATAAAATCTTTACTATCGCTGATTGAAATTATACCGAAGTAATTCTCGGTATTATCTGTTGTAAGCCCAATTTCTTCCTCATCATTCATCAATCTATGAACTTCCAGAGTTCCCGCGTCTTCAGATCCGAATAGCCGCGTTTTTAGATCGTTGTAAACTTCTTCAGGAGATTCGGATAGCTCTCTTAGATGATTTAGCGACTTATCAAATAGCTGTTCATCGCTTCCCCAATCATAGTCCTCGTCCAGAATATCTTGGATAGTTTCTACCACTAAGTCATCTTCATTTCTTAGCGTTTCCGACAGAATCTCCGTGACTTTCTGGACATCCGGTATCTCTCCATTTGAGCCAGTCGCTGTTACACTGCTACCTACGAATATCGATAGAGGTTTCCTGATATTGAATTCGTCCATCTTTTTAGGATGCTCTTCGAAGAATCTCAGTTTCTCATAATAAACCAGTAAGTTTGTGATGAGCCACTTTTTACGCTCTTTAGACATGTATGACTCTGTTTCGGCCCCCGACTCATCAATATTGTAAATTCTGTAATCTTTACCGTATCTATCTTTATGGAAGCGACCATATGAGTAGTCAAATACTATGCTATTAGCGTACTCTTGGTAGCCTTGTGCGTTACTGATGGATGACGCAAATGTTGCACTGTATTCAAATACTAGGCCATTTTCGCTTAGTTCATCTCTCATAACCTTCCAGCTTAGCTCTGTATTACCGCCATTACCCATGGCACCAAGACCTTTGTGGCCTTCGTCCACAAATATTACGTTATCTCCGCTTCCAAGATCATCAATGTTTATGGTTTTTTCTTTGTTCTCTCTTCCTAGCTTTTGGATGTCGGTAACTTCAATTACTCCTTCTGCAGGTTCCTCTTCAATATTTAATTCTTTGTTAGGTATGCCGTTAGCGTCAAGTTTTTCTCTGTGCTGTTTTGCCAGTCTCTCGTTCGGAGCGATCAAAATTATGTTAGAAAGCTCGTTTTCAAAGTACTCAAGGTACTGGAAGTAATTTAGATGCATGACGTGAGTCTTGCCGCTGCCGGTTGCCATCCAGTAAGCTAGTTTATTTAGCTCGTCTGCAGATTGTGGTGCCAAGGGATTTTCTTCTTTTCCGGCAAAATCTCTGATAATAAATTCTTTGTATCTATCGACAAAATGTTCTCTCTCACTGGTTAGCTTGTCAAGGTAGAATTCTGTGAAGAAAGCAGCCAGGTACTGATAGTACCTTAGACTCAAATCCTCTTCCCTGGAAGAGTTAAGCTTCTCCAGATATCGGTTGATATTTTCATCATAATCTTCAATTTTTGTCTCCTTAATATCAAATGTTTTTACTGCATTTTCGAGAAATCTTGTGTACATCTGCTTAGAGGGATCCTCAGGATCTTCAAACTTTGTTTTCAACTTTTCAAACGAGTTTTCGTCTCTCAATACCCCGAGCTCATCGTAGATAAATCGGAGAAGTGCCAGGTTCAAATCCCTCATCTTTATTCACCTCCAAACATTTTCCGCTTGAAAGCAGAAGAGATCAGCTTTGCTCCGGAAATTGCGGAGTCTCCGTTCACATAGATGTGATCATAGTCCTCTGCATCAAACTCTTCTCTTTCAGTTTCATAATCCTCTACCTCTGAGGCATCATGTCGCCATATGATTAGAACCTCGTCGTCATCCATAACTCCTCTGTATACAGAATAATCTGCGCCTTCGATCTCTTTCTGTTCATACTCAACCTCCCTCAGACCTAAAAGGTAATTGAAGGTGGTCATCAGGTCTGCGGTAGTGTCTTTCTGTGCGTCTCTATTCAGTTTGTATTCTAGTGGTTTACTGAAGATATCGTTTTCTCTATCTACTCCTGTCTTCATCAGTGATGCAGAAACTGTCTCAAAGTCGAGCATGTAGTTCAACAAGTAATCCGTATGCTGACTTAAGCCGGACTGTTCATCTCCAAAGTCGACAGAATCAAGAGCATCCTCATAGTTTTCTATTTTTAGAAATTGTACGGGAGTAGTATTTGCTGAATTTTCATCAAAGGATTCTAAACTACTATCTTTCGGAACTTCAGGATTTCCTGATTTCCAATCCTTAGAGTAAGCGAGTTTTTCAACACGTTTCTTTTCTAACTCATAATTAGGCTCATTAATCTCAGCTAGAATATAATTGAGATCAATATTCCTTTCCTTTCTTAACTCCATAACTGCTTGCGCGGTAGTTCCTGATCCAGCAAAGAAATCAGCAACAGTGTCGCCATCTTCTATAGTCAATCTCAATATATCTTTGATTAGCTCAACTGGTTTAGCAGTCTCAAAGGATCTGTCTCCAAACAACCCTTTTAGTGTGCGGGTAGCCGCCCCATTACTATATTCGGGCTTATACATCATGGTTTTGGCTTTTTTAGTAGGAATATCTCCTTTTTTTGGCCTTTGTTTTTTGTAAAGCGAAATACCATTCCTGGTTTCTTTCACAATTATGTTGTAAGGCTCATTTTCAACTTTCTCTTTACTCCATCTCCAGCTCATATCCTCATCTTCAGTTCTAGGATAAATGACTTCCTCTTCGCCGGTAACTTCTTTAGTTCTCACTTCTCCGTTTTCTCCTATGTAAATAGGATAAAACAGGTTTGGTCTTTCGGTACGAGGGGCGTTCCGGCCTGTAGCTTTTAGATTAGCTCCTTCTTTATAGTAACCAAGATCATCCTTCTCCCAATCGTCCATTTCCCAGTCCTTAAGCGGAATCTGATGGATATCAGCCTTTTTAGAGTCTCTGGCGTAAATTAAAAGATAGTCATGAGTTTTAGCTAAACCTTCTTTATCTTGGCTACCCTTTAACTTATTTACAACAGTAGCTTGAGCTATGAAGTTATCTCTCCCAAATACTTCATCCATCATCAAACGAAGATTATCTACTTCTCTGTCATCTATACTAACAAAAACTAATCCCTCCTCGCTCAACATTTCTTTTGCTTTTTCTAAACGATCATATAGCATTGAAAGCCAGGTGGGTGTTTGATAATCATCTTTGTATGGGAAAGGAGTATCATCTTTAGTATTATAAGGAGGATCGATGTAAATAGCCTTTAAACTCTCTTTGTATCTGTTTTTAGATAGCTCTATACCTTGATAGTTTTCTCCATTAATTATTAGATCTTTATTTGAAAGATCCGAATTGGAAAGAATCTTTCTTTTATTTTCTGCCGAAAATAGCTCTGTGTTAACCATAAGCCTGTTTTTCGGCAGGCTGTCTAAGTTTAAATCGTCATTACTTTGGTCTATAAGGTTCAAGTCCTTCCATCTGTTAATCTGTTCATCTTCTAAGACTAACTCCTGAGCGCTCTCTCCTATTTTTGATAGAGGTATCAAGTAGTCTCCCTTGTACACAAATTTCTTTTTTTCAAAGATATCTTTCTTGAAACGCTCAATCTGTGTTAAAAATTCAATAATTTTACTGCATACTTCATTCACTGCCTTTGATTTTTCCAGATTCAAGGTATCAAATCCTTTTACACCAGAAGAGGCGTCAAATCTGACTATATTAGTTTTGATGTATTCTTCAAGTTCTGATCTTAGAAAGCTCTCAAGGTTCTTGTGTATAAAGAAGTCGTTTTGATTCCTAAAAGTATATTCATGTAGTTTATTCTCCAAAAATTCTCTATCAAAGGATATTTCGTCTCCTATATTAGAGTTTATTATTTCGAGAGCAGATTCGTTTAGTTCTTCCTGTTTGTTTTGTCCGGATATGTTGTGTTTTTCAACATCATTTTCATCGATACCTCGTCTCTCAAAGTTAATAATTACCTTATTTTTGTCTTCTTCAATTTCAAAATCTGGATCTATTACAAAGTATTCATTATCTCCTATGGTGTCCTCCTTCTCAGTATCTTCGGTTACAAAACAGTATCTCCAATTTCCTATGTGGAATGAGAATCTAGTGAGATATTCGGATGTCTTTGCGTAGTATTGGTTCTTGGTTACCCAGTGGAAGTTAGTGTTGCTGCCGTCGTAGGGAACTGAGTATGGTGGTTCGTGCTGTGTGCGGTATCTTTGTGTTATGAAGTCGCCTTTGTCGTAATATCTATTGAAGAACTGGTAGATATGGTTGTATACTTCTGCTCTTGCGTTTCCTCTTTCTTGTACTTCTTCTGCCTGTTCCCTTTTTTCTCGATAGTTTTCTACTACTTCTCTAACGCTACTAATATCACTGTCCTTGTATTCCTCAGCTACTTCTCCGTTTGGCTTGATTGCGTCTTCGTTTATTTCGTTAATTACTTCCTCTCTTGCTTCTTCAAGTTCTGATTCTGAGATGTTCTGTTCCATCTCCTCTATACTTGCGTGTACAGTCTCTATCAGGTCCTCGTCGATGAATTGTTCAAGTCGTTCCCTTCTCTGATTCATCAGTTTTGGCACGCCGAAGTCTTGGTCTTCTTTGTCGAAGTAGAAAAGATCTTTAAGAAGTTCTACGAGTTGATATAGGTTTTCTTCCTCAGGATTGGTGTCTCTATACCCTTCTTCCTCCAAATCCTTGAGTATTTTTACTGCAGTTGTAAATCCCACCCCTTGTATCTCTTCATCTAATTCTGCTGGACTCTTCTTTCCTAATTCTTCTAAACTCTCGTAGCCTGCTTCTCTTATATTTTCTAAGGTGGCAGGACCTACATCATTGCCAGACTTATCTGCAAGAAATTGAAGTGAGTTGCTCATATTTTTCTTTTCTATTGTAAGGTTTAAAGAACCTACGAAGGGTTATTCTGCTGCAGTTTTTCCATGTTCAGTCTACCTGATACTTGTCTATGGAGTCTGTCCATTTTTTCTACTCTTTTGAAGAAGGTCTCAAAGCTTTTCTGTGTAAAATGTAGAGGTTCTTCATTTCTGTTTTTGTTTTCTATGAATTGTTTGCCGTGCATTACTTGTCTTCTAAGCTTGTTGACTGCTTCTCCAACTCCCTTCTCGTAGGTTATTCCTAGTTGGATGTCTTCTTCGTATTCCTCTGCAGCATCCAGTAGTTCATATAGTCGAGTTTCTTCCAAGTAGTCTCTTTTACGTTCTTCAGTGTCTAGTTCGTGGTTGTCCCAGTCGTATTTTTCATGTACTCCATTCTTGACGATAAGTTTTCTTAGTTTAGTTTCTAGCTCGTATATCTGTTTGTAAAGGTAGCTGTAGACTTTCTTGCTATTGTAGTCTGAGAAGTGTATTACGCCTACTATGTTGCTGTCTTTTGCGATGAATACGACTTCATGGTATTTGAAAAGCTTGAACAGGTCTCGTGAGAAGATGTATTTATCAGGTTCTACTGATTGATTTCTTACTAGTCTGGCTTCCCTTGATTTGAATTCTCCATCTTCGTATTTTTGGACTCTTTGTCTGTCTAGTGTAGGCAGGTACGAGATATTTCGTTCTTCACAGAATTTTTCACACTTTGATTCTATTACTGGATCAAAGTAGACGAGGTCTGAAGTCATTATTTGAGAAACTGTTGGCAGTTCTTCCATATTCAAACCTCATGTCTGAAGTCTTGAGATCCATCGAGCAGAAGATCTATTCCAGCCAATACCGGCACTAGAATAGATTTTTCTATCCCGGCTATGGATCCGCTGAGCGATAATATTCCTGTGAAGGTGAAGATCAGTATTACTATGTTTGATGGGTTATGTTCTACGTCTGCATACGCTATTGATTTTTCTCCTCTACTGATCCTGTACTCATCTGCTATATCTTTGAGAATTAGACCCCCTATTATTAGGAGTAAGATATTTGCTGGGATGCTCCCAAATATTACGACAGCACCACCGTATATAGCTAGGAAAATAAGGAACCATAGTCCGTAATACTCAGTTCTGCTAGTAAGCCAATTTTCAAGAAACATACAATACATAAGTTTCAGAGAAACTTTTAATTTTTCCGGCTTCTTAAGCTGAGTTGCTATAAATATGGCTCCTCTCAAAAGAACCAATCCTTATAATTGCCCAAGACTTCGAAGATGATAGGGATGTAGCCAAACTTGATGAACAGGAAGGCCCTATCAGAATCTTTGAGGCCTCTGAGTTGGAGGATAGTATTGAGGATTTGATTGGTGAGAAAATTTCTGTTTAATTTCCTTTCTCAATGTTCTCCGGGAAAGTTAGCGATTCTGTCTCTATTTTTTCGAATTCGAAGACCGGTTTCTTGGATCTTCCCTGGTCTTCGAGGTCTACTATGCCGTGTTCGTAGAGTTTCTTGATGTCCTGTGAGGTGTTTTTCTTGTCTCTTCCGAGTTCTCCAGTTAATCTGATTTTTCTGCAATTAGTTTCAGTTTTTTGAAAATACTTTTAAGTTTTTGTGAGTAGTTGGTTTTTTGTGAAACGGTTTGCTGGTTTGGTGTTTAAGGAGTATGAGAGGGAGGTTTTGGAGGAGTTGCTGGATCGTCCGGATTATGGCTTTACTGTGAAGGAGTTGTCGGATAGTGTTTCTGGTTCGTATAATAGTGTGAAGAGTTTTCTGGAGAGGTTGAATGAGTTCGGTATTGTGCGTTTTACGTCGAAAGGGAATTACAGGATTGTAGAGTATAGACAGGGGAATAACTACCATGATGTTTTGAAGTCTATTTTTAGAGTTGAAGACAGTAAGCGTATGGAGGTAGCGGAGGATTATGCTGAGAGTCTGTACGATAGACGTGGAGATGAAATTTTTGCTATCCTGGTGTTTGGAAGTGTTGCAAGAGGTACTGCTGATAAAGATTCTGATATTGATATCCTGGTTATAACAGAGAGTTCGGAGAGTGTTGAACAGGTTAAAGATGATGCGATAGGCTTTACCGGCTTGGACGAATTTTCCAATGTGGTTCCTGTAGCAGAGTCGCTGGAAGAGTTCCGGAATAATTACCGCCGTGGCGCAAGATTTGAAGAAAATGTTTTCAGAGATGGCGTTATAATTAAAGGCGAGGACATTCATGAAGAGATCAACTGAATCTCTGGAAGAGGCAGAAGTTTACATTGAATCTGCTGAGAAAGCTAGAGAGTACCTTCTGGAGCAAGATGAGAAAATCTGGAATCCTGTAGTGGTTAACTGTATTATGGCGATGATCAAAACCGCGGATGCGTTGATGCTGGAGAACCGAGGTCATACAAACAGAGATCACTCGACTACTGCGAACGAAATCCGAGAGCTGTACGATGAAGGTCTTATCTCCGAGAACTTCAAGTCGAACTTGGATTCTGTGAGGAAATGGGTTGTTGACAGGAAAACTGAGATCCAGTACAGGAACGCGAAGATTTCAATGAAGGATGCTGATAGGGCTCTGAAGGCTTCCAGAAGATTTCTGGAGAAGACAGAGAAGGAACTAGGTATATAGTAACTAACTCATAGTTTCTCTATTAGCTTGTCAAGTGGTGCTGTTGCTTCTTTGACTAGGAATCTGTAGCTGGTTTCGAGCCAGATGCCTGTGGTTATGGAGGCGGTGAAGA
>JBDGSN010000040.1:0-16531 GCA_042217505.1 Candidatus Nanohaloarchaea archaeon
CCGGATATAGCTGAGTTTCTTCTTTTATTTTCTCTCTCACCGCTTGCCGGATATATTCTGAAGTGTTCATGTAACCTTCCTCCTCGGTTCTTTCCTCTATCTGTTTTTTCAAGTTGTCCGGTAGTTTGACTGAAACCGAAGCCATAATTGTTTCACCTATGAATTCTATGGTAACACGATAGTAATAAATCTAACGGTTGATGAAACCAAACTCTATCAATTCCGGAAATTTCCAATTGCATATCTCTTGATTTTATAGAAATCCCGAAACTGCCGAAGCTTAGAGGGTTATTATGTCTTCTGTGTGTAGAAATAGCAGGAATACCGAGCCTACTGCAAAAACTGTAACAGCCAGAAGCGAAAGTGCTTGAGTAATTGAATATAAATCTGATAAAAATCCAAATACAGGCATGCTTACCGACATAAACACTATCCCCAAGAGGCTATGAGTTGAAAGTATTGTTGACCGGTTGCTGGATCCGACTATCTTATTTATGTAATCTGAAATTACAGGCTTTGAAAATCCTCTCACAAACTGTTGGAGGGCTATGAAACCGAAACTTAAGATGGATACAAAGCTGCTCATAAGCGATAAGCTGGCGAGCACAAGCACCATAAGCAGAACAAGAGATATCTTCTTGCCAAGTTTCTCTTCTATTGAATGAGCATATTTGGATGACAGGGCTGAAACAACATTAAATTTTTCTTTATATCCCGATCAAGACCATCGACCACTATACTCGGTGCCAGAACAGATTTTAAGCTAGAGTACCCGCTAAAAGTTATGGAAGCCCGGGACCACTTTTTGATCTCAGTTCTGGTTTCTTCAATAGCCTCAGCTCTTGTATTCCCCCGCATAACTGTATTGGCCCTGGTTGCAGCGATCACAGGCATCCTGGCAGGCGTTCTCATCGACTTTGATCATTTCATCATCGCCAGATGGAAGACAGGCAACTGGGACTACCTTACCACGAGCATATCCGACCCGGTTACTGCTTTTGCCAGGCACAAGACCATACTGGAGGATATCGAGACCGTTGTACCATCAGAAGAAAGACTTCTAACCCATGCTACACTCACAGCAATTGCCTTTACCACACTCTACTTCCTGTCATCTGAGACATCTTTAGTGGTGCTGGCTTCACTTACCGCACATATACTTTCAGACATCTACTACTCCTACTGGTAGAGCAAGACAGCAGATCACGGGAGGACCAGGATAAGCCCTAACCTACTTATTGTAGTCAGATCACTGGTTTAACATGGCTGGAGAGATACCCTCAAAGATCAACCAGGGGATGGGTCGGAAAATCTTTGGAAATACAAGCGGCTTTCGCTAACACCGCCGGCAGGACAGCGATGACAAAAGCCCGCTTAAGAACAGCATTCGGACCATCAAAGACTGATGTTCAGCAAAGAATCTATCAGAACAGCCATATCAAGCTAGGCCGTGTTCTCGAAGAAGGTACTGTGGACGAACTTGTTGCGAAAGCTGAAAGATTTATCGAGGACGAGAAATCAGTCCAGATCAAAGAAGACGGCCACCTGCTCAGAGACTCACTTGTCAGCACCGATTTCGACTTCGCACAAAACTTTTCCGAGGCCTTCAAAGCAGTTGAGGGCAACAGAGAGCTTTTACAGGGATACTACGGCTCTTACTTCAAACCGGCCTACGGCAGTCTCTACAGGAACTATCACGTTCCAAGCGACGAGCTTGACTTCCATGGCTACAGATGGCATTTCGATTCGTTCACGCCAGACCATATCAGGATATTCATAATGTTAAGCGACCCGGAAGAGGCAGGAGCACCTCTACACCTACTTGACAGGCCACAGTCGAAACAGGTGGCAAGAAAACAGCAAACCGGAGCCCTGCATCTTGACGACTACGATACTGATGAGATAAAGATCTCAAAGGGAGAGGCCATCCTTACCAATACAACACAGATACTTCATAGAGGAGGGAACCCTCCCGAGAACAGTAAACGAGAGATGATTCAGTTAACATTCGCACCCGCCTCAAGACCTATGGAAAACGATCCTGAAAAGATCAGGTTCGCTGCGGAAAAGGAGACCGACGTTATGGGGCTGAAAAGGTTCGTTAAGTACTAGAAGACTTTCCGCCGGTCATCGAGATCGAGATAATAGCCGGAAAAGAAGTCGTTAAGCAGAAGAAAAAAGATATAGCAGCTCTTCTCCAGGAACTGGAAATCGAAGACAAAGACAACATCGAGGAAAGTATTACGCTGCTTTACTTGCCCAGATAGGGATCTTCCTCAGAGTACCCATCTCGTTCAACGAAGCGACCGTAGCCTCCGTCATAGGTTCGGGTATGGTAGAAACCGGTCGAACTACGACAGCGAGAAGATAATCAGGACTGTAGCTGCCCGGACAGGAACATTCTTCCTCTCTATCGGACTGACCTTCGTTGTCTCAATAACTCTGCTACCTCTGATCTGATCAAAATTCTTTATCTTTGATCAATAGAAATGGCAGAATTTGGGTCTAAGTTTGGAATACAGGTTTTAAGGCAGGGAGCCATGTTTAACATAGTGATAGGAAATGAAATTCGATAAGCAGACTGGCATCATAATCGCAGTCGTAGTAGTGGGTTTGGCCTTTGCAGCTTTCAACCCGTTCTCACATGGATCAACAGTGAATGCAAAACCCTCAACATCAAAACAGCAGAGCACTGGTTCACAGCAATCAGGTCAGCAACACCAGTCAAGCAGCAAGAAAGTGAAGCTGGAGAACACACGTTATGCGCCTTACTCCTACAAGATATCAGGCGACTCCTTAAGCTCTTCAGCGAAGAGAGCGCTGGCAGGCTTCACAGTCTCCAGATCTACTTCTAACGGCGTCAAAACAGTCAAGCTGAACGCCAAGAAGCCGGAGTACCAGGACCAGACGTACCACTTGAAAAACGGTGAGCAGCTCTACTTCATAGAGACATCCTACGGAGACGACTCGGCCAGCCAGGAGTACGCTATGAGCGACGACACAGCAGTGGTGGTGGACAGCGATGGCTACGTGGTCAGAAGTTAAACAGCGGTTCACAGACCAGGAGTTCTCGAACATACTGGCAAGACTGGGGATAGGTACAGTTTTCGTGCTCTTCGGAGCCTGGGAGCTGATCAACCCGGTCTACTGGCAGGCGTATGCCCCCGGATTTTTACAGGGAGGCTACGTGCTGACACTGGTGAAGCTCCACGGGGTTCTTCTACTCGTAACCGGTGTAGGAGTCAACCTGGAGAGGTACAGGAAAGAGTTCGCCGGGCTTGGAGTCCTGATAATGCTGGAGATACTGTTCTCCGTTTTCCTCGAGGGCGGTTTCAACAGCATCCTGCTGAGAGATCTCGGTCTCCTGATGCTTGCTCTATCAGTGCTTTACCAGGATCAAAGATAACCTCTTCTTACAATTCTTTTTTCTCCCGGATCTGGGTCCAACTAAGGGCCGAGTTCGGGATACCGGTTTTAAACAGGACCGGTATCTTTTGAGATGAGAGAGGATGACCAAGTTTGGCCGGATACAGGCTTGAGAAGAAAAGAGGAGGAACACAAGATGATACTTGATGAAAAACCTCTCAGGAAGATCCCGCCGTGGGAGGAAGTCAGTAACGAGGACAGGATGCTGATCGGCGAATCCATGGACTCTCCTGAGACAAGGAACAGGTGGATAGACGTCGTGGAACGGATACTTGAAGAAGAAAGCTTTGAGCACGGAGAACAGCACATGATGAAAGAGTTCGATGAGGTGATGAAGGATAGCGACTATGGGCTGGATATCCCACGATGGATGATATCAAAAGATATGAAAACCCCTTTCGTGAATCCTTTTAATTCAAAAAGTTCAAAACCCATTCAGGAAGGAAAAATTCGACCGTGAAAAACCCTCAAATAACGTCATGGAAACAGGATGGAGAACTTTGAAAAGATGCTCTGGTGGCTTATCGGCGGCACCAGGGGCGGTAAAAACAGGTTGAGGATAATAATGGCACTTGAAGATAAACCGATGAACGCCAACAAGATAGCAGAGGACCTGGACCTTGACTACAAGACGGTCAGGCATCACCTCGATCTGATGGAGGAACACAACGTGATAGATACCATGGGCCAGGGATACGGGAAGAACTACTTCCTCACAGACCAGATGGAGCAGAACCTTTCCAAACTGGAAGAGATCAAAGAACAGGCAGGTGTTGAGATATGAAAGCTAGAAAACTATTCCTATCAGTTGTAACAACCGGTCTGATCTTCGCAGGCCTCACAACCATGATAATGCACACCGACCTACTTGCATCGTCAGAGGTGCTGGAGCAGGTCGCGATAATAGAGATCTTCCTGTCTACGTTCAACATAATAATCCTTTCAGCACTGGCTGTCAACTACACGCTAATGTACCGGGAGATGTCCACATCTATCGCAAGAAGCATGATGCTGTTCAGCTCCGCACTGCTGATGTACGCCATATCATCCAGCCCGCTTATACGGATACTTCTGGGCTTCAACATGATCACGATAGGCCCTCTTACCTACATACCAGACTTATTCGTGGCAGCTGCATCACTGACCCTGCTCTATGAGAGCTTCCGTTAACCATGAAAACCGACAGATTAGACCATATCAGCCTGAAGATACCAAAAGACAGCATAGATAAGTCGCTTGGTTTCTACAGAGATCTTCTCGGACTCGAACCCTGGAAGCTGTAGGAGTACAGGAACGGCGAAAGGACATCATTCTTTCTGAAAAAAGATAACTTCGCCCTGAATATAAGGCCGTCAGATGACGTCAAAAGACCTTCTCGGACCGGTATAGATCATTTCTGCATCCAGATCGGTGAAAATATAGAGGAAATCGAGCGAGAACTGGATGAAGCCGGTTTCGAACCGTTGAGAAAGGAACCCCCTCAGTACAGGAGGTCGTGCAGACTCATTCTACGTCGAAGACCCTTTCGGCTATGTGATCGAACTTCGAAGCACCGGAAAATAGTCTCGCTATTATAAAGGTTGGCTTTCAATACAGAGTTATACAAGGAGGTGTTTTTAGTTTATGAAAGGTACAGTTAAGCTGTTCAAGCCACAGAAGAACTTCGGATTCATCGAGACAGATGAGATGGATGACGATGTATTCTTCCACGTCAGCGAACTCGAAGGCGATTCTATCGAAGAAGGCGCTGAAGTCGAATTCGATCAGGAAGACGGCGACAGAGGTCCAAAGGCAGTCGACGTAAAGGAGATTTAATTCCGGTTTTCTAACTGGATGATCCACTCAAGGACCTTTCTCACCGAGAAGGGTCCACCACTATTTTAATTTCTATATTCTACCCGCCTAACACGTTTATTAGACAGCCCATAACTTCTAATACATGGATATGCCTGAGATAGATATCACTAGAAGAACAGTTATAATGGGCGTTCTAGCCGGTTATTCGCTGCTTTTTCTCCCACTATTCGCTGACTACTTTATATACTACATGTCCGGACAGGTCATATCAACAGTTATCGAAGGACAGTGGTCGATAGTATTACTCAATATCGGAGCCTTTCTTCTCTTCCTGATACCGTTACACTACAGGAGGAAGGCGAACTGGAAGTCAATGGGAGTCTACTCGGCATTCATAGTCTCACTGTTCATCGAGATGTACGGGGTCCCTCTAACACTGTACATCGGTTCAGCAGTATCAACACAGGTTCCGCCGCCAGCAACGGTTTACAGCCTGGGGTTTCTCGGCGTAGTGTTCAACATGAGTGCATGGATGATACTCGGCATAATACTTACAGCAATCGGTGCAGCTGCGATCGCAAAAGGGTGGCACGATATCTACTTCGCTGAAGAAGAACTGGTTACAAAAGGAGTTTACCGATATTCCCGGCATCCACAGTACGTCGGCATACTGCTTGTAGTCCTGGGATGGTGGATCGCCTGGCCGACACCTTTAACGACACTTATGCTGCCAGTGATGGTCTACACATACTACAGCCTGGCAAAAGAAGAGGAAAAAGAAGTCTCAGAAGAGATAGGCGAGGAAAAGTACACGGAATACGCTGAAAACACTCCTATGTTCGTTTAAGCTAAAGCTCTTCGTCAAGCTCATCGTCAACCTCTTCCTCATGCCGTTCAGCACTATCCTCGATCATTTCAGTCTTCTCCTCAACATCTTCCTCCAGTTTTTCTGAGTCCTCTTCCACCTCTCTTTCTATCTTCTCAGCCTCGTATTCGACATCCTCTTCCACCTCTCTTTCTATCTTCTCAGCCTCTTTCTCCAGAGGTTTCCTTTCGAAGTAAAGAATCTCTAGAAGCGCCAGGGCGATGAAAAGCCCGACGACACTGACAAGCATGTGAGGATTGGTATTGTAGAGGTGTAGAAGCATAAGCGGTATGGCTGTCAGGGTTCCTGCAAGACCGATAAGCGGTATGAGCATGTTCTCAGTGACATCTGAGTCGAGAAGACATACTGCGTTGACACTTGCGAATATCATGATAAAAGCCAGTGAAGCGAAAGTAGTGATCTGCTCAAGACTGCCGAAGGCGGTGAAAGCCATCGTAAGAACACCTATCGAGATTATACTTCTCGTCGGGATACCCTTCCTGTTCCTGAATGAGAAAAGCTCCGGTAGCTCTTTGTCAGTCGCCATCTTGTAGGTAAGCCTTGCTGTACCGAATATAGTAGCGTTGATAGCTGAGGCCGTGGAGAAAAGGGCTGCGATCGAGATAAGCAGGAATGAGATCTTGTTCAGAAGAGCGCTCGAGAATATCTTGTTCGCAGCGTAGGCAAGAGCTGTCTCCTTGTGGACAAGTACCTGCTGGGCGGTAAGAAGGTTGGTCGTTGTGAATGCAACGAGTATGTATATCAGAGTTGCAGCGATTATCGAGTAGTAGACTCCTTTCTTCAGAGTCTTGATACCTCCATCGATATCAGAGTATTCATATGTCAACAACTGGAATCCCTGGAAGGACACGAAGATAACTGCTGCACCTATTATCATCGAGCTGATACCCTTGTTGAAGAGACCTCCCTGGAAAAGTACGAAGCTCGGATCACTGAATATAGCCCATACACCTGCGACTCCGAAAAGCAGTAGTATCGCAACCTTGACGTATACAAGCAGGTCCTCAGAGCTGCCAGAGCTTTTGACCCCTACCATGTTTATACCTACGAAAAGCAGTATCACTCCGACAGAGATCAAGGGTCTGACAAAGGCAGAGTGCATATCTATCAGACCAGCGGCGAAGGATCCAAAGGCGTAAGCATACATCGAAGTCGAACCGATGTAACCGACGATAAGTATCCATCCGACTATACCAGCGATATTAGGATTGGAGACAAAGTGCTCCAGGAACGTGAAAGAACCACCATCCTCCTCCAGATACTCAGTAAGCTTAACATAGGAGTAACCGGACGCAAGTGCGACGATACCGTCGAAAAAGTACGAGATAAATGCAGCATTACCCGATATATTTGCGGCGACGCCAAGAACAGCGAAGATACCGCCACCTATAAGCCCGCCAAGACCCATCGCAACTGATTCTTTCAGACCTAATTTCTCTGCCATGTTTTTGGTTTCAACCCTCTAGAATAAAAACGTGTTCTCCGATCAAGCAGGGATAGCTTTTTACTGTTTCAAGACTAGAAACAGGTTAGAGTGACCGGTATAACATCCAACAGGCAGCTCGTAGAAAGAACAGTCAAGGATAACAAAGGCATCAGTTTTTCCGAGCTCAAAGACCAGACAGATCTATCTAACGGAGTTCTCCAGTACCATATAAGGAAGTCCGATCATATAGAGAAGAAGAAAGGAGCCATACTGTACGAAGGCGCATGCAAGAACTGCGATCTCAAGGGCAAATGCAAGGATAAATGCCTGAAGAAGGAGCTCCGTAAGCCGATCATCCAGGATATCAAGCGGATGTACGTAGAAGAAACTACTCAAAGCGATATAGCCCGCAAACTCGGTAAAGACCGTTCTACAGTGAACTACCACGTCCAGAAGCTCAGAGACCTCGAACTTCTTGACTGAGTTAAGAGAAAGCCTGGGATCGCCAGCGCCCGGATTTGAACCGGGGAGACCGCATATGGGTCAATAGATTTCGAATCTATCGCGTTCAACCAGACTCCGCCACGCTGGCAAAAAAGCTGTATTCTTCTAATTGGATCGTGAGATTTTAATACGCTGCACCGGTCCGACGGAAACCATGATAACCCCCCAGTTTAAATCTTAGAAAGGAGAAGAACAGATGGGAAATATGAAGTACGATGCTGTCATATTCGATAAAGACGGAGTTCTACTGGACTCCGCACTAAACAACTTCCTCTGGATGGACAAGGTAAGGATGAACGAAGCCCAGAAGATGGGGCTGGATTTCACGATAGACGACTCCAGACGGGTCGTACACGCTGAAAACGTCACCCAGATAGAGAAGTTTCTCTACCAGAAGGATATGTCCTGGGACCAGCTGGAAGAAATAGAGAGAAGGGTCCAGAACAGGAAGGAAAGGATGATCGACAGCGGAAATATCAGACTCTTCCCGCAGGTGAAAAACGTCCTGGACAACCTGAAAGTTCCGAAGGCTCTGGTAACAAACGCTCCCTGGAGCACTACCGAGTTCACACTCAACCATTTCGAGCTACAGCCATACTTCAGAGACGTCCAGGCGCCACGTATGTCGCCTATAAAGGGATACTTCTCCCAGAAAAAACCTCAGCCAGACATGATACAAAATGCCATAAGGAAGATAGACGCTGAAAACCCGGTCATGGTGGGCGACACATCCACTGATGTAAGAGCAGCCAAGAATGCAGGTATCGATGCCATACAGGTCACTGCCTACGGAAACGATAGAGTTCACAGCGCAGACCATATAATCAAAGAGCTGAGCGAGCTCAAGGTCTACCTGAACTAGGATTCTAAATTAAAAAGTTGACCTGCCAGTCTACTTCTATGCCTGATGAGGATAAATGTGCGAAATGCGGCGAGGAAGCCGTTATATACAGAGAGTACGAGGGTCGAGGACTGTGTAAAGAGCACTTCTCCATCTCGATCAACAAGCAGGTAAAGCGCACTATAAGAGAAGACAACCTCGTTGAGTCAGGCGACACCATAGCCGTAGGGCTTTCAGGCGGTAAAGACTCGGCGGTCATGCTTGAACAGCTGGTCGAGATATTCGGCGAGAGACCTGATATAGATGTAATCGGGATAGCTGTCCACGAAGGAATCGATGAGTATAGAGACGAATCCATATCCTCGGCACAGGAGCTCTGCGACGAACTCGGAGTCGAGCTGAAGGTCGGCCGTTACTCCGACTACTACGACCTGAAGATGGATGACGTCGCAGGCGCCGGGGAACTGGGTAACTGCACCTACTGCGGTATAATGAGACGAGATCTTCTAAACAAACTTTGTCGTGAAGTAGATGCGGACAAGCTGGCGATAGGCCACAACCTGGATGATGAGGCCCAGGCGATAATGATGAACCACATCAAAGGCGACATGAAAAGGCTTGGCCGGCTTGGAGCGAGAACAGATTCTGTAAGCCATGACAAGTTTGTTCCAAGGATCAAACCACTTCTCAACTGTATGGAGAAGGAGATCGCGCTGTACTCCCGCCTACACGATCTAGGCGTCATAGACAGGTGTCCGCACGTACAGGAAGGATCTCTGAGGCCGATGGTGAAGAGTTTTCTGAACAAGCTCGAGGCTCAGATGCCTGGCACGAAGCACTCGATCGTCTCACAGGGCCACAAAATTTCCGATCTGGTGGACGAAGAGATGAACTGGAACTCAGCGGAAAACGAGATACAGGAATGCGAGCGATGTGGAGAACCCTGTTCCTCAGATATCTGCAGAAAATGCCAGCTGCTCGCCGAGATCAACGACCTGTCAGATTAGACTTCTAGAGCGAATAAAACCAGCAAGTTGCCTGAACATTATCTTAAAACCTTAATTTTGTACCAGAACTTTTTTAACAGATTTTAAGAGCGTATTATGCCCTATAGCATGGTAAAAGACAACTAATTTTGTGTTCAACCGCTATTTGGTGATTAGATATGACAAAAACCAAACTTACCAAATACGAGGTGAATATACCCCGATTAATCAGTCGAGAACAGGCGGAAACTCCAAATTTTTCATTTAAAGACATCGTGGTTTAAATGAGAGGTTTAAACCTCGCGATAGTGGGCGGAGCCTACCTTCTACTTGGCTAGAAGGGAGGTTCCCCTCTTCTTTTTTATTTTGCAACCGTTCCAGGCTATTTAACCGATCACCACACCTAATTTAAGTTAGAAAGTATTACCTCGTATTATCGATAGCCATGAAAGCGATTGTACTTGCAGGAGGACACGCGACGCGGCTGTGGCCCATAACGAAGAACCGGGCTAAACCGCTTCTGCCGCTTGGAGATAAACCTATAATTGATTTTATCGTCGGAGATCTGGAAGATGATGTTGAAGACATCATAATATCTACTAACAACAAGTTCGCAAGCGATTTCGAGGACTACATCGACGAATACGATAGAGATGCACGTGTGGTTGTAGAAGACCAGGACTCCGAGGATGAGAAACCGGGGACCATAGGCGCCATAATCAAACTGATCGACAAGGAGGATATAGACGACGACCTTCTCGTCATCGGTGGCGACAACTACTACAGCTTCGATGCCTCGGAGTTTATCGAGTTCTGCCAGGAAAGAGAAGCACCTGCCAACGTCGTCTACGACGTCAAGGATGACGAGCTGGCGTCCCAGTTCGGTATCGTGGATGTCAAGAAGGACAAGATAGTCGGTTTCAAGGAGAAACCGGAGGAACCTCCTTCAACACTTGCTTCCATCGCTTGCTACTACTTCCCGAAGGACAAGGTCTCGCTCTACAATAAGTACGAGGAGCACTTTGGAGACTCCGATATACCTGCAGAGCAGTACCTTGACGAGCCTGGAAGACTGATCGAGTGGGCTCACGAGCAGACCGACATGTATGCATACAGCTTCGACGGCGACTGGTTTGATATAGGTACTGCGAAGGGTTACCTCCAGGCGACCGATAAAGTGGTCGACGGTAATATAATCGAGGGAGGTACAAAGAATTGCGAGATGGGCGAAAACGTTATCCTGATGGAGAACTCCGAGCTTGAAGATGTCACGGTTGAGAACAGCATAATCTTCAACGATGTGTCGATCAAGAAAGCGGAGATCAGGAACTCGATTGTCGACCAGCACTCAGAGATAGCAGATGCTGATCTTAACGGTGCGATAGTAGGCGAGCACACAAGCCTCTAGAATCCTTCGCTGGAAAAAGATCTTCCCATAGGGTCCTCCATAACTATCTCTGTATCGGGGAACTGGGTGCCGATGAAACCATCCGTTCCCTCTATATACTTGTCCTCTTCTTCGATATAGGGTGAATCATACAGCTCACCTTCAACACTGTAAGAAATGTCCTCATCATAGTCCAGTTCCCAGCTCATATCTCGGTCTCCTCGATATTCTCCATACGTTTATCCAGCGATGGATGGGTTGAAAGCAGACTAGTCATAGTATCTGACTTGAAAGGATTCGATATAAACAGGTTTGAACCCGTTTCCTGGTACTTTGCAGAGTGTTTCGGGCGGCTTCTCGAACTGTATCCGTCGATCTTCTGCAGTGCACTTTTCAGTCCGTCCTTGCTTCCATGTATCTGTACGCCGTTTGAATCCGCACGGTACTCCATGCTTCTTGAGATACCTAGACGTATCAGAGTAGCTATCAGGGGCGTCATTATCATGAACGCAAACGCTGCGAAGGCCTCTCCTTCACCCTCTCTTCTACCCGTGAGGAGCGTTCCCCAGAAAAGCATCTCAGCCATGAACCCCAGCGCTCCTGCAAGAGTCGCAACGACAGAGTTGATCAAAGTATCTCTGTTCTTTATGTGCGCAAGCTCATGCGAGACAACTCCCTCTATCTCGTTCATCTCAAGCTCTCTCAGAAGTCCTTCTGTGACACATACGACTCCTTTTTCAGGCGATCGTCCTGTGGCAAAAGCATTCGGTACATCCATGTCGCTGAGGTACAGTCTTGGCACAGGGATGTCCGCTCTCTCCGAGAGCTGCCGCAGGCTCTCATGCAACTCTGGGTACTGCTCCTCGCTCATCTCGGTGGCTCCGTACATCCTCAGCACGATTCTGTCAGAGTACCAGTAGGAGGCGAAGTTCATCAGTCCGGCGAAAAGCAGACCAATGATCATGCCACTGGTCCCACCGAAGATGTAGCCTGCGGCCAGGAATAACCCGGTCAAAACTGATAGAAGGGTCACTACCTTGATATTCGTTTTCAGTCCCTGGGAGGATATCATAGTTCTTACTATGTAGCCAAGTTTCATAACCTCTGTTGAAAACACAGCTCTGTATTACAATGTAGATAATATAGGCCTTTTTACGCTAAAATGTATTACAAACCATGCGTGTTACAGCTTATGCTTTCGCAGTAGAGACTCAACATCCCGATCAAAACGCCACTTAACATCTTTGACCGCATCCCTGTTGATCCAAACCGGTTTTCCCTCCCAGGAACCGTTCAGATCTCCCTCAACTTTCGCTTTGAACACCATCTCGACGCCAGACATACCTTCCTGTCGCTCACCTATCCGCTCAAGTTCGACCGCCCGAAGACCAGTCTCCTCCCTCAACTCTCGGTCAGCGGCTTCTCTGAAACTTTCTTTACCCTGAACAAATCCCCCTGGTAGAGTGTAGTAGTCTCCGACCTCAAGTGCCAGAAGCTTTTCTCCCTGTACTGATAGAACGACAACCCTTGTCGGAGGCCAGAAAATCCTTGAAAGTATACTGGCTATGATGGATTCGCCATGCCAGAGGAACCACGAAACAAATCCCATGGTCAAAAGTGATGACCGGAAAGTTAAGTAATCTTAGAACGGAAAGGGGAAAAATAGTCAGGCAGCGTCCTGGAGATCCCGCCGTAAGGCAGTACTGGCCAGATCGCTGAGGAACTTTACTTCCGTGTTCGGGATGGGTACGGGTGTTGCCCCCTCGCTTTGGCCGCCTGTAACCTTACGTTAAGGTGTAAATCTTATAAACCCTTGCCGGCTCCATGTTTTGCCTGAAATCAGGCCAGACAGCTCAACAAAGCGTTTTCAGAGTATTATTTGAGCCAGTTCCTTCGCTCTTCCCTTCGGTATCCTCGAAGAAACCTTCTCGTCCATGTAGAAGCCGCATCCAAGCATTTTTCCACGGAATTTCAAGGCGACATAGCCTTTCTCATCCATATCTCTCCCAGGCATACCTGTTCTCATCAGCATACCCTCTATTTCATCCTCCTCAAGCTCGACGATATTTCTGTCTATCCTGTCGCCGAGGAACTGTATGCCATAAGTCGTTGGCTTCAGCCCTCTACCAGTCCTCCTCACGAATCTTATGCCTCTCGTCTTCGTCTCATAATCAGTCTCAAGATCTCTGGAAATCAGCCAGTAGTCGCCTGCGATCTCCTCTATCCTGAAGCCTTTCAAGTCTTCTCTTGAAACACCGAATCGCTCCTCGAGGTAGTCCCATACCTCACTTACTGAGCTTTGCAACATACATCCCTCCTGAATCCAGGTGGTGTGGATACACCCTGATGGTTTTCTCCAGCTCAGGACCGTAATCCCTGTCTTCAAAACCTGTTAGACCTCGGGCATGAGGGGCTTCCAGCTCTATCCTTTCCAGTTCCAGACCAGTGTTTTCGATTGTGTGAAGCACGACTTCCTCATTTTCCTCCGGTGAAAAAGTACATGTAGAGTAGACGAGTGTGCCATCTTTATCCAGAAGTCGGTCAGCTTTCTCTATCATCTGCCTCTGCAGTTTTGCGAGCGAGCCTCTTTCACCCGGATCAGCTGACTCAAAGCTCCTGTACGCCCGGTCTCCTTCACCAGTACATGGTGCATCAAGCAGGATCTTATCATACCGCTCATCCTCCGGTATATGGCGCCCATCGTAGCTCGTCGCTGCGACGCAGACCGAGCCGGTCCTGTAAACGTTGGCGTGAAGACTCTTCAACCGCTGCTCGGTCTTATCGTTCGCGATCACCTTTCCCTGGTTCATCAGTTTCCCTGCTATCTGTGTCGTCTTTCCTCCAGGAGCTGCTGCCATGTCAAGCACCCGATCACCTTTCTCAGGCGCCAGTACTTCAACCGGTATAGCAGCTGATTCTTCCTGGACATAGTACTCTCCGAGCCAGTGCAGCGTCGATTTTCCAGGTGTGGTCGTTGATTTCAGCCTGTAGATGTCAGGGTTCCAGTCCGCTCTTTCTACATCATCGAAGTCCTCTCTCAGCTGCTCTTCAAAATTAGCCGATGCCTTTACCGGGTTCTTCCTTACAGCAGCCACAGGATGTCCTTTGCATGCTTCACTGAAGCTTTCCCAGTCGTCTATTATGTTTTTGTAACGCTCCATGGTCCAAAAAGAGAAATACAGCTTTTAATGTAGTTAGGTGTTATAATTGTAACTTAGTAAATACGTCTTATGTTCGTAGAACTCTGGGTGATCGCTGGCGTCTTAACTGCGATGGTCCAGAGCGCTAGATCGTATCTCCAGAAAGTTCTTGTGGAAGATGTTTCAGGAATTGAACTTAGTTTTGTTAAAAGCCTCTACACGGCATTGGTGCTGCTGCCAGTAGCCGTTTTCTAAATGCTCAACCCGGTCAGTATCAGTTTTGAGGTCCGGGCCGTGATGATATTCGTAGGTACAGTGAACGCAGCCGGATAAGTGACATTCTTCACAGCTTTGAAACTGGAAGATCTCTCCATCGCATCACCATTGAGACAGACGATCCCTCTGTTCGTGGCCTTTCTTGAACCTCTTTTCCTGTCAACAGTCTACTCTTTAAGCATAATATCGGGTGCTCTGCTCACCGTGGCTGGAAGCTACGTCGTGATGTTTGAGGGCGACAACTACATCAAACCATTACTGAAGCTAAAGGAGAAAGGTGCTATCCTGGCGGTTGCAAGTGCATTTTTCCTGGCCTCGGGATCCATAAGTGTGAAGTTTGTTGTCAACAATATACCGGTCCTGCTTTTCCTTTCGATAGTTTTCTGGGTCTCTGCAGCTATCCTGGGATTGTTCACCTACACGACCAGGGATATCCAGATGTTGGAGTACCGTAACCCCGGACTTCTCTACCTTGCCATAGTATCAGCGATCGGGCAGGGGCTAATATTCTTGACAATACAGCTTTCTACAGCCTCTAAAGCCACGATACTTTTCCGGTTATCTATACTGTTCAACATCCTGATAGGATTCAATGTACTGAACGAGAAGAACCTTTACTACCGCCTACTGGGCGGAATTCTGATCATAGCTGGCATCTACTTTGTTATCTGATCAAAGATCCCTGAGGTTTCTCTGACCCGATTCCTCTTTACCGAAAGCCTTTCTCAGATCCTTCTCAAGCTCTGGTCCCTTGCTTCTATCGTAGAGTGTCGCTGCCGGGTGGTAGACCGGCATTATTTTCCTGCCATTCCTTGAGAAAAGTCTTCCATGTATCTGGCTGATGCCTTTTTTCGTGTTCAACATCTGTCTGGATGCGAAGTTACCCAGAGTTATGATGACCTCAGGATCAACATTTTCTATCTCTTTCTCCAGCAGAGGTGCCCATGCCTTGATCTCATCCTTTTTCGGATCCCGGTTGTCAGGCGGCCTGATCTTCACCAGGTTGGTGATGTATAGCTCTGAGCGCTTCACACCGATGTCATGCAGTATCTCGTCAAGCCGCTTTCCTGCCCTTCCTACGAACGGTTCTCCTTCCTCTACCTCGTTGGCGCCTGGTGCTTCTCCGACCAAAATGTACTTCGCATCTTCATCTCCGACAGCTGGTACAAAACGTTCTTCCACGAAGTAATCCTGGTCAAGTTGCTCGAAGAATTCTCTGTATCTCTCCCTGAAATCCATACTCTATGACTCGAACCTTTCAGTGATAAATCCGTCGCCTGATCTAAAGCTCTATACGTCCATCCATAAGGCTGGCAACTATACTCGACCACTGTTCATCTGCTCCTGAGTCAAGCACCAGCTGCAGGTTTTCAGTCAAAGATATCTTGCTGCTCATAGTATGCAGGTACCTGAAAGCTCTTTTCTTATCGTTGGCAGTACCTAGAGTGTCAGCGTCCATGATCACAACAGCGTTCCCACGGTATCCGTTCCGGTGAAGCGCTTCAAGCTGCTCTGTTATCTCTACGCCCTGACCAGTCAGATCTGTCAGACCAGATTCCACGTCATAAAAGGCACCTTCATGGTATGAGTTCGGTCTAAGAGAGGATGGACCGCTGTATATCACAGGATTCTCATGGAAAAATCCTTCATCTTTAAGGGTCGAGATTGCGTCATATGGATCATTAGAGACGATAAAACTTCCGCTTAAAGATTCGATATCGTCAAGACCATACTTATAATCATCCATATCCCCAAAACCACCCCATAACACTGCTACATGGACCAAAATTTATATATAGGCCGAAAAAGGAGGCATCTACCTAGAACTACGTTAGAAATCCCGGCTCCAGGATTTGAACCTG
>JBDGSN010000041.1:0-6726 GCA_042217505.1 Candidatus Nanohaloarchaea archaeon
ACGTCGACGATAGTTCTGAGCCTTCCAGCCCATCTGCAGGAAGTTACCAAGACGGCGATGACATTCTATCGGTAACCAAAACAACCAGTGGCGGAGTATCTCTAGGCGGAACAACTTTGAACAACTTTGCTTCAACAACGACACATACCGGATCTTCAGGTTATGTAGACGGTAATGCAATCGTTGACGAGTCTGGAGGATCAGTTAGCAACGAATATGATTCTGGAGACTCTGTTCTTACCGGATCTATAGGTTCTGGAGGAAGTGTCCAATACTGGTCGACGGATAGTGAGGAGACTAACGCGGTTAGTGGTCTGCGGAGCAAGTTGCCGGATAACAATCCTGCTGTTGTATTCATAGAGGATAAGTCCAACAGTGATACACAGTACAGTTACGTGGTTGAACCTGAGTGGAACTCTGGTGATAGTGAGACACAGATCAAACAACCTGTGTTCACTGATTCTTCGAAGAGGAAGACGGACAGCCTTGATTCCAACAGTGATGTGACGGCTGGTTACGATGTATATGGTACTTACTCGGAGTACGATTCGGATGGTCAACACAGCGTTTCTTTGATGTATCCGAACGGTCAATCAACTGTGGGAGCTGCTTTCACTTCTTCGGGTGGAACTCTCAGCAAGTCAGGATCCTCAGGTTCTATCGAGACGAAGACGCCTACCGGGTTCCCTGATTCAGCTAAGCTTGATTCGGAGGTAAGTCCTGAAGGCAAGAACCTGATCTTGGTCGGAGGACCAAGCGTCAACACATTGGTCAAAACACTAGCTGAAAACGGTGATACCTGGAAGGCAAGCGATTACAGTCAGAACAAAGCCTTGCTTGATTACGTATCCGAGGCTTTCAATTCCGCAGGCGATGCTCTCGTCGTGGCTGGTTACTCGGGCAAGGATACCCGCGCAGCTGCTAACTACATCGCTGATTACGCCCAGCACAAAGAAGAGTTAGCTGGCAAGTCACAGAAAGTGTTGAACACCCAGTAGAAAAGAGGCATCAAACACCTCTCCTATTTTCCTTCTATTCTTTACAGCAAACTTGCTGGTATGCAACATGCTTACAGTTGATCCAGAACAAGAATTTATTCAAACAATCTCCTGAACAATTCAATTATAGCGTATGGATCTCAAAGACATCCTAATTCAAAAGCTGAACGATTATCCCAGCGACGAGTTCTGGATAGATGAGCATGCGCTTAAGAGATGCGAGGATTACATAGATTTAGATCTGGATGAGGTCTTAGAACGCCTGAGAAGGGGTAAATTCGACAGAGTAGTCCGGAACGATTCCAAAAAAAAATTCTCTTCAACATTATGAAAGTTGTCGGCGTCCAAGTACTGAATGCATCCGATACCGTGATAGTTCTGGATGAAAACATCAGTCCCGAAGAGTTTCTCAAGAACATACAGGACGCTACAATCGATACACAGTACTTCGAAGACGGCATAACCGTGAAGATCTCTCTTTCCATGAAAGAAAACGGTAGAGAAGCAATCATTAGCAGCTCCAGTCCAACGGTATCCGCTTAAGGTTCACCACCACATCTTTTTTCTATGAGAAAATTGATCGCAGTAATCCTGATATTGTTGTTCGTCGGTTCAGCAACTGCCATGACTTTGAAAGAACCTGACTGGACACCGGAAAAAAACAGTACAGGCTCGATACAAGCATGCAGAAGAACGTGAGACAGGAAACAGGATCTGGCGCCGATGATTTTCTCTCCGATCTACTGGATCTTTCTTTCATCCAAAGACTGATACATTTTTCTATCCAATAATACTTTGATGACTGATATCTTCGAGGTCAAAGACGAGCTTGAGACGCTTTACCTGCGTGATGAGAAGGCTTACCATGCACTTGAAGAGCACCACAGCCAGGTCGGTAACGCCCTGCTTGATCTACGGGAGAAAGGGGATATGATATCCGCTGTCGAGATAGTGGAAGATTCTGGTGTAGCCCAGGGACCTGTCAACGATGTGATAGATGCTCTTTATGTGATGGAGCGTATCGAAGCGGAAAAAGAGGATGATACCAAGTTCTACGACCTTAACTCGTATACGATCGGTGATTTCAACGCTGTGAAAGCTGCCCTGGATAATTTTAATCCTGAAACAGAGTTCGGTTACTGACTGGAACCCCGGTTTTAATAGTCAGTAACTGGATAGATTGTCTTGTATGGTTACAGCTGTTTCCACTGAAGAGTTCGAAGATCTGCGTGAAAACCCTGAGGTAAAGGTCGTCGATGTTTTGAGCACCGAGCATTTTTCGGAGGGTCATATCCCTGGTGCGATCAATATCCCCTTGGAGAACATCGCTTCTGAGGCCTTAAAGGAGTTCGATAAATCCGATGATATAGTGGTCTACTGTAAGGACCTGGACTGTTCTGCTTCTCCGAAGGCTGCTGAGAAACTTGAGTCTCTTGGTTTCAGGAATGTTTATGATTATGAGGTCGGTCTGAAGGGTTGGAAGGAATCCGGTCATGAAACCGAGTAGAGAAAAGGGACAGCTCAACAGCCATCATCCCTTTTCCTCCAGGAGCCAGGGGTAGCCGTCTCAGCAGCTTCCATGTATCTCGGAAGCTTCTCCAGGCCTACCGCTTCGCCTCCAGAGACAAAGGTCCTTTGAAACACCGAGCTATAGATGTTTAGTGTGGTGTTGTGTTGTGGTGTGTGGTAGTGTCTGTCTGGTCTGTGTTGTTCTGTACTACTTCTCATTTCATGTCGATGCCCGGGTGATACCGATCCTGTCCCACTTTAACCCATCCATTCTATCGAAGAACAGGGTTTTTACAGCTCTCTAGGCACCATAGTCTCGATGGCTTCTATAGCTTCGTCAGGGCACCAGTCGTAATCCTCGGAAAGGTCGTAGCCGGTACCGTTCTCGACAAGTACTCCGCCTCTTACCAGTGGTTCGAGCGCTGCTGATGCCGGCCGTCTGAGTTTCCTGTCAGGTTCCAGGTCTTCCTCCGAGATATGTCCGTCAGAATCAAGCTGCTCAACGATATCCTCGGAGTAGTTAAGAAGGTTTGCCAGCCTGTAACGGCTTGATGTCTTGTAAAGTCCGTGTCCGATACCTTTGCTTACGGGTTCCGTCATCCGGAAATAAAATTGTGGTTTAAAATATATATTTCTGAACCTATTTCCTCCGTTCCCATTTCTTCTCAACATCCTTGTTGGCCAGGACCATGGTCGAACCGGATTCGAGTTCAAGTCTTGTCTTCCTTAACTCGACCGATCTGACAGTTCCTTCAGCGTCAGCGGTCTTCACTGCATCGCCTTCATTGAAGTCTTTATCTCTCAAAAGATAGACTCCTGCGACAACGTCGGCAAGCATATCCTTGAGGGCCAAAGCCACTCCAAGAGCTATGAAACCTGTCGCGGTTCCTAGGCTGGCGGCTATCTGACCCATGCCAAGCAGGTCGAAGAACATGAGGAATGCTCCAAACCAGAGGAAAAGAGTTTCAACTGAAAGCATAAGATCAGCGATTATCTTCTTCTCGTTGTAGCTTCTCTCCAGGACTTTTCTAGATATCATACTGATGATCCTGATACCTATCCACGCAAGTAATAGAAAAGCTACAGCCGTGACAATCCTTGGGAGAGCCGTGTAAACATCGGAAGCGGCGCTGGATACTACAGCCGTTAAAAGCGTGGATATAGAGGCCATGAACAGTTTACATCATTCAAGTTTTAAATCACTCCTCAAAATCTACTCGTATCTCAGGGCTTCAGCTGGCTGAAGGTTGGCCGCTCTTCTCGCCGGCAGTATGCCTGAGAGAGTTCCGACGAAGAACGAGAACAGGAGAGAACCGCCTATCAGTACAGGGCTGAAGGATGCAGATATAGCTATGTTAGTGGCCTGCGTTGCGAAGTGAGCTACCAATACTGCAAGCCCCAGACCTACCAGTACACCTATACCTCCTCCTATGAGTCCGATCATACCCGATTCAAGCAGGAACAGGGCCAGTATCTGGTTTTTAGTGGCTCCCACCGCCTTCATGACCCCGATCTCCCTTGTTCTCTCCGTTACGGAGGTGTACATCGTGTTCATTATACCGACGCCTCCTACCAGGAGAGAAATGGATGCTATACCGACTACAACACCGTTTACAAGGCTGAGTATACTGCTGAAAGAGGATATCAGATCCTGGGGTGTCTGGATGGTGAAATCCTCCTCGCCTTTTTTAACGCCTCTCTCCTGTCTAAGACTTCTCTTAACGTTCTCCTCGACATTGGTCACTGAGAAACCTTTCTGCATCTTTGCGAATATCCAGTCGTAAGTATCCTGTTTACCAAGCACCTCTCTAGCCCTGTCAATCGGCATCACTATCGATCTGTCGACTGAGGGATCGCCTGTCGGTTTCATGACTCCGACTACACGGAACTCTCTACTGTTTATGTATACCTTGCTTCTCACCCCTAAATCCTGGTCGAACATCGAGTCGGCAGCGCTGCTTCCTATAACGATATTCGATCTATCAGTCGGTCTTATCATCCTTCCCCTGTCGATCTCGATGCTCCAGGAGTTCTCAACTATCTTCAGGCCCTCATCCGTCGGAAGTCCAAGCACCATCCCGAAGGTCCCCTGGCTGTGGTACTCAACTCTGGCAGAGCTTGCGATGACACCGGCTACAGAGTCGACACCTCTCGACCGTCTTACCGCTTTAAGGTCATCATCTCTGAGCTTTGCGCTGTTACCCGAGAAAGCTCCTCCGCCCTGGACACCTCCTCCCGGCTGGATGTATAACTGGTCGCCTCCGATGCTCTGGAACTCCTTCTCGATCGACTGCTGAAGTCCCTGTCCAAGCGAGACCAGAGCGACTACAGAGGCTATACCGATAAATATACCTATCACTGTCAGCCATGACCGTCTTTTCCTGTGCACGATATTGCGCACTGCTAGCCGGAAGAAATCAGCTATCATGGGACTTCCTTGTTCCTTCTGCGTCTTCTCCAGTAGTAGATGCCGCCGATAACTATCGCTGCGACAACTATCGCTATTACCAGCGTGCTACCGCTTCCAGCCATACCGTACCTGGAAAGCTCGCTTCCGCTGTAAACGTTAAGTGAAACGTTGTCGGTCTCTGTCACTTGTCGTCCATCCAAGGTCCTGTAGTCCAGTTTCACCGGAAGCTCGACATCCGGGTCGGAAACGTATATCCTGTACTCTGCGGTCTGGTAGTCATCCGATGCCATGTTCCCCAGATAGACTGTTTCTGGAGAGATCACTTCGTAGCCATCACCGTTTTCAAGGGTCATCGAGACGAAGTTCGCATCGCCGTAACCCCTGTTTACAAGTCTTAAAGTGACAGAACCTGTTTTCCCTGGTGTGAACGTATCCTGGTTGTTGATACCGACTTCAAGTCCTGGTTCGCCACCCACGACAACTCCTGTCGTCGTGTCTCTCGTGAACTGTGTTCCGGCCTCGTTCTCGTACTGTAGTTCAAGCGGAAGCCTGTAGAGATCGTTGTCAGCTCCCTGTCCGACTCTAAGGTTGTAGCTTACCTTCACCGAGTCTCCTTTCTCAATCTTACCTATCATTTTCGAGGTCGTGTTACCTGTCGCAAACGGAAGATTCTTCAGGTCCATGGATAGTTCGACGTTCTTCAGCATCGAGTCAGCCCTGTTCTTCAAAGTTAAGGTCATCCTCTGGTCGCTTCCTGGCGCCACTTTGGATGGAAGATCTATCGATTCTATCGACAGAACGTTGTTATCGCTTCTGACTTCGACAGGTACTTTTTCAGTTATCACTGTATTCCCCATACCTGAGGAGGTCTTGAAGTTCAGGTAGTTCTTTCCCTGGACTGCGTTGCCGTCGACCTTCACCTGTAAGTGTATGTAGTATTCCTCTCCTGGTCGAAGGGTTCCGATATTCCATGTCGTCTTCTCATCCGGGTCGACGTGGAAAGGAAAGGTCGGATCGAACTTAACGGTGGCGTTATCCGCTTTAGAATCGCCGGAGTTGGTCACCTTTACCCAGACATCTGCGTACTCCGATGTCTGCAACGGCACCGGTTCGCTCTTTATCAGGTTGACGTTGATACTTGTTGATGGACCGGTTTGTGCTGCTGTTAAAGCTGAAAATGCTATCAAAAGTGTCAGTAGTAATCCTTTCTTCTTCATCTTATCCTTCACCTTGCTGTGTCTTGCCGTCTACTATCCTGATTATCCTGTCAGCGTGCTTCGCATCCTCTGGATCGTGTGTTACCATCACTATAGTCTTGCCGGAATCGTTCAACTCCTCCAGAACCTCCATGATCGAGTCACCTGTCTTCGTATCCAGGTTGCCTGTCGGTTCGTCCGCAAGTATGACATCCGGATCGTTCGCCAGAGCTCTCGCTATCGAGACCCTCTGTCTCTGACCTCCTGAAAGCTCTGATGGCAGAAATATCTTTCTGTCGCCTAGACCCACTCTTTCGAGCAGTTCGGCGGCTTTCCTCCGTCTCTTCCTTCTCGACACACCGTTGAATAGCATAGGAAGAGCAACGTTCTCGACTGCGTCCATGCTGGGTATAAGGTTGAACTGCTGGAACACGAAGCCTATCTTCCTTCTTCTTAACAGAGATAATTGGTCCTCCGAGAAACGGGATATCTCATCTCCCTCGAACCTGACGCTTCCTTTCGTCGGGACGTCTAGAGCTCCTATCATGTTCATCAGAGTTGATTTTCCTGAGCCTGAAGGCCCCATCACTGCGACGAACTCGCCCTGCTCTAT
>JBDGSN010000042.1:0-4659 GCA_042217505.1 Candidatus Nanohaloarchaea archaeon
CTGGGGGGGCTATTATTTTTACCTAAATTCTACCGAAAGATCCATTAACTGTAATTAGCTTTTCCCACCATCATAATATGTGGCAGAGGTTTACAAAGAAAGCAGTCCGCACATGGACATTGGTCACGATCCAGGCAAACTATCACAGCTGCTGAAAGAGCTCTCCTCTAATCTTCGAGAGAAACGTTTCAACGAACTATTTGAAACCTCTGAAGGGATATTAGAGGACACCTAGCATGAAGGAAACGGTCACGACTTGCTGAGGCACTGGCCTGGCGGAAGCTTCAAAAACGGCTTTCACCATCTCTTCGAGAGTGAGAAACAGGTTCTGGAAGAATTCTGTGAAGAGGAAAGTTTTGAGACTTTGGGCGTAGGGAGCGGTCGCGTCGTTATAACACCGGAAGGCTATGGAACTGCATTCAAGGTCGCGAGAGCTGGCATATCTGCTCGCTTCGGAAGCGGAAGGGAGTCAAACTATATAGAGGCGAAGAGATGGAACGAAATAAAGGAGAAGCCTTTGATGCCTGTATATGCCGCAGCAAGCGACTATTCATGGCTTGCATGCCCCGTAATGGAACCTCCTGAATCTTACAGCCCCGAAGTAGATTTTGAAGAAATCATCGAAGAAATGGAGGTATCGCTTGAGACTTACTCCGAAAAACTTTGTCTACGGGATATTGGGGAGGACAATATAGGTTACTGGAATGGGGACTGGTACTGGATCGACTACGGCCAACCGAAACTCGAAGATTCCCGGCTTTATGGCCCTATAACCGGCTTCAGCCATCAAAAAACTGTTTCGGAAGATTGAATCCTCCTCTGAATATCATCTATTTCTTAAAGCTCAACTTCGGTTCTAGAAGTATGGCAGAACAGATCCGTGCATCACACATACTGGTGGACAACGAAGAACATGCAAAGCAGATCAAGCTCGAGCTTGAAAGATCCGATAAAACATTCGCAGAACTGGCTGAGGAGAAGTCTGAAGGTCCTTCAAGCAAGAACGGTGGAGACCTAGGATTCTTCGGTAGAGGAGCGATGGTCAAGCCTTTCGAGAAAGTTGCCTTCAATCTGGACGTTGGAGAAGTTTCCGACCCTGTCAAAACCGAGTTCGGGTGGCACTTGATAAAGAAGACAGACGAAAAATAGAGTCTGTCTTTTAGGGACCAAGAAAATCTTCGATTTTCAGCTCATCAAGAAAACGGATGAAAAGTAAATCCGTTTTCTGGTGAAGCTGAAACTCCTATTTACATCTCTCACCTAAACTTGTCGGTCAAATAATCATTACCTTTAACTCATTCTCAGCTACAATATTGCTTTAAAAAACAGCCTAGATAAGAGAAAAGTATAAGGCTAGAGACGAAAATAATTCTTGCCGCCTTAATTCCTGCTTTAATGATTCAGCCAGCTTTATCATATACAACAACTGGAAATCAATGGTCAAAGACTGGTGACGGTGATGAAAACGACAATATTGCCTCAGTAACCTAGGATTTCAAAGATTCGATACCAGACAGCTGGAGTACAGCAGTAGATTCCGGAGCAGATGTGTGGAGCAACGCAGATTCCAACTTCGAATATTATGTAACCCCTGATTCAACTAACTATGTCTATAAAGGCTCTATAGGCGGCAGTGGCGGCGCCTTAGCCGTAACAACAACATACACAGGATCATTTAGTAATACTATAGAAAGCGCAGAAATAAAGTTTGATAACGCCGAAGAATGGTCTACAACAGGATCAAGCAGCGCCTATGATGTTCAAAGTATTGCAGCACACGAATTTGGACATTTTCTAGGACTAGACCACTCAAACATCTACAAAGCAACAATGTATGATTCATTAGGAGAAGGCGATACCAGATTCAGAACTCTAGCAGAGGATGATAAAAATGGAATTAATGCAATCTACTAAGAAAACGAGAACTTTCAAAGCCACCCTAACCCTCATTGGATTAGTGGTAATACTGTCTCCCATAGTGCTAATTGGCAACAATAAGGATACAGTTACAGTTAAGAGCGATCCATTATACAGCGAACAGGTTTTCAATATAACTAACAAAATAAACAAAGCCGATTTAATTATCATCGGCACCGTCTCAAATACTGGTTCAGGAGAACTAGATGACCCGAAGAAATCCTACAGCAACCTAACAATGGATGAGATGAATAACATTCATCATATGGTCAAAATTGATATTGACAAAGTCCTAAAAGGACCAGAAAAGACAGCGGTTCATGTAAGAGTTGACACAGGAAAGGTCGGTAGATATGTAAAAAAGCAATCATCCAGCCCAGAATATAAAGAAGGACAGAAGGTGCTTGTGTTCTTACAGAAGCGAAAAGATACATATCATACACTCTTCGGCGAGCACGGTTATTTTAGCTTTGAAAAACAAATCATTGAAAGAAATAACGCTCCGCCCCAATTTCGGGAAAAAGTAAATTTAACCAAGCTTATCTCCAAGATAGAAGAAAAATACAAACAGACATGATCAGAGATACTATCTCTTCCAAGGACATCTTGATTCCAACCCTTTATAAAATTTAACAGGGACTTACTGGTTACGGGTAATCATGTCTGAGACACAGGAAATTGTAAGAATTGCAAGAACAGGAGTTGACGGTACTAAACCTATCGCTAAAGCTCTTCAGTCATTGAAGGGTGTGGGCGACATGTACGCACATGCTATCGCAAAAAACGCAGAGGTTGAGGAAGGTCAGAGATTAGGGGACCTTTCAGAAGACAAGATCGATGAGATAGAGGAACTCATCAAGAACCCTGACCAGGCTGATATACCCGTATGGCTAAGGAACAGGAGAAAGGAAAGAGATACTGGAGAGAACGAACACCTTATCGAGTCGGACCTTGAACTCAAGGAGGAGTTCGATATCAGAAGACTCAAGGAGATAGGCTCATACCGTGGATGGAGACACCAGATCGGTCTGCCAGTACGCGGACAGAAGACAAAATCATCATTCAGATCCGGTTCAAAGATCGGAGTTTCTCGCGCGAGGCTGCAGGAAGAAGCATCGTCTGGCGGAGAGGAAGAATAGGTGTATAGATAATGGTAAAGAAACTGAAGAAACAGTACGAGACTCCCAACGAAGGTTGGAGCGAGGATCGTATCAGGAAAGAGCAGCAGCTTGTTGAAGAGTACGGGCTGAAAAGCAAGAAAGAGGTATACAAGGCAGAATCAGAGCTTCGTTCCCTCAGAAGAGAGGCACGAAAGCTCGTCGCAGAGTCAGATGAGACCCAGAAAGAGGACCTTATCAAGAAGGCGAACGCACTGGGACTAGTCAAGAGCGATGCAGCTCTTGAAGATATACTGACACTAAACGTTACTGACATCCTCGACAGGAGACTGCAGACTGCGGTCAACAGGAGAGGTTTCTCGGATACAGCGAACGAGGCAAGACAGCTTGTCGTCCACGGACATGTCTACGTTGACGGCGAGAGAGTCAACATCCCGAGCTACATCCTGACCAGGGATGAGGAGAAAGAGATCGAGCTCAGGATGCCGGAGCCAGAAGAAACGGAAGAGGCTCCAGAAGCTGAAGAGACAGAGGAACAGGAAGTCGAAGAAGAGACGGCTGAAGAAAGTTCTGATGAAGAATCAGAGGAGGAGGAAGAATAATGAAGAAAGGTATAGTCAACATCTACTCGAGCTTCAACAACAGCATAATCCACATCACAGATGCTACAGGCGCTGAAACCATCTCAAGGATTTCATCCGGAATGGTGACAGACAAAGGCCGTCTTCAGGGAAGTCCTTTCCCAGCCATGAAGGCAGCAAAGCAGGCATCTGAGGAAGCACTTGAGAAAGGTATCGAAAAGGTCGACATCAGGGTAAGAGCTCCTGGTGGACAAAAACAGAAGATGCCTGGTAAAGGAGCCCAGCCAGCTATCAGGGCTATCTCAAGAAGCGAGCTTGAAGTAGGAAGCATCGAAGATGTTACACCTGTGCCACACGACGGCTGCAGGGCAAAAGGCGGTAAAAGAGGCCGCAGAGTATAAACTTTGATCCTCGAGGGATTCACAAATGGAGATCGAAACGGTTAACGAGACAGACGATGTTCTAGAACTGGAGATATCCGGTATCAACGAAGCTATTGCCAACTCACTTAGAAGAGCCATGATCGTCAAGGTACCAACCCTTGCGGTCCAGGAGCTTGAAGTATCCAAGAACAAGTCAGGCCTTATAGACGAGATAATCGCAAACAGGGTCGGACAGGTTCCATTGACGATCCCAGAGGACATGGATAAGGAGACAACAGTCCATATAGCATTAAGCCAGGAAGGACCTGGAACTGTTCTCGCCGAGGACCTTAAAGCAGATATAGAAGAAGTCGAACCTGTCAATCCTGAAGCGATCATAGTAGATCTCAAGGAAGATCAGGGACTTGACTTCGAGGCAACAGCAGTCCTTGGAACTGGCGAAGAGCACGCAAAGCACCAGGGCGGAACAGTAGGTTACGAGAAAGTCGATGACGGTACTTTCCACTTCAGGATCGAATCGACCTCAGGTTACAGCAACGAAGAACTTGTCCAGGAAGCCATCGATATAATCAAGGCCGAATTAGACGAGTTCGAGGAAGCTGTAGACGAGCTTTAAAGCTCAAGGAGTTTTTTTCTTTTCCCACTTTAATACACGATCTT
>JBDGSN010000043.1:0-14685 GCA_042217505.1 Candidatus Nanohaloarchaea archaeon
ATGGCTAAATCGGACTCCGATAGCAGTAGCCTCCGGCAGGATCAACCGGAATTGCTCTCTCTACGAGAGGGTTTATGACGGGTCGAAAACTCGGATGAGTTTTCTTACCCTCAGAAAATCCCGGAGGATTTTCGTCGTCGGGATCGAGATTCACGATGAATCCCGGACCAGAAGGGCTCCTGTTCCCTTCCAAGTCTTTAGTGTAAATGCTACATGCATTAGTGAAGTACAAAGATTGTACTTCGGGTCCGTCTCTCCTACATCACGTAAAAATAATATTACGCTCATCCTGGCTCTTTCGAGCTTTCACCCGGACAGGTCTCCCTGACGGGTAATCATACAGTCCCCATTAAAACTTATAAATGGTCAGACTGTCTCGGTACACGGACAAACTCCGTGTGATCCGCAACCAGAAACACGACTCAAAACTTTATATAGGGTTCCCCGCTCAGGTTTTCAACCGGTAAACTTATTCCACTTCTCCAGCGCATCCTTCTGGTCCTCCGGCATAACTTCCAGTACAAAGATGCTGTTGAAAGAAGAATCATCTATAATTTTGCAGACCTTTTTCATGTCCAGCTCTCCGTCTCCGAAGCCCAGTCCGTCCTTTGTCTTGGTGGAATCGCATAGATGCACCGCCTTTGATGCTTCGTTATCAAGGATCCTCTCGAACTCGGAGTAGAAATCATTCTCGGCGATATACAGGTGGGCCACATCCAGAACAGCGTTTTCACCTCTTCCGATCACAAGGTTCTCAAGTCCATGAACGGAAATTCCCGAGCTTCCCTCGAAACCGTGCTCGGATTCAAGATCCCAGTCCTGTATCTGGGGTATCCTCTGCAGATCTACAGCACCGAAATGGAATACCAGGAATGCATCGAGGCTTTTCGCAAGATAGTCTACTTCAAGAAAGTAGTTCTTCTCATCAAAATTGGCGTGTGGAGTGTGGATAGATACGACGTTTAGGTCAGATTCATTGACAAGTCCCCTTCCTCACGAAGCGTCAGCGGAGTTAGGTAGGGGTAGTTGACTCAGCTCATCTTTCTCCGGCGGACACTTACCTGCGATGATCATGAGAAACTCTTGTGTTTAGATACTTTTGAAAAAAACACCTGCTGGGATAAAAAGAAGAAAAAGATCGATATGAGGGAAGATCGTGTGTGTTAGCTGCGGGTCTCGATCGCATCAACGATCTTCCGGGCACCGATCATGTATGCAGCCTGTCTTCCATAGACCTCCTCGGAGTCACGGAGATCCTTGAACTGTCTATAGGCCTCCTGGATATTGTCCTTCAGCTTTCCGAGAACCTTCTCTCGTTCCCAGTACTCTCCGCTTCTGTTCTGCACCCACTCATAGTAGGAAACGGTGACACCGCCAGAGTTGGCCAGGACATCAGGGATCATCTTCACATCCATATCCTCCAGGATCTCATCTGCATCCCTTGTCGTAGGACCGTTTGCGATCTCCACGATGTAGTCTGCTTTAACGTCCGAAGCGTTCTCTTTTGTGATAACGTTCTCAAGAGCAGCTGGGATCAGGAAGTCGACGTCAAGTGATAGAAGCTCATCGGTCGAGATGCTATCGCCTGTGGCTGTTACTGTTCCCTCGCTATCTTTCGTCGCTCTAAGCTCCTCATATGAGAAACCGTCTTCACTGTAAGTCGCACCGGATGAATCTGACACCGCTTTTACCGTGACACCCATCTCGTCAAGCAGTTCGACTGCTGGTGCTGCAGCGTTACCGAATCCCTGTACCGCTGCTGAAAGATTTTCAGGGTTGAGTCCTTCATCCTCTATTATCTGCTGGACTATGTAGACCGCTCCGTAGCCGGTTGCATCTGCTCTACCCTTACTTCCGAACGCTTCAAGCGGTTTACCTGTTATGACTCCTGGGACAAGCTCTCGTTCATCCTCCGAGTACTCGTCCATCATCCAGGCCATATGTTTTCCGCCGGTGTTCATATCCGGTGCCGGGACATCTCTGTTGACGCCGACTATCTCGGCGATTGAGTCGATGTAGCTACGGGAAAGCCTTTCCTCCTCCGATTCGGAAAGATTATCGGGATCGACTATGACTCCGCCCTTGGCACCGCCGTAAGGTATATCTGCGATGGAGCATTTGAGGGACATCCAGAGTGAAAGAGCTTTCACCTCCTCCTCATTGACCTGAGGTGAGTACCTGATTCCTCCTTTTCCAGGTCCTCGGGCGGTTGAGTGCTGTGATCTGAAGCCGCGAAACATCTTCTTCTCCCCGCTGTCCATCTTAACAGGGAAGTTGACTTCCACGAACCTCTGAGGGTTCTTCAGCCGCTCAAAGTGCTCTTCCTTTCCTATCGCTTTTAGTGCGTCTTCAAGGTTGTCCTGTGCATCCTGAAGTTCTGACATAAACAAGTATTGTTCTCAAGGTTCTTTTATCCATTCTAGTTACAGACCGGTTAGTAAGGAGAAGGGAAGAAGGTTACCAGAAATCCTCCTTGACCTCGGTATCATCTCCCTTAACCGGTGCACCGGCTGCGACGAACTCCAGATCCTTGTTCACCTTTACCGCTCTGAAGGCGTAAGGAGCCACCCTGACGGCGTCTCCTTCCTCCACATCGAACTCTTCATCATCGACTTTCATCCACCCGCTTCCATCCAGGAAAAGATAGATCTCTTCCTGTCTTGTGTGTCTGTGAGCGGTGTTACCGCCTTTCTTCGAGCCATGGCTCTCACCTGCTTCTACGGTGAACTGGCTGAGACCAGTATCTTCAGTTTCAAGCTCTCTTCTCAGGAATCTGTCGCCTTCACCACTTGATTTTCTGTAGCCGTTCAGATCATCTTTCAGTTCTTTGAATATCTCGCTCACTCTATCGCTTCCTTCTTCGACAAGTCCGCCTTGGTAGCAGAGCACTCTGTCGAAATCAAGATGTGAAAGTCTGTACAGCGACTCCGCAGCTGTCTTCATGTCGGGTGTCACATCCTTCCTGGGTCCGTTCAATCCCTCACCAGCGACCATCGCATCAGCAGCCAGCAGAAGTCTCTGTTCAGGAAGATGCAGTGAGATATGCCCGGGTGTATGACCGTGTGTGGAAACGACTTCTACAGGCCCGGCCTTTGACTGGAAATTCTTTCCTCCTTAACGCAGGACGTCTTTCGATACTTGTCATCCTGGCAGCAGCTTTCACCATGTTCGATATTGACACCGGTTTCATCATGGGATTCGCAGCAATAACACTCTCCGTCCTGATGACCGGACTGACCGCTTCAAGGATGTAGGATGAAACCTGATAAGGAGTTAAAAGCTTCACCGTCGAAACCCTGATTACAGATTGATCGTTTGGTGGAGGTAGGTTAGCTGGTCCATACTCCGACCTTGTGGCGGTCGGGACGCGGGTTCAAATCCCGCCCTCCGCCCTTTATGCCGCTGATATTTATACTGTGATGTAGAAAGATGACTGGAAAGGTATCAGTGGGTGTTCACGTCATCATCTCCCTTGCGAGATCAGACGTAACTCCTCATCATCTGGATAATTTAGGTGTATGAAACCTTAATAATAGTCCGATTAGGCGCTGACCTTAGTTAAGGCCTGGTGCAGTTTTAGCAGGCTGTCGATCTTTACCACTGCTTTTCTGCCTACTTCCTTTGTCAGATGTTCTTTCAACTGGAACGTCCTCTCCAGCGACTCCCGAATTCGAGATAACAGGCAGCAGGTTGTAGCCCTGGTTACCTCTCTCGACGACCTGTATATCGAACACGAAGCTGGTAGTGCCGTTAGGCCGTACCTCGAAGTTCTTGGTTATCATCAACTTGTTGCTTGGCACCTTTACGTTGACTTCACTGCCGTTGACTACGCCGTTCGTATTCTCCACGTTGAGCTCGATCTTAGTATAACTGCCTGCAGAGAGATTACGTCTCAGGATGGCCTGTGCCTTTGAACCCTTCAGCTGTGTAAGATCTACTGTAGGGCTGTCAAGATCGAATGTTATCGAAGAATTGTTTGCAGGGAAAACTCTTGCACTTGAAAACGTTACATTTAGCGTGGAGAAGTCTCCTATCGCTGACGGCTGGTCGCTGACCATGAGCTCAAATGTACCGTTATTCGAACTGTTAGATCTGCTCTGTGTGCATCCTGATGCGACCAGTACGACCAGTACCAGTGCCAGAGAGTGTTTCGCCTTCATACATAGTAGTTATGTCTGCCTTTTTAAAGAACTTTTTCATATAGTACTGAACTAATAAATCCGAAGCCTGTAATCTATAGACATATGTGAATCGGCAGTTAAAGATACTTAACACCGTATCAGCGTTCAGCGTTTTCGCAGCAGGACTTTTCGGACCTTTCTACGCAGTATTCATTAGGCAGATAGGAGGAGCGTTCATCGCAGGAAGCTCTTACAGCATTTATGCGATCGCTGCAGGCATCCTCATTTTCATATCGAGTCGGCTCGAGGATAAGGCGGTCGACACAACAAAGCTTGTCTTCGCTGGCTACTTCCTGGCGACCATAGGGTTCTTCGGCTACATGTTTGTCAGTGATCCTATACAGATGTTCCTTGTTCAGGCAGTTGTCGGAGTTGCGGCAGCTGTGCGCTCTCCAGCCTTCGATGAGGTCTACTCTAGGAATCTCGATGAAGGACGTTATGCATACGAATAGGGCATCTGGGAGTCAATGTACTGGTTGTACCGGTGTATCGGCCTTTATAGCAGGATTCCTGATTCAGAACTACGGTTTTAATGTCCTTTTCGCCTCTATGGGAGTTTTCTCCTTGATCGGGACAGCTATCTCCGCATTGATGATGATAAGGAAGTAGAAAGAGAAGAGAGGTTAAAGAAGCGGGAGAGACTCCTTTACCAGGTTCAGTCCTGGGATATGGTCGAGGAGTCCGCTTTTCCCACTCTGGTCGCTGATAGTGCTTTCGATATCATCCGCTTCTTCAGCGACCTGACCCTTCTTCCGGTTATCCACGACTGATTCTCTCCAGGTGCCTCTCTGGTAGTAACCCCATGCAAGCAGTCCTCCGATTATGTTGGAGGCTGCGAATGCTATCCAGATAGCCAGCGGACCATCCGCGACGAAGTAGATAGATCCGAAGTATGCGACTGGAAGCCTGATGACCGCAAGTGTAGCTATGCTGATCGCTGCTGCTGTCATAGTGTTACCTGCTCCACGGAAGGAACCGGTGTAGGCTCTGAGAACGCCCATGAATCCGAAGGTAAGGGACACCCATCTCAGGAACTGTGTCGCAACTGAGATCACCGCTGGGTCTGGTGAGAACACTGATGCGATGCTGGATGCGAAGATGAATGTTATGACGCCGATACCGGAGAGTATCAGAAACATGTACTTCGCTGCAAGATCTGCTGCCATCTCGGCTCTATCAGGTTTACCCGCTCCAAGGTTCTGACCGGTCATGGTCGAGACCGCCCATCCTCCTGCTATAGCTGGAAGGAAGATGAGCGAGAACATCCTTACTCCGATACCGTAGCCTGAAACGACTGCGGTGCCGAACAGGTTGCCTACGACAGCGACAAGCAGGTTGATCGAAACAGATCGACCTATACCTCCTATGGTCGCTGGCAGTGCTATGTTCATCATCTTCCCGAGGAAAGAGAGGTCTGGCACCATGTCGTTAAGGTTTATCTGGATGCCTCTTCTACCGGTGAAGAGCACGTACATACCCATCATCAGGGCTATGAGTCTTGAGAATATCGTGGCTATAGCTGCTCCTGTGACTCCCATCTCGGGGAAGAACGCCCATCCGTTGATCAGGAAGGGGTCAAGTATGATGTTGAGTATCACTGTTACAAGCATTATCAGCATCGGCGTCACTACATCACCGAAACCTCTCATGAGTGACATGAATACTGCGAAGCCGAACATGAAGAACAGACCTACCGATATGACCTGTAGATAGCTGGTAGCGCCTGCTGCAACACCTGAAGCTGCACCGAAAAGGTGTACGAGGCTTGGCATCAGGAAGTAACCTACCGCTCCAAGTATTATCGAGGCGGCCAGACTGAAAGTAATGGTCTGAGACGCTGCGTAGTCTCTTTTCTCCGATCTTCCGGATCCCTCGAACTGGGAGACCAGAACGTTTCCTGCGACGGAAAGACCCATGCCAAGTGATATCAGGAAGAATACCAGTGGGAACGCAAAGCTGATCGCTGCAAGTGCGTCCTTGGAGTACTGGCCGAGCCAGAATGTGTCGCCAAGGTTGTATGCAGTCTGCAAAAGATTGATCATGACGATAGGTATCGCCAGGTAAAGCAGGTTTTCAGCCACCGGTCCACCGGTGAGATCAAGGTCTTCCTTGCTCCGGAAAACACCCTGAATCTTCTCTACTATTTTTTCTATCATAGTATGTTGGAAAATCTTCTCAAAATTTTATAAAGGTATTAAGAATCGAAATATATCGGGCCGTAATGGTCTAAAAAATTTATCGCCATTTAATAGCTATGGGAAAGAAACTGCCAAGCGATATACTGAGGTACATGGTCCTGAAGAGCTTTGAAGACGGACCTAGCTACGGTTATGAGGTTGTTTCCAGTATAGAGGATGTCACAGATGGATACTGGAGTCCGAGCTATGGCACTATCTACCCGCTTATAAAGAGGCTGGAGAAGGATGATCTTCTAAGAGCTCTAAGCTCTGAAGAGGTCAGGAAAGAAGGGCTTGAGAACGGCGACCGTAAGTACTTCGAACTGACTGATGAAGGTAAGGAGGAGATAACGCCTGAAGGAGATGAAGAGGAGTCCCGTGAACGTTTCAGGGAGCTTATACTGGGCTATATCAGGATATTTGAATCTAAGTACGGCAGGCAGGGGCTTGAAGAACTTCTTGAAGATATCTGATGGATTTTTTTAGTACTCGGTATCGCTGTAACCGCCGAGGAATAGGTCGACTAGTTCTGTAACTCCTAATGCGAGTATACCTCCAAGTGCAAGAGTCGTTAGCACCACGCCCCAGGTCCAGAGCGGGAGTGGAACTACCTTGAAGAACCCGGCTGCTGGAGTGTACATTATCCCGAGGAATGCCACCAGAGGCCAGAGCATCGAGTAGTTCACCCACTTGTTGATGAATATATCGAAACCTTTCCAGCCTTCATCCCATCTGATGGTCAGGATCCTGATAAGGTGTGAAAGCCCTAACCAGAGGAACGCAGCTGTCTGGGATAGAACAAGATCTCCCTGTATACCGAGTATACTGGTGTCGCCGGTCGACCACCAGAGCGTGATGAAGAACGTGGCGAACGCCATGACCACCTTCGTCAGTCCTATACCGGTGAGAAGATACCATATCCTGTTCGTCAGTATCTGCTCGTCTTCTCCGGTCGGTTTCTTGTTCATTATATCAGGATGTGGAGGGTCTCCTCCAAGCGCCATAGCAGGGAATATGTCCGTGGCAAAGTTTACCCAGAGAAGCTGGATGGCTTTGAAAGGAGTGAAACCGAACCAGGCTGACACGAACAGGACGATAACCTCGAACAGGTTCGCAGTCAGAAGATAGTTCGCAACCTTTCTTACGTTGGAAAGAGATGCTCTGCCGTATTTTATAGCATCTTTAATGGTTGAGAAGTTGTCGTCTAGAAGTATGATATCCGCAGCATCTCTTGTGATATCGCTTCCACGGTTACCCATCGCAACCCCTACTTCCGCATCCTCCATAGGCGGTGTATCATTAACGCCATCGCCAGTAATAGCGACCCTCTCACCCTCTTCGTGGAGGGCGTCAACCATCTTCATCTTCAGCTCGGGATCCATACGTGCGAAGACGTTGTGGTGCTTAACGATATCTCTTATCTCCTCATCCGAGGCATCTTTGACATCCTCCCATTCAACAGCATTGATATTCTTGAAACCGCACTCCTTCGCTATCGCTACCGCAGTCTCCTTGCTGTCACCGGTTATCATCTTGACATCTATACCGGCGTTGTAACATGTTCTTACAGAATCCTTGATCCCCTCTTTCGGAGGATCCCACATACCAGAGAGTCCGAGGAATATATCTCCGCTTGTTTCAGAACCGAGCTCCTCGTCCTCAACATGCTTGAAGCTGAAGCCCAGGTTTCTTAGCCCGTTACCGGAGAACTGGTCTATCTTCTCTCTTATCTTCTTCTCCCATTCTTCATCCAGTGGCTCTGTCTCACCTTCTACCAGAACTCTGTCGCATCTATCGATGATGACCTCCGGAGCGCCCTTGGTGTATCTAAATCTTTCACCGTCTTTTTCCACAAGCACCTGGACCTGCTTTCTTTCCGATGTGAACGGCAGGAAATCTTTCTGCTCGAAGTCTTCTATTATATCTTCTGGCTTGAAACCCGTTGATTCGACGAACTGCATCAACCCTATATCCTCCGGTTCACCCATGAAATCATCGTTCTCATCTCTCTCGGCATCGTTAGCAAGGACTGCTGCTCTGGAGAACTCTCTTCCGGAGGCGAGATCGATATCTTCAGCATCTTCTTCATCAAAAGCAGGTCTGAAGATTTTCTTGACGGTCATCTGGTTCTTTGTCAGAGTCCCTGTCTTGTCCGTACAGATAACATCTATGCCTCCAAGAGATTCGAGAAGCGGAAGGTTCTTCACCAGTGCGTTCTCATGCGCCATCTTCTTCATGGCATCTGTAAGGGAGTAGGTTACTGTCACAGGAAGCGCCGCAGGTATCGAACCAACGATCAGTGCGGATGCGAGCAGGAAGACCTGGTACAGGGTCTGGCCCTTGACCATGAAAACGATAGAAGCGATCACTGTGAGGACTATAGCGATCTGGCTGATCTTTCTCCCGGTAGTCTCGACCTCGTCCACGAAAGGCACATCGTCCTCGCTGTCCTCGGCGCTTTCAGCTATAGAGCCCATCTCTGTTTCATAACCTGTTCCGACGACCACGCCGGTTCCCTCTCCGGAGGTCACGTACGTGTTCATGTAGGCCATGTTGTTTCTTTCAGCCAGCGGCCGCTCCTCATCTATGGTGTCGGAGTTCTTCGAGACCGAGTCGCTTTCACCGGTAAGTACGGACTCCTTTATCGAAAGTCCTTCCGTTTCCAGCAACCTTATATCGCCGGGTACCTTGTCGCCGGACTCCAGCTCAACGATATCGCCGGGCACCAGTTTTCTTGAAGCGATTTCCATCCTTTCACCATCTCTTAATACAGTTGCCTCGGTTTCCATCATGCTTTCCAGCTTCTTTGCGGTCTCTTCTGAACGGTACTCCTGGTAGGCGCCGACAGTTGCGTTTATCAGGACGATGAGGTAGATTATCGCAGCTTCTGCGATCCTGTCGATAGAGGGATCATGGCTGACAAAGTATGTTACAAGTGCTATGGAACCGACCCCGATCAGTAAAAGAGAAACGAACTCTGTAAGATGGTCGAAGAAAAGTGATGCGAAGGACGTCTCATCATCTGTATCTATGACATTTTTACCGTATTCATCCTGTCTCCGGCTTACCGAATCCTCGTTAAGGCCGTCACGGTTCGTGTCAAGTCCGTCAAGACAGTCGTCCCCAGATCTCCTATAATACTCTTCAGACGTGGGCACCACCCGGGCGCTCTGAAAAAACAGTATCGCTTCCCGCCTTAAAACGGTTTCGAACCGATATAGCCTGGTTTTTCCAGGAGAAGATGTTCAGAGAGGCTGGAAAGTTGTAAAAACCGGTGGGCGGCAACTAAATAATAGAGATGCTAGACCCGGTTTTACTGAGCAGGATGCAGTTCGCACTTACTACTATAGTACACATAATATTTCCTGTCATGTCGATGGGTCTCGCACCCTTCATTGTCTACTTCACATGGAGATCATTGAGAACGGATAAAAAGGTTTACGAACAGTTGAGACAGTTCTGGCTCCGACTCTTCTCGATAAGCTTTGTTGTGGGAAGTGTTACCGGTGTGGTGCTCGAGTTCGAATTTGGGACCAACTTCGCTGCCTTCTCGACCATGTCGGGATCGCTTCTCGGTGGGCCTGTAGCGCTTGAAGGCATGATGGCGTTCTTCCTCGAATCTACTTTTCTCGGGATTCTTGTATTCGGGAAGGACAAGGTGTCTGACAGGACGTATTTCCTGTCCTCAATACTTGTTGCGGTCGGTTCCTGGCTTTCCGCAGTCTGGATCCTGATGGCGAATTCCTGGATGCAGACGCCTAGAGGCTACGATATCGTGATGCAGAACGGTCACAGGATAGTCAAGTTAATCGATCCCGTTGCAGCATATCTCAATCCCAGGTTCCCCTGGATGTTCGTACATATGCAGAACGCTGCAGTGCTTTCCATAGCAGTCTTTATAGCAGGTATATCTGCATACCATCTACTGAAAGATACTGAGGAGAAGGAGTTCTGGAGGAAGAGCATGAAGATAGGTGTGATCGTTTTACTGGTATCAGCGCCGTTCCAGGTCATTCAGGGCGATGCATATACGAGGCATGTCTACCGCTCTCAACCGGAAAAGTTTGCAGCGATGGAAGGAGTTTACCACAACTCGACCGATGTCGGGCTCTACCTTTTCGCAGCGCCTTCTGATCCAAACCAGCTCACAAACCTTTCCGCCAGAAATCTTACAGGGATCGAGGTGCCAGGGATGGCGAGCTTCATGGCCAGCGGATACACCAACAGTTCAGCCAGGATACAGGGGCTTGACAGCTTTAAAGGAAGTCCACCGGTCGCGATCGTGTTCTGGGGATTCCGTTTCATGGTCGCCCTCGGGATGTGGTTCGCACTCCTCTCCCTCTGGTCGCTTTACCTGATCTACAAGGGAGATCTGTTCAGCAGTGAAAGGTTGAAGAAAGCGTTCATGTACTCCACTGTACTGGGCTTCATCGGTGTCGAGATAGGATGGATGGTGACAGAGGTCGGTCGACAGCCATGGACTATACAGGGGATCTTGCTTACGAAGAATGCGGTCACACCAGGTCTAAGCGGAGCTCATGCATTACTGACGCTTACAGGTTTCGCTGGAGGCTACCTGCTTCTCCTCGGATTGTTCATATATGTTGTCGTAAAGCAGATCAAGAACGGTGTGCCGGAGGTGGATGAGTGATGGCGGTAGAACATCTTTTCGGGATGCCGCTACCTGAGATATGGTTTATGCTGGTGTTCTTCCTGCTTGCAATGTTCCTCGCACTGGATGGATTCGACTTCGGAGTAGGGATGCTTTTCCTTACACGAAGAAAGCTTGAGGAGAAGGAGGAGTTCATGTCCGCTATCGGACCTTTATGGGATGGAAACGAGGTCTGGATAGTTGTCTTCGGGGGAGCGCTTTTCGCAGTCTTCCCGAGTGTCTACGGCAGTATCTTCGGATCTAACTATCTACTGGTATTCGGTATACTTTTCGCTTTAACGCTTCGAAGCCTGGCGCCGGAGTTCTTCAAGGATCGTGACAGCAGACTCTGGAGAAAGGCATGGGGTGCTGCATTTGTCACCGGAAGTTTCTTCGCACCGTTCATACTCGGAATGTTTCTCGATAACTGGCTTACAGGAACTCCCAGTATAGGTATCTCTGATATAGTATTCGGAAGCCTGATAGTAATGCTCTCATTAGTCGAGGGTGCAGGGTTCCTGCTTGTCAAGACGAGGGATGAACTTAGAGAGGAGGTCAGAGGTTACTGTATGTATATACTGGCAGTGTTCCTTCTGCTCTACATACCTTCGATGATCTATCTGCAGAGAGTGCTTGCACTGGATATGAAGCTGTCTCTTGCCGTCTTGATGATGTTGCCGCTTGCATCGACGTCTTTGGCGACTTATCTGGTCCATAGTGAGAGCTATGGTCGTGGTTTTTACATCATAGAAAGCCTGGCGTTTGAAATGGTGGCTCTGTTTGCGTACATACTTTACCCGGTTATAGATCCGTTAACGGGTACAACAGTCACTCAGGCTGCTGTGCCACCGCTTGAACTGAATATCATGACCGTCTCCGCACTTGGACTTATACCATTGATACTTGTCTACTTCCTCGTGCTTTACCCGATATTCTCAGGTAAAGTCGAGGATGAGAATTATGAAGAGGTCGAGTGATCAATCCTTCTCTATCTTGTCCACGATCCGTTTAGCCAGTTCACGGGCTTTACTTTCGTCGAATTTACCGGTCTTTATCAGGACCGACTGTACCTTCCAGTTATCCCCTTTTCTACCCATCCTGACCCGGCTACCCTTCGATATTGAACCGGAGGCGTTTGAGGCCCAGTCAGGAGTCCGTACCTCGTCAAAAATATTAGGTTCTCTGAAGCGGATGTGGTAAAAAACACCTTCCTCCGTAACCGATCTAATCTTCGGCGCCATGTAGTGTTTATGGGTTCTTCTTTTGAGAACTTTTGTTACACAGAAAGATAGCCTATACCCTAACTGTAACGGTCTCTTAACGCACTGAAGAATGCCAGTCCTATGCTGAAACCTATCACGAATGTGACGAACTGGATGATATCTATCTCTCCTGCTATGCCTACAGGTACTGTCGCATAGGCTGCGGCCACCATCAATACTGAGATCGTTCAGTAGTTGAAGTCGAAACCATCAACTTCTGCTGAATCTTTTCCCATGTTCACGAAGAAAGCAGCACTTATCAACATGTTGAGCAATGCGAAACCGGCCAAGAGAAACTTGTTGTCAAAAGGCTGGGAGAAAAGAACTGCTATCGCTATTATCAGGAATAGGAATCCGCCACCAGTCCTCTGCTCTATCGAAAGATCGTCCACCCGGCCCATACTGGATATATGCTCAGGATTTTTCAAATCCTTTTCTGCAGTTCACAGTCATGATTCAGAGCTTTTGTGTCGATCTGAGAAACCTTTCTCGAAAACGTACGAACCGTTCCTGAAGACTGTTTCACCTCTGAATCCTGTCCCATATCTATCACCATAGGTGGAGGAGTTTTTACTGGTAATAGCGGAATAGTAGGAAATTCCTATTACTTTGGTGGTAATGATTATGTCGAAATAAATTCAGATTATAACAATCCTCTGAATATCCAGAAATCACTGACGGTCACGGCTTGGATGTATCATAAAAATCCTTTATCTGATGGATTCCATCAAGTATTCACCGCAGATAATGTCACAGGAAGTGAGAGAGGAATGGACTATGGTTTAGGAACTTGGGGAAACAAGTGGACCTACGGACACGTTGAATCCTCTGGAAAGAGCATCACCGTAGGAAAGAATATCGCCAATCCAGTGGATAAATGGCATTTAATGACCGTAACTCGGAATTTTAATACTGAAAATACCACTTATTATGTAGACGGAAAATTGGGTGACTATAACGGATCCCTGTCTGGAAAAATTAAGAAAACCCGATATTATAAGATAGGTGCCAAATATAATGGAGGGTTTCCTTGGAAAGGTAAAATGGATGAGTTCCGCATTTACAACCGTTCCTTATCACAACAAGAGATTCAACGCCTGTATAATGTGAGGAGTGAGAACTGGGCGGTTAGTGGTTGTAAGTTGACTGGGTAGATTTGAGTCCTTGTTTTCATGTTGGTATATTGATGAGAAGCAACCAGATATAGCATCATGGAGTTGGTTGTTAAATCCTCGGCTGAGAGTGATTTGGAGGAAATTGGGGAGAAGGAGGATGTTGAACGGATTTTGAAGAAGTTGTCTGATATTGAGGATAGGCTTGAGCTTGGTGTTGAGCCTGAGACTGCGATTGAGAAACGTTTGTCCGGTAACTGGAGTCCGATGCTTCAGCAACGTGTAGGCGATTACCGGCTTTGGTTTGTTGAAGGTTCTAAAACTGAGAACGGAAACAACGATAAAGTTTACTGTATCAGAATATTAAGTAAAGACGACCAGCAGAAGCTAATGGGCGTAAATATTAATCCAGAAACTTATCTTTAAGCTCGTCGACAGACTTTCCTTTTCCGTCTCCGATACTTTTCAGGGCGTCAATAGTTTTCTCCGCCTCTTTTTTCACGTCTTCAGGCATTATATTCCAATCCTCCTGTCATCAATTTGGCAGGGCAGACTTATACACATTACCCTTTTCCAGCACCACTATTTTTCAGCAATAAATAGAACGATTATTTATATCCGGAATTTTGCTTGTTGGTTCTCCATCTCGCTAGTTAGTAGGTGTGAATAAATTTTAGAGGTTACAGATACGTGTTCGTGTCCCATAAGTTTAGAAACGTCTTCGATTTCCACTCCTTCACGCAGTAGTCGGGTGCAGTATGTATGCCGTAGTGTATGAGGCATGACTCGTTCTCTATATGGTATTTCGTCCAGTTCGCCTTTTTCTATATTCTCTGGGTATAGACCTGATTGGAAGGCATATTTGGTTACGAGATATTGGAATCCTCTTTCTGATAGGCAGGAGCTTGAAACTCTGCTGGGAAACAGGTAATCTTCCCGACTAAAAGGTTGGATGTATGCTTGAAGCTCGATTTTTATCTGTGGGTGAATTGGGATATTTCTGTCTTCTCCGTTTTTGCTATCCACGATGTATATCTGGTTGTTTTCTATATCGACATGTTTTCTCCGTAATGTTCTGGCTTCTGAGTTGCGGAGACCATGTAAAGCGGTTATTTTCAACAATATGTAGTCTCTATCAGGATGCTCCAGTTGGTTCGCTTCTGTTTCTGTTGGTCTTGAGGCATCCAGCAGGTCTTGAACCTCCTCTCTGGACAGAATTCTCTAGCCTCCCTGTAATTCATAAACCCTAGATTATGCTTGATTCTTGAAATAAATATGCGTGAAATAAATATGCGAGGGCGA
>JBDGSN010000044.1:0-31345 GCA_042217505.1 Candidatus Nanohaloarchaea archaeon
GTCAGCAGCCTCAGAGTTGCTGTCCGGATGGTATTTCTTCGCTTTTTTCCTGTACGCCTTTTTTATCTCGTCCTGACTTGCGTCTTCGCTTACACCAAGTAGTTCGTAGTACTCTTTCGCCATCTATAACTCACCTTTCTCAAAGCTCCACGGTTTTTCAGGAGGTCCGAAGTAGAGTTTGGGTCCACCAAACTGGTCCGCAGTTATATCCAGGATGTTTCCATCGACTCTAAGGAATGTATGATTCTTGTCGCTGTAACTGCCGTTGATCACTTCCCCTTTACCAAGTCTATCCTTCAGGTATATCGAGGCTAATCCGCAGCATAGTTCTGGAAATTTCTCGACTCCTTTACTGACGAACTCTTTAACATCATCTACATCGCTGTAACCGGAGTAGAGTTGCTCAAGCTGTTCCACATCTATATCTCCGGACTGGAATTGCTCTCTCACATCCGCCGCTGTTTTCTCTATCATGCTTTCAGGATAGATGAAAAAATAGGGGTGAGGAGATTTACTCTTCGTCGTCATCGACTTCCTCGAAATCTGCGTCGACTACGTCGTCTTCACCGTTTCCTGGAGATCCGCTGCCCATATTCATGTTCTGGGCTGCCTGCTTCAGATCTTCCTCGGACATGTTGGAAGGATCAAAGCCCCCTTCTTCGCCGTAGATCTCCTTTCCGATCTCCTGGGCTGTCTTCTGAACGTCCTCGATCGCCTCTTCGATCTCCTCAGGATCGTCGGATTCGTCTTTGACCTCTTCAAGTTCTTCAAGAGATTCCTCTACCTTCGCGATTACAGAGTCGTCGACCTTGTCGCCGTGCTCTTCTAGCTGGTCTCTTGTCTGGCTGATGACCTGATCGGCCTTGTTCCTGTTCTCGATAAGGTTTCTCTTCTTCTCGTCCTCTTCAGCATGTTTCTCAGCTTCCTCCTTCATCTGCTCGATCTCATCGTCGTCGAGTCTTGCCTGGTCCTCGATGGTGATCGATGCTTCTTCACCGCTCTGCTGTTCTTCAGCGGAAACGTTGAGTATGCCGTCGGTATCGATCTCGAATGTGACATCGATCTTCGGCTGTCCTGCTGGCGCTGGAGGGATATCTTCCAGATTGAACTGTCCCAGAGATTTGTTGTCCTTCGCCATCTCTCTTTCACCCTGAACAACGTGGATGGTTACCATCGACTGGTTGTCCTGTGCGGTCGTGAACGTCTTGGTCTCTTCAGCGGGGATGGTCGTGTTCTCCTCGATAAGTGTTTCTGTCAGACCGCCTTTCACCTCGACTCCGAGGCTTAGAGGTGTAACGTCCAGAAGAAGCATGTCGTCCATATCGCCTGTGATGGTTCCAGCCTGGATAGATGCGCCGATAGCAACCGCTTCATCAGGTGAAACAGACTTGTTAGGCTCCTGACCTGTGATAGCCTGGACGTGCTCCATGACAGCAGGAACTCTCGTGGTCCCGCCTACAAGGATAACTTCGTCGATATCGGAACTGTCGATACTCGCATCTTCGATAGCCTTTTCTGTGGGCTTGGTCGTTCTCTGTATAAGTTCTTCCACAAGCTCCTCGAACTTGGATCTTGTCAATTCGTAGTCGAGGTTGAATGTTTCACCGTCTTCCTGGTGGATGAACGGGATATTTATCTTCGCCTGCTTTCTGCTTGAAAGCTCTTTCTTGACCTCTTCCGCTTTTTCACGGATGCGCTGCATCGCCTCGTCGTTCTCTGTCAGGTCGATGTCGTTCTCGTCCTCGAACTTTTCCGTGACCCAGTCGATTATCTTCTGGTCGAAGTCGTCTCCACCGAGATCGTTGTCTCCCTCGGTCGACTGCACTTCGTAGACTCCGTCACCCATCTCGAGGACTGTGACGTCGAATGTTCCGCCTCCGAAGTCATACACTAAAACGGTCTGCTCGGAATCGTCGTCTAAACCATATGCGAGTGCGGCAGCTGTCGGCTCGTTCAGTATCCTTTCGACCTCCAGTCCTGCGATCTTTCCGGCATCCTTTGTCGCCTGTCTCTGCGTGTCGTCGAAGTGTGCTGGAACCGTGATAATGGCTTTAGTCACTTCGTCGCCGAGCTTGTCCTCCGCATCCTTCTTCAGTTTCTGGAGGATCATCGAGGAGATCTCCTGCGGCGTGTATTCCTCGTCTTCAAGCGTGACACTGTAGTCTTCACCCATGTGACGCTTGATCGATCTCACCGTGTTCTCCTCGTTGGTGAGCATCTGGTTTTTTGCGGGTTTACCGACCAGTCTTTCACCATCATCGAAAGCCACGATGGATGGTGTCACCCGGTCTCCTTCCCTGTTTTCCAGGATTTTTGGTTCTCCGTCTTCTACTGCTGCTACTGCGCTTCTTGTCGTACCAAGATCTATTCCGACGATTCTTGTCATAGTATCACCTAGTTGTCTGAAATATCGTTTTCTTCATCGTTTTTACCTACAACGACCTCAGCCTCTCTCAAGACCGTGTCGTTGAACATGTAACCTTTCCTTCTCTGCTCCAGGACCTTGTTATCCTCATCGTGCTCCTGGGTTTCGACCGCTCTGTGAAGCTTTGGGTCGAACTCTTCTCCTTCAGCGTCTATACTTTCCAGACCTTTCTTTTCCAGTGTCTCATACAGCTGGTCAGCGACCATCTTGACCCCCTCGTAGACGCTGGAGTCCTCATCTGCGGTGGCAAGAGCTCTTTCCATGTTGTCTATCACCTGTATAAGATCTGTTGCAAGCTTTTTCTCTGCGGTTTCCTGCCAGTTCTGCTTTCTTTCGTCCTGTTTCTTCCTGTAGTTCTCGAAGTCTGCCTTGATCTTCATGGCTTTCTCTTCGAGCTCATTTCGTTCCTCTTCTACCTCTTCAAGCTCTACCTCTATCTCTTCGAGAGCTTCGATCAACTGGTCTCGGGAAAGGTCACTGTACTCCATGTTTTTTGTTTACAACAATAAAACTTTAAGATGTTTTTCAGTTTTCGATGATGTTTTTGAATAGTCACTACAAATCTAAATTATGGACGTCATATCTCCCGCAGAACTTGGAGAGTTCGTCGGTTCTGACAAGGTAACTCTGCTCGATCTGAGGCGGGAGGAGGAGTTCGAGGAGAACCATATATCGGGGAAGAACCTTGAACCGGTCAACGTATACTTCCACAGTCTTAAGGAGAAGGGCCGGGAAGCTGTTCTGGACGCTATAGATACTGAAAAGGTGGTCGTCGTGTGCTGGAACGGTGTCTGCAGCAAGGCCATCGCCCGGATGCTGGAATCTGAGGGCTTCGAGGCTATGAGTCTCAGGGGAGGGATGGATGCCTGGTACTAGTTTTTCCTGAACATCGGGCTTGATATACCTCCTTTGTTAAGATATATTTATGGCAGATGACGAAAAACACCCTTTCATAGATGAGGAAGCCCGTAAATCCACGACTATCGTTACAAAGCATTCTCTTGCTATACCTGAGGACAGGCAGAAATACAAGCTAAGCGAGAGAGCATGGAACTGGGAGAAGATAGTGGATCTTTTCTTCCCGCCTGATCAGTCAGCGAAGAGGAACAAGTATGCGAAGATATTCCTTGAAGAGCTTAAAAATGAGGGCGAGATCGATTCTGAGAAGCTGAACTCGTTCGATGAATGGGGTCATGAGAAAGGAAAGTCTAACCTGAAGAACAATATCTTACCGAAATTAAGACGTCTAGGCGTGATACAGTACGAGTATCTCGAATACCGGGGCCGCAGCGAAGGCTCTCAGGGCCGTCGAAAGGTCATAAAGCCAGCTAAATCTTTCACGTCTATACTGGACTCCATGGCCAATGGCTGGGCTGCCTTTGAATCCGCTGCTCGAAAGTGAACTGAATAGCTATCCCTGGTAAAAGGGTTCTTTCGAGTAGCTGCCTTCTCTATCTTCTAGAGTGCTGTCGCTGTAACGACTTTTGCATCTGCAGAGAGCTGTGTCTCTGTCCGAGGTGTAGATTCCATCATCGCCTCGAGCTCTGCTTCGAAGTCGCGTGTGTTTGCGTCCATTTTTTGCACCTTGTTTATCGTGTTTCTCGTGTTCTGACTGGTTGTTATAGGTTCCTGGAGCAGGCCTTACCTTGCAAGCAAGACCTGCCTGTTAGCTTCCACGGTGTAGAGATGGCAGGCGTGTGGAAACTCCTGTTGATTTTTGAGTGTTCGCGGTCGGCCATGTCCCCAGTCATTGAGGACCAAGGCTTCATTCCGCTTTACTCTTGCAGAAAATTAATAATAGAGATCTTAGCCTTGGCCTTGTGCAGGTTATAGGTGAGCCTCACCAGATCCATCCATACGTTTCCAGTGGGCATCGAGTTGTTTGCAACCAAGGCCATTTCCTTATCCAGTTATTTGGTTCCTAGTCTTAAAAGGGTGTGCTCAAGGCCTCTTGACTAGCTTCTGTAGGGGCTGAAGAACTCGTTTGTAAGGCGGTCATGGACGATATCGGCCACATCTTTCAGGTTCTCGGCGTCGTACTGGTTATACTTCACCAGTTTTCTCAGCGCATCCTTGTCTCCATCTCTCTCGTACTTCTTCCAGAGCCTTATGGCCTGTCTTCCATCGATATCCTCTTCCAGGTCTCTATCGACACCCAGGATCTTCTCTATCTTCTTTAATCCGCCTGAGAGACCGACCCTCTTCGCTGGATACATGAGGTCGAGGTGAGGTGTATCTATGTTCATGTCAAAGCTTTTCTCCAGGAATGGCTGGTCGAACATCTTGCCGTTGAAAGAAACTAGTATGCTTGACTCGAAGAACTCTTTCTCCAGGTTCTCCTTCGTCAGGTCGTCATCTCTTACAAGCGTGTAAGACTCTCCTTTCCTGTAGAAGCTCACAGTAGTGACCTTGTCGTGCATATGGTTGAGCCCTGTAGTCTCTATATCGAAGAAACAGGCGTTCTCCTCGAAGTTCCTGTATGATCTCCAGAACTCTCTGTTCGGCAGTTTGTCGGCGAAGAAATGTGTGTTGCCGACATCCAGGTTCTTTCGTGCTTTCTGGAGGAAGTTCAGCATCCTGTCTCTCTTATTATCTGTTATAGAACTGCTGTCTTCAACGTGGTCCCAGTGCGTTATACCGGATTTCCAGAGGTTTTTCTCGGTCTTCTCCCCGATCCCTGGAGCCATGATAAAACTGTTCTCAAGTCGCATAAAAGAAAAATAAAGAGGAATAGTTAAAGGAGTTATCTGGAAGCCTTGACGTCGTCCGCCTGAACGGTCTTTCTTCCAGCATGCTCTGCGTATTCCTTGGCCTCGCGAGCTCTATCCTTTGCGTGGCTCTCAAGCTCGTCTCTGAGTTCCTCGACTGCGTCCTGAGCAACTCTGTGGGCTCCTGCTTGCTTGATGATACGCTTGACTGGTGCGAGTGGTAGTTCTGCCATTTTTAATTTTCACCTCCGTCAAGATGGTTAAATCTTTCTAATATGGCATACTCTGTGACGCCTTATAAATGTGATGGCGGTTCAGGGACCTCCAATCGAAAAATAGGGGTTTCTCAGCACATTGTTTGATGAACAGAGGCCATTCAATGCCCTGCGGATTACCAGTAGGTTAGTAAGCTTTCAGGGGTGCTGATGGACTGTCGAGTGAGCCTAAAGTTGTTTAAGCTCGATCTCAAATCCTTCATCTACATCTGCAACACCGTAAAAACCGTCTACAACCGGTCCCGGGTTTACCAGTCTCGTGCTGCCTAATTCGTCAACGCCTCGAGCTTCATGGATGTGCCCTGTCAACACCAGGTCGAAGTCTGTCTCCTCTATAAGTTCTCTGACCTCCTCACTGCCCACGTGCTCGTTCTCTATGGTATCCAGACGGGTGTCAAACGGCGGCTGGTGGATCACAGCGACCTTTTTATCCGCCTTCATGCGTCCGTGAAGCGTGCTTATAGCATTTCGTATATCTGAACCATCAGGTTCAAAGAAGGTATCGAATGGGGTTTTTCCTCCACCGAATCCGACTGCCTCGAACTTTTCGAAGGAGGCGATCTTCTTGTGGATATTCATCCGGCGTTCGATGAGTTTCCTGACGCAGACCTCTTCCTTATCCATGTTGCCTGGTACAGCCTTCGCCATCTTGCCCGTCTGGTCCATCGCATCCAGCACGTGTCCCAGATTGACCTCATAATCGTCGAACTCTTTTGCATCGCCCAGGTCGCCAGCGCAAAGGATGGCATCGAACTTCTCCCTGTTGATTATTTTCTCCAGTTTTCCGTGATGTCCATGTATATCAGTTAATAGTAGAACTCTCATATCCAATGATTGTCGTCCGGGATGTTTAACTTATCGGTCGCTGAGGCTGTATCCTGCGTCGGAAAGCATCTCCTTCATCAGCGTCCTTCCGTAGATATCCCTGTAATCGTTGTCGAACGTCCTGTCAACAACTACTGACGCTTCTCCTACTATTGCGGGCATACCCCTGGTCTCTTCGTAACCTGGGATGTTTTCCGCCATGTAGTTCGCGACCGATTCAATCCTGTATCCTCTTATCTTGCTCTCAGCATCTTCAAGAAGACTTTCTGACTCATCCTCATTCATCTCGAAGAGGCTTTTCCTTTCCTCACTGTCTTTTTTCATCCATCCGGGTTCAAGCTCCACTACGATGCTGTTCTCCGGGGGCTCATAATCCGGATCTGGATGGTGTGGCCTTCAGGAACATCTTCCTCATCTTCTCTAAGGCGACCTCTTTCTCCCATAAACTTATTTTAGAGCCGAGTTTTGTATATCCTTGGAGGATTTACTTAACTTTCCACCACGCCAGTTCAACTATGAAACGTAAAATCCAGCTGATAGATATCGACTACCAGGTAGAGGATGGAAAGGTTTACCTCCGTGGATTCGGGAAGACTGATTCCGGTGAGAACCTTTTATTCTACGACAGGGATTTCAAGCCGTATTTCTACGCCATCCCGCAGGAGGAGATAGATGCTCTTGAAGAAAAGGTCGAGGGGTCAGAGTTCTCAGACGACGATGGTGAAAGACTTCCGATCATCGAGACCGAGGTGATCGAAAGGAAGGATGTCGAGGAAGAGCTGGATGTCCTCAAAGTCACCACAACGATACCGGCAAACGTGCCAAAGCTGAAGAATGAACTCTGGGATCTTCCGGAGGTAGAGGAGTGCAGAGAGTTCGACATACCGTTCTACAAGAGATATCTCATAGACAAAGGCATAAGACCGGCCAGCTGGATAGAGATCGAAGGGGATGAGGTCGAGGAAGAAGATCTTGATATCGGTATCGAGGTCGAAGAAGTCAGGACAGATGTCGAACAGGGTGAAGAGCCGGAAAGAGAGATGATGGCGTTCGATCTCGAGGTCTACGAAGACGAAATCATAATGGCGTCGATGAAATCGGAAGGTTTCGAGAAGCTGTTAACCACCGAGGACATAGATCGGGACTTTGTCGAAGTCGTGGAAGACGAAGAGGATCTTCTGGAAAGGTTTATCGAGGTAATTACAGATAAAGACGTGGATATACTTACGGGATACAACACCGATGAGTTCGACTTCGATGTACTGAGGGATAGAGTCGAGGAGCATAACCTCACACTCTCTCTTGGAAGAGACGGGGAGAGGATGAAGTTCAACCGCCGCGGAAGATTTTCGGGAGCAAGACTGAAGGGTCGGATGCATCTTGATCTGTACCCGTTTATCAGCCACGTTCTTTCACCCGGACTCGAGTCGGAGACCCTGGACCTTGGCTCGGTAGCAGAGGAGATGCTGGGGGAGAATAAGGATGACATGGACTGGGAGGATATGAAGAGGTCATGGAGCGAGAAAAAAGACCTGGGGAAGTTCGCCGACTACGCTTTGAAAGACTCTGAGCTAGCCCTTAAGCTTGCAGAGGAGATCGTCCCGCAGATACTCGAACTCTCAAGATTGACAGGTCTGATACCTTTCGACGCCTGTAGGCTTACCTACGGCCAGCTGACCGAGAACTTTCTTCTAAGGGAGGCCTATGAGCGGAACATGGTCAGCCCTAACAGGCCTTCAAGAGACTCGAGGAAAGATAGACGGCGGCAGGGAGCTTACTCTGGCGGCTTCGTCTATACCCCTGACGCCGGGCTCTATAAGGATATCGCACTCTTCGACTTCAAATCGCTCTATCCGACAGTGATGGTCGCACACAATATATCACCTGATACTCTGAACAGGGACGAATGCGAGGAACGTTTCAGCCTGGAAGAGTTCGACTACGATTTCTGCCTGGACGACCAGGGATTCTTCCCTGAACTTGTCGAGAAGCTTGTCAGGGATAGAGCACGGATAAAACAGGAGATGAATGGAGCTGAGCAAGGCACACCTGAGTACAACGCACTGGATAACCGCCAGTCCGCTGAAAAGATACTGGCGAACTCGTTCTACGGTTACCTGGGTTACGAAGGCGCCAGATGGTACTCGAGGGAGTGTGCGGAAGCGACAACGTATATGGGAAGGAAGTATATACAGGACAGCATCGAACTGGCGGAAGAAGAAGGCTATGAAGTGGTGTACGGCGACACGGATTCCATCTTTCTGATGAAGGAGAATATCAAGGAGGATATGGATGATTTCCTGGATAAAGTCAACGATCAGCTTCCAAGATTCATGGAGCTAGAGTTCGAGGGATTCTTCACTCGAGGATTCTTCACCTCGACCGATTCTGGAGAAGGTGCGAAGAAAAAGTATGCGCTTCTATCCGAAGATGGTTTGATGAAGATAACAGGTTTCGAGCAGGTCAGGAGAGACTGGAGTCCGGTCGCAAAGGAAACGCAGAAAGAAGTTCTTAGATATGTGCTCGGGGATGATGTGGAGAAAGCTGCTGAGGCCGTCAAGGAAACTATCAAAGATCTTAAGGAGGGTAGAGTGCCTGTCGAAGATCTCAGGATATACACAACCCTTACCAAGAAGCCGGAGAACTACGGTTCAACTGCGCCACATGTCGAGGCGGCGAAGAAAGCTATGAGGCGAGGAGACGAGATAATGCCGGGTACGACAATCGCATATGTCATCACCAGGGGTGGTGGCACGATATCGGATAGAGCCGAGGTACTTGAGTACGCAGATAGTTACGACTCTGATTACTATATAGAGAACCAGGTCATACCAGCCACATTAAGAGTTCTGAAAGTCTTTGGCTACACTGAAGGACAGTTGAAGGGCAAGGGGAAACAGAGCGGTCTCGGACAGTTCGGATAGATTATTTTTAAGCGAACGTGTTGAACCTAACACATGGTTCTAGGCTTCACCGGTATAATGGCCAACTCTTTGATAGGTCTTACATCTATCGCACTCGTGGTCGGTGGAGCTGAGATAGTTGTCGGCAAGATGGAGGCTGTCGCACGATATTATGGCATCTCCGATGTCGTCATCGCAATGACCATCATATCTATAGGTACAAGCCTTCCTGAGCTTGCTCTACATACTGTCGGTTCATTAAGCATACTTTCAGATCCTGGGAATGTCCAGAAGTTTCAGCAGATATCTGCGACAGTTCTTGGCGGTAATATCGGGAGTGATGTGGTGCAGCAGACACTGGTGCTCGGACTTGTAGTCGTCGCAGCTTCGATGATGAGGGGCAGGCATGGCTTTGAGTTCTCCGAAAAATTCCTGAAAAGGGATTATCTTCCCATGATATGTACGACTCTGATGACTCTTGTGCTGGCCCGGGATGGTATACTGTCCCGGTTTGACGGTCTTGTTCTCTTCGGTTCCTTCATAGGCTACATGGGTTACCAGTACTCGACAAGAAAGGAGAAACTTGTGAACGAGACCAGGGAAGCCACAATCTCGGTGAAACCCAGGATGGACTTCCTGGTTGCTATCGTTGGTATGGTGGTGGTCGTTTACTTTGCAAATATATTCTTGAACGTATCCGAACTTATGATAGCGGAGACGGGCCTGACCGGCTCGATGATAGGTGTCGCCATTATGGGTGTCGTCTCAGCGCTTCCCGAGATGGTGACTGCTATAGCAGGTCTTCGCCATGGGGCAGAAGGCATCTCGCTGGGAACCCTGATAGGCAGCAATATAACCAATCCACTTCTAGCCATCGGTTTCGGATCCCTTCTATCCACCTATGCTGTGCCAAGACCCCTGGTGCTGTGGGATCTTCCTATGGAAACTGTGACGGCTTCAGTGCTTCTTACATATCTGTTGACAAAAGGCACGATAACGGATCACATGGCTCCCCTTTTCGGTAGACTGGGGATGAACTCGGTTGAGCAGAAGATGTATGATATCGATAACAGAGTTCTGACAGTGCTGGGTGCAGGACTGCTAGTAGCGATGTACTTTGTCTACCTATATATCAGGTGGCGGTACTTCGGTGTAGACTTCACTTGAACACGTCACCGGTCTCCATCGACCATAACGTCAGGTCAAGCTCTGTTACGGTAAGACCTATCTCGTCAGCGAATCTCTCCATCTTCCTCTCCATATCCCTGTAGTCGCTGTAGCTGTCAGGTCTTTCAACAGAGTCTATAACACCGAGTGCGTGAAGTTTCTTCAGTATATGTCCGGATATGATCGCAGGATCTCCTCGATCTATGTTCCTCAGGAAGTGTGAGGCACCTTTCCAGCTCACGCCTTTCAGGTTCCCGGCCAGCCAATTCCTTGCTTTCTCCAGGTCTTCATCCAGTTTTTCTCCGAGTTTGAGTTCGTTGGTCGGGTCTGTTAATGTAGGCTGGCTCAGTATGTTTCTGTTTTCAGTTATGTAGCTGGATTTTCTTTCCTCGTACTGTACATCGTGGCGTGCAAGGACTTTCGAGATCTGGTTTTTGTTGCCGTTTAGAAGGAGGTCTCTTTCATCCAGTTCCTTCACGGCCTCCCAGCAGTTCTTAGCTGAACTCTGTGAGGTCAGTATGACAAAACAAAGCTCCATGAACAGCCGGTAGTCCTCGGCGTCCTTCAACTGTTCGAATCCGGATATCCTTTTCTCTATGGTATCATGGTTCGCCTGGAAGTGGTCCACCACGTCCCGGGAATCCATCTTACTGGAGCTCGCTCTCTATGGCTGCTTTGATGGCGTTGTAGTTGTTCCACTGCTTGACCTGTTTACCGTTGACGAATATCGTCGGTGTTCCCTGAACTCCGTGACTGTCGCCGATCGTTTTGTCAGCCTGGACCTTAGAAGAGGTTGCTCTGCTGTCTATGCAGCTACTGAGCTGGTCGTAGTCAAGACCTTCTGTTGAGTTCCTTGCTACCGACATAAGCAGGTCTTTTGTGACCCAGCCGGAGCCTTCCTCGCCCTGGTTATCGTATATAGCATGGTGATATGGCCAGTACTGCTCCGAGCTCTGTTTGTAGACGCACTGGGCTGCGACTGCTGCTTCTGTTGAGTCGGGTCCGAGGAATGCGTAGTTGATGAATGCGAATCTTATCTTCCCGGTATCTATGTAGTCAGATTTCAGGCGTGGGAAGAGTTTCTGGTCGAACATGTTACAGTAAGGACACTGGTAGTCGCCGAACTCGACAACCGTTACAGAGGCGTTCGGGTTCCCTGTTACCGGTTGATCAGAAAGATCGAATGAGGTCCCAGACCCGCTGTTCCCGTTGAATGAAGGCATAAGCTGCATCCCGAGAACGACCAGGAGTGCCAGTGCGGCGCCACCAGCAAGTATCATGCCGGCAAGCCGCTTTCTTTCACCCATCTTGTTCTGCTTTTCTTCCTCAAGTTTTCTCTTGGCTCTCTTCGCTTTCTCCTTCTTGTGGGAGTTGAGCTCGTCCTCGTGCTCCTCCATCCAGTGAGCGTGGAGTTCTTTCTTGGAACTGAACTCCTCATCACAGTATTGACATTCGACCATGGATTATCTTTACCTCGGGTTTACTTTAATCTACTCGTCGTTCTCCCTGAACTTGTGCTGGATGTCCTCGCTCTTGCCGGTCTTCTGGATGACAAGCATACCCCCTCTTACACGTACGAATACCTCGTCACCTATCTCAAGACCGGATGCCTCCAGTTCGTCCCTGTGGATGTTTATGTGTGCGTTGTTGTAATTACCGTCTTTATCCTTCTGCCCTGAAGGACTGAGCTTCTTTTTGCGGACCATTGGTTATACCGTTGTAATCATTAATGGGCTGTAAAGCTTCTTAAACCTAAGAATAACTCCTATAACTTACGCATAAGTTATACGAAACATCTACGAAATAGTTATAACTGTTACATGAAATACACATGATGGTGATAAAGAAAAAATGAGATACTATGATTTCGTTCTATCAGGCATAATGTTCAGCCTGGCAGCTGGAGCAACTATCGGATTCATAACGTCTGTACCCCTAAACGTTTCACTCGCGGCATCAAGCCTGGTTTCATCGGGTTTAATGTACCACGGCATGTTCGCAAGAGCACCGACAGAAGCTTTCTAAAGTGGTTTAGATGGAGTTCATACTTTTAGCACTTGGAGTAGCTGTAGCTGTATTAGTCGGGGTCAACATCGGAGGATCCTCGACCGGGGTGGCCTTTGGACCAGCAGTAGGAAGCAAGGTCGTATCTAAAAGAAAGGCTGCCGGGCTCATGGCATTCTTCGCGCTACTCGGCGGATTATTTGTAGGCCCAAATGTTGTCCACACCATGGGAGAGGGGATCCTTCCACCACAGCATTTCACCCTTGCAGCATCTATAGCGGTACTGCTTTTCACAGGTCTGGGCATACTTGTAGGAAACATACTCAAGGTATCGGTAAGCACATCTGAAACGGCTGTAGGGGCGATAATAGGTATGGGCGCTGCTTTAGGGGTTCTTAACTGGGATACTGTCGGCCTCATATTCACTTGGTGGATAATCTCGCCAGTGTTTGCCTTCTGGGTCTCCGCAGCCACGGGAAGGTATCTGTACGACCGCATAGTTAAGAGGCTTCAGCTGGAGAAAGGCTCCAGGAACGGGCCGGCGAAGGCACTAGTCATAATAGTCGGATGCTATATGGCCTTTTCAGCCGGCGCATCGAATGCGGCGAACGCTGTCGCACCGCTTGTAGGTGCGGGATCGATAGATATGTTCACTGCGGTACTACTGGCAGGGCTTTCCATCGATGCAGGGGCTTTTCTCCTGGGTTCAAGGACCATGGAGACGGTCGGTAATGAACTGACAGAACTCTCTATCGAGGCAGCGTTGATAGTCGAGATAATCTCCGCAACAGTCATAACCTTTCTGAGCCAGGCAGGGATCCCTGCAAGTCTCGCAATCTCCGCAACCATGAGCGTTATCGGTCTTGGATGGGGTCGAGCAACCAGGAGAGTTCCGATCAGGAGAGAGGTAGGGCTCGAGTCAAGGACGGAAAAAGATGAGGAACGCATAGAGGAGGAAAAGATGGATCTCTACAGTCCCGCTATGACGAGAAAAGTTATCACGGCGTGGATGACCACGCCGCTTATCGCAGGGATACTCGCACTTGTAAGCTTCAAGCTGGCCGTTATCCTTGGACTCCTGTGATTCACTCCATCACTGAGTCAAGGACCTTTCCTAGACCTACTGCAAGGACTGTGAAGGTCGCCATCGAACTTATCAGTAACTACAGCTTTCCTGCGTCCCTGGGAAACAGTGGTGTTCATCTATACCATGTTTGTCCTGTCCGCAAGAGCGATATTTTCATCCAGTTCGCCGGTATCTTTTGAGGCTGTAGCGCTCTATCCCGTTAGTGATGATTCATCCGTCTGAAGGCTGTCAGCCTCTATTAATTATGCATCTGCTGGAACAGAGTCTCCCTGCTCCAGGAAAACTATGTCGCCGGGAACGACCTCTTTTGAATCGATCTCCTTTTTCTCTCCATCCCTCAAGACCGTGGTCTCGGGAGAGGAAAGGTCTTTCAGTGCTTCGATAGATTTCTCCGCCTTGTAGTCCTGTACGAAACCAAATATGCCGTTTCCGGCTAGTATAAGAAATATCAGCGCTGAATCAGTGTACTCGGGACTATGGCCTGGCAGCAGGAACCGCGATCGATAGAAGGGCAGCGAATACCAGCATATAGATAAGGAAGTCATTGAACTGGCTGATGAATATCTTAAGCGGCGATATCTCCTCTCCGCTTTCTATCGTGTTCTCTCCGAACTCCTTCTTTTTCTCTTCCACTTTTTCGTTTTTAAGGCCGTCACTGGATGTGTCAAGCCTTTCTTAAATATCATCGAGGCTGGCACTGTACCAGTCCATACTTTTATTGAGAACCGCCGATTGGAATAACTGGGAACTTTAGAAAAAGTCAGGAAGTGTGGATGCTTTTACCCAGAGCGTTCTCACATGCCTCAGCGAACGACTCAGGGAATGTTGGATGACCGTGAATGGTGTTCGCTATATCGTCGAGATAGGCCTGCATCTCCAGTGCAAGAGTTGCTTCAGCAATCATATCAGAAGCTCTCGGACCGACTATCTGGGAGCCGACAAGTTTTCCATCTTTGTCAGCTATGACACGTATGAAACCGTGAGCCTGGTTGGTCGTTAAAGCTCTACCAGACGCTGATAGTGGGAACTCTCCTATCTTAAGGTCATCAAGTTTTTCCTCTGCCTCACCTTTTGACATGCCGACTACAGCAATCTCCGGGTCAGTGTATATTATCTTCGGGATGTACTGGTTGTCGAAAGCAGCGGGTTCGCCAGATATAGCTTCAGCAGCGACCTTCGCCTCTCTGTAAGCCTTGTGCGCCAGCATAGGGTTTCCTGTAACGTCTCCTATCGCATATATGCTGTCATCGGTCGTCTTCCTCTGCGCATCCACTTTGACAAACCCGTTCTCAACCTCGACATCGGTCTTGTCCAGTCCAAGAGCGTCGAGTGTCGGTTTGGTTGTCCTTCCGACAGCGACCAGGACCAGATCTCCCTCGACCTCCATCTCTTCACCATCTTTTTCAGCCACCACGACTGCTTTATCGTCCCTATACTTGAGTTCGGAAGCCTTCACTCCCGTGTAGATCTCGTCGTTGTAGCAGGCGCTGACCTCCTGTATCTCATCAACTATATCCTCCTCGAAGTGGGGAAGAACCCTCTCCTCTGCTTCAAGAACTTTCACTCTGGAGCCGAACTTGCAGAACTTTGTCACAGCCTCCATCCCGATGTATCCTCCGCCGATGACTACTATCTCCTCAGGGACATGATTAAGATTTAACAGCTCTCTTGACGAGATGACCTTATCTTTATCGAACTCGAAACCCGGTATCTCGACCGGCTGCGAACCTGTTGCGATTATAGCTTTCTCGAACTTGACAGTCTCCGCATCATGCTCCATATCGATCCTTAACGTGTTAGAATCCTGGAAGAAAGCGGTTCCGTACTTCAGCTCCACTCCATGGTAATCCAGCAACTGCTTGACACCGTCGTCCAGTTTCTTCACGACACCATCCTTCCACTCCTGTATCTCCGAGAACTCTAGATCTATTTCAGGAGTGTGGATGCCGATATCATCCCAGTGATCCAGGTCGGACTGGTACTTTGCAGCATGTATCAGTGCTTTCGCGGGTATGCATCCATGATTGAGGCAGGTGCCGCCGACCTCTTCTTTCTCGACTAGCACTACTTCTTTGCCTTTCTGAGCCGCTCTTATAGCTGCTGTATAACCTGCTGGTCCAGCACCTATAACGACGACCTCTGTTCCCTCTGCGATATCTCCTACTACCATCTCTACCACCTAAAGCTCCAGGAGCATCCCGTCAGGATCTTCAAGATTTTCGATCACATCGTTCATGAACCTTGCAGCGGTCGCACCATCGATAACCCTGTGATCGTAGCTTAACGAAAGCTTGACGGTGTCTCTCGGCACGACTTCTCCTTCGATCACTTCTGCGGTCTTCTGTATCTTACCGATTCCAAGTATCGCAGTCTGCGGATAGTTGATTATAGGGGTGAATCCTTCGCCTCCGATAACTCCAAGGTTGGTTATGGAAAAAGTTCCGTTCTCCATATCTGACGCACTTAACTCTCCGTGCTTTGCTGCTCCGGCCTTGTCTCCGACCTCTTCAGCCAGCTCAACGATGTTCTTTTTATCAACATCTCCGATAAGTGGGACCATTAGGCCTCTGTCGGTGTCGACCGCTATGTTGAAGTCGTAATGTCTTTTCAATACTATCTCGTCTTTCTCCTCGTCAAGCTCTGCGTTCAGCTCTGGATGTGACTTCATCGCCAGCTGCACAGCCTTCATTATGAACGGAAGATATGTTAGATGGACATCAACTTCCTCTTTCTTATTATTCCTTAACTCGACCAGTTCGGTTACATCAGCTCGCTCCATGTGCGTGACATGAGGTGCTGTGAAACGTGATTTTGACATCCTGTCGGCTATCTTCCTCTGGATGCCGGTCATCTCGACCCTTTCCTCGCCACCCTTGTTTTCTGAAACAGAGTGCGTGCTTTCGGTTGAATCACTGTTTGCGTTCAGCACATCCTCTCTGGTTATCTTTCCTCCTCTGCCGGAGCCAGACATCTCCTGGATATCGACGCCTTTCTCCCTCGCAAGTTTTCTTACAGAAGGAGTCGCATCGACTCCGGAGGTGTCCACTATCCTCGAGTTCTCTTCCTTCTCTTCACCTGTTTCAGGTTCTTCGGTATGAGTGTCTTCTTCGACCTTTGTCGACTCTTCTCCAGCTACTTCTCTTACATCGGCCTCGGTTATCCTTCCGCCTCCGAGCTTTGAGAGATCGACGTTTTTCTCCCTCGCAAGTTTCCTGACCTTCGGAAGCGCGAGCACTTCTGAGTTGTCTCCGCTGGAGCTTTTCTGATGCTCTATATCAGAACCATCTTCCTCGGTATCTTCAGATCGAGTATCGTTTTCCTCTCTTTCTGGTTCTTCCTGGACTTCAGACTCTTCACTGGTCTCCCCGGTATCCGAGCCATCGTCTATAACCATTATGACGTCGCCGACCTTGACCTTGTCGCCTGGAGAGGCTCTGAGCTCTTTCACTGTTCCATTGGTAGGTGCAGGTATATCCACGACTGCTTTATCGGTCTCGACCTCTGCTACAGTTTGATCTTCCTCTATCTCATCTCCTTCCTCCACGGTCCATTCCAGGAACTGTCCTTCTGTAACTCCTTCACCTGTGTCCGGGAACTTGAACTCGAGACTCATCTTCCTCTAGAACTCCAGTGTTTCCTTTATGCCTTTTAGAAGGCGTTTCTTGTTTGGCAAGTAGTAGTCCTCCAGCGTGTAGAGCGGCATCGGGACATCCGGTCCTGTAACTCTTTTCACAGGCGCATCGAGGTGCAGTATGGCATTCTCGTTTATCCTTGAGACCAGCTCAGCTCCGAAACCTGCTGTCTTGGGCGCTTCATGTAAGACAACTGCTCTACCTGTTTTCTTGACCGACTCGATAACTGTTTCGAAGTCTGTCGGGTAGATAGTCCTCAAATCCACTATCTCGACGCTAGCATCTATATCATCGGCAGCTTCTTTCGCCACGGGCATCATGGCGCCCCAGGCTATCAGTGTCAGGTCGTCGCCTTCTCTGACTATATTAGCTTTCTCAAGCTCGACCACTTTCTCCCTGTCGACCTCCTCCTTGAACGCTCTGTATGTTTTCTTCGGTTCGAGGAAGATCACAGGGTCGTCGGTCTGTATCGATTTTCTAAGAAGAGAGTACGTATCCTGCGGCGTGCTAGGTATCACAACGTGTAATCCCTGTGAATGTGCAAAGAATGCTTCAGGGGACTCACTGTGGTGCTCAAGAGCATTGATACCTCCTGAGTAAGGCGCTCTGACCGTTATCGGTGCTTCGATACCGCCTCTCGAACGGGTTCTCATCCTTGCCGCGTGCTCTTTAAGCTGGTAGAATGCGAGGTAGGAGAAACCTGAGAACTGGATCTCGGGGACAGGCCTCATGCCGTAGGCAGCCATGCCGACTGCTGTACCCGCTATACCTGATTCCGCAAGCGGTGATGACCAGATCCGGTCCTCGCCGAACTTTTCCTGGAGTCCTTTTGTCGCACGGAAGACCCCGCCGTCTTGTCCGACGTCCTCTCCGTAGATAACAACGTTTTCATCCGATTCCATCTCGTCCTCGAGCGCTGCATTAACAGCCTCGACGATATTCATCTTTTCACTCATCTTACTGGTCACCTCCTATATCAAGAGCTTTTTTGAAATCCTGTTTCTGCCTTTTCAGCTCCTCTGGCATCTCCTTGTAAACGTAGTCGAACATCTCGTCGAACGATGGATCTTCCATCTCTATAGCCTTTTCAGAAGCCTCCTGAACTATGTTCTTTGCCTCTTCCTCGAAGTTTTCAAGCTCGTCATTCCAGTGATTGTTATCTTTAAGGTATTCCGTGAAACGCTTGATCGGATCGTGCTGCTTCCACTCCTCGACCTCGTCCTCGTCCCTGTAACGGGTCGAATCGTCTGAAGTCGTGTGGTCGGCCAGTCTGTAAGTGACTGCCTCGACAAGCACCGGTTCGCCGTTCCTGGCCTTTTCCATGGCCTCTCCGACTGCCTTCACCACTGCCAGTACATCGTTTCCATCGACCTGGATTCCATCCATTCCGTACGCCAGTGCTTTCTGTGCTATCGTTTCGCTTTTCGTCTGCTTCTCTCTTGGAAGCGAGATAGCGTACTGGTTGTTCTGGCAGAAGAAAACCGTGTGAGCGCCTCGTACACCTGAAAAGTTCAGGGCTTCGTGGAAGTCTCCCTCCGATGTAGCTCCGTCCCCGAAGTAGGTTATCGCTGCGTTGTCCTCGTCCCGGTGAGCCATCGCCATGCCTATACCTGCACCGTGAAGGGTCTGTGTGCCCACTGGAATCGCCACGGGCATCGCATTCTCCATATCCTTCTGTCCGTTTGCATCACCCATCCATCGCTGGAAAAGCCTGTCTAACGGAGCTTCTCTTGCGATGAATGCGGCGGTCTCCCTGAAGGAGGGTACCAGCCAGTCATCTTCCAAAAGACAGAAAGCACTACCGACCTGGGCCGCCTCCTGTCCCTTGTGGGGGGCGTAAGTCGATATCTCTCCTCTTCTCTGTAGGGAGAACGCTTTCTCGTCGAACTTGCGCGCCATCATCATTTTCTTGTACAGAAACTCCAGATCGTCCTGTGAAAGCTCTGGAGCTTCCTCCTGCGGGTTCTCGGTGTCAAGAACATCGATCCTGTCAATGCTACCTGAGAATACCTGTTTTCTGGCCATTATATTTTGGTTGAGTCTCTGGTCGAATATAAAGGATGTTTTGCGACCGGGGAGTGGCTATCCACCTGATTTTTCCACTACCTATTAATCCCGGCATCAGTAAAAGGATTTCATGGAACTGGATCCTCTTTTCAACCCGGAAAAGATAGCGGTTATCGGAGCCTCGAGACACGAGGGAAAGACCGGACACGAGATATTCGACAACCTTCTACACGACTTCGAAGGAGAAGTAGTCCCGGTCAACCCGAATGCTGACGATGTCCACGGAGTAAAAGCGGAGACAGAGACGCCAGATGATACTGATCTGGCTGTTATCGCTGTTCCAGGCAAGATCGTTCCAGACGTCATGGAGGATCTGGGAGAGAAAAATGTCCCTGCAGCAATCGTTATCTCGGCAGGTTTCTCAGAGACAGGTAACGATGAGCTGGAGGAAAGCATACTTGAAACCGCAGATGAAAACGATATCGCTTTACTGGGACCGAATGTTCTTGGGCTTATCAACACTGAGAACAGCATGAACGCATCCTTCGCCTCGAAGATGCCTGACGAGGGGAACATCAGTTTCATGTCTCAGAGCGGAGCTTTCTGCACAGCTATACTGGATTATGCGAAGGCAGAGCACATCGGTTTCAGGCACTTCGTATCGCTTGGGAACAAGGCACAGATAGATGAAGTAGATCTTCTCAAGCACTGGCAGAATGATGAAACAGATACAGTCATCTCCTACACAGAAGGAATCGAGAACGGTCGGGGCTTCATAGAGGAGGCGAAGAAAGCATCGCAGGATATGCCGATAATAATGGTGAAATCCGGTAGAACCGATAAAGGAGGTTCCGCGGCCTCATCGCACACAGGTTCGATAGCGGGAAGCTACGAGGCCTACAGAGCAGCTTTCAGGAAGACCGGTATCATCGAGGCTGAATCAAACCGTGAACTGCTCGACTACGGACGGGCTTTCAACTACCAGCCGCTTCCGGAAGGAGATAGAGTTGCGATCGTCACGAACGCTGGAGGACCTGGAGTTATCACGACAGATGAGATAGCTGAACACAGTATGGAGCTGGCAAGCTTCACCATGGACACGAAAAGAAGCCTTAGAGAGGCTATGCCAGAGGAGTCCGGAGCGCACAACCCATTAGATGTTATCGGTGATGCAGGGCACGACCGCTACAAGACCGCTCTTGAACATGTCTTACAGGATGAGAACGTTGATGCGGTCATAGTTATACTTACTCCGCAGGCCAACACCGAGATAGACAAGACCGCCAAGACTATAGTCAAAGCAGCTGAAGACACTGATAAACCTGTTATGACCTCTTTCATGGGTGAGCAGGATGTGGCTTCCGGTATAAAGATACTTGAGGAGAACAGGGTTCCCGAGTTCCAGGACCCGAAAGACGCAGTAAAGACCCTTCACTCGATGAACGAGTACAGGAAGTTCCTTGAAAGAAATGAGACATACAAGCAGTTCGACTACGATAGAGAGGAGGCTGAAAAAGCGCTTTCTGAACTTGATGACTACAAGGACATGGAGAAGGTTTTCACGTCGTTCGGCTTCGACGCTCTGCTTACAGAGACAGCTGAGACCCCGCAGGAAGCAGCTGAGGTGGCCACAAAGGTCGGCTATCCGGTTGTGATGAAGATCGATTCTCCTGATATCAAGCACAAGACAGATATCGGCGCTGTAAAGCAGGGACTGGAGTCGAGAGAGGAGGTCAAGGATGCTTACCACGAGATAATGGATGCAGTCTATGAGAACGCTCCGGGCTCCGAGATAAAAGGCGTCCAGGTCCAGGAGCAGGTGGAGGGACTCGAGATAGCGCTGGGCATGAAGAAGGATCCACAGTTCGGTCCGATGATAATGGTAGGTCTCGGGGGTATCTACATCGAGGTTCTGAAAGATGTATCATTCGGTATAGCACCTATAAGCGATGAGGAAGCAGAGATGATGATAGACGAGCTGGAATCCCACGAGATATTCGAGGGAGCCAGGGGAAAGGATTACAGCCTGGAACCGGTCAAGGAGACCATCATGAGGCTTGGAGACCTTGCACTCGAAAACGATTCGATAACGGAGATAGACCTCAACCCGCTGATCCTAAGGAACGAGAAAGCCTACATAGCGGATATAGCGTTGACCAGGGAAGAAACAGAGAAAGATTAGATTTCTGTATGACCGGGGACCACTTTGAGGTCTTCACGGAACCGGTCTATCCTTATTAACTCTGATATATCGAACTCTTCGGCCTTTTCCAGGAAGTTTTCCCTTGATTCTTCCTCTCCAGGATCCAGGTTTTCACCGAACTCGCAAAGTTCATCGACGGACTCTGAGTCGCCGTCTTTGTAGCTGTATCGGTCGGAAAGAACTGTTTCTGTGTGCACCTGGAGTGCAGTTTCAGCAAGATCGTAGATATGTGGGAACTGTAGGTCTAGATCTCTGGAACCTTCTCTCGCGATACTGTACTCGTGGTAGTCTATCGGATGTTCGCTGAACTCTGATCTGGTGAAGTCATATTCATCCATCCTGAATACATCTATCAGGAGATCTTCCTGCTCTCTTTCAAGCGGTATCTCGGCGTCTTCGTTTGCGATGACCTTTTCCAGGTCTATCACGTAGCCTTCCTCGAATCCGCCGGGATCCTCCAGGTAGAAGAATAATGCGTTAGGTTCCATAGGTTTTTATTTGAAGCTGGAGTTATTTATCTCTGGAGAAATGGCATAAGAGTTTAGAATGTTCCATGTCCTGATTGATATCTATGGTTGACAGGGATAAAACACTGGATCTGCACAGGAAGAACCCGGGAAAAATCTCCGTTGAGCCCAGCGTGGATATAGAGGGTGTCGAAGACCTTAACCTGGTCTACACACCCGGAGTCGCTGAGCCGTGCGTAGAGATCGAGAAAGATGATGATAATGCATACGAGTACACCAGTAAAGGAAATCTTGTAGCAGTTGTATCAGATGGTTCGGCTGTACTGGGTCTAGGCGATATAGGTCCGGAAGCATCGATGCCGGTTATGGAAGGTAAGGCTAACCTGATGAAGAAGTTCGGTGACGTCGACGGATTCCCTATCTGTCTTAATGCGGATACAGTAGAGGATATCGTAGATCATGTTGAAGCGATAGAACCTACTTTCGGCGGTATAAATCTTGAGGATATTAAGGCGCCTGAGTGCTTTAAGATAGAGGAGAAGCTGAAGGACGAGCTTGATATCCCTGTGTTCCACGATGACCAGCATGGAACAGCCATCGTCGTTCTCGCAGCGTTGAGAAACGCCCTGGGTATTGTGGATAAAGATATTGAGGACTCTCGCATAGTGGTTCTTGGTGCAGGAGCGGCCGGTATAGCGGTCTCAGAGTTCCTTATGAGTGCTGGTGCAGAAAATATAGTTCCGGTTGACAGCTCAGGTATCCTCAGGACTGATGAAGGTAATAGATACAAGAGGGAGCTGGCGAAGAAAACGCTTGCAAGCGAAGAGCAGGGAAGTCTTGAAGATGCGATGAATGATGCTGATGTTCTCATCGGTCTTTCAACAGGCGGCATAGTTTCTAAAGAGATGGTGGAGTCGATGAACGATAATTCGATAGTCTTCGCCATGTCGAACCCTGAACCTGAGATAATGCCGGAAGACGCAAGAGAAGCCGGAGCTGAGATAGTCGGGACTGGTAGAAGCGATTTCCCGAACCAGGTCAACAATTCGCTTGCGTTTCCAGGAGTCTTCCGTGGAGCACTCGATGCAAGAGCCAGCGATATCAACGAGGAGATGAAGCTGGCAGCTTCTGAGGCCATAAGAAAGTTCAAGGAGCCAGAGAAAGAAATTATAGTGCCGGAGACCCTTGACAGAGAGCTTGCGATGAAGATCGCAGAGGAAGTCGAGAAAGCTGCCAGGGAGACCGGAGTTGCGAGGCGTTAAAGATGGATGAAGAAGCACGTGAGAACTACGTAAAGGCTGGGAAGGCCATACAGAAAGCAAGGAAGAAAGCCCGGGAGATAACAGAAGCAGGTAGACCTCTTATCGAGATAGCTGATGAGCTGGAATCCCTGATAAGAGAAGAGGGCTGCCACCCAGCTTTTCCAGTTAACCTTTCTATAGATGATGAAGCCGCCCACTACACCCCAGAACCAGGCGATGATAGAAAGCTTCGGGCTGACGATGTGGTGAAAGTCGATATCGGGGCTCACTCGAACGGATACATAGCTGATACTGCTTTGACAGTAAATCCTTCGGGCGAACACCAGGGGATCATCGATGATGTCGAGAAGGTTCTAGAAGCCGCTCTAGAGTATCTTGAACCAGGTATAACCGTTTCAGAGTTCGGTGCATACGTCGAGCAGCAGATACCGGATGAGTACGAACCGGTCAGGAACCTTACCGGCCACTACCTCGGAAGGTACACTCAGCACGCAGGAGTGTCCATACCTAACGTTGACAACGGTTCAGATCATGTCTTCGAAGCAGGAGATGCTGTCGCCATAGAACCGTTCATAACAACAGGAAGCGGAAAGATCCGAGGCGGAAAACCCGGCAACATCTACAAGCTCGAACACGATACCAGTGTCAGGGGAAGAGTGCAGAGAAAGCTTCTGGGTGAGATCAAGAACTACCGGGGGCTTCCTTTCACGACAAGATGGTTCAACGACTACGGTGCACGACAGAGGATGGCGATGAAGAAACTGGTCGATGCGAATGTCGTCCACTCATACGATATACTGAAAGAAGTCGAAGGCGGTATAGTCGCCCAGGCAGAGCACACAGTGATTATTGGCGAAGATGAGAACACGGTGACTACTCGACGTTAAGGTTGCAGACCCGAGGATTCCCGTTTTCCGCCAGGAAGTAGAGTATAAGCGCTGCCCCGAGCAGTTTCAGTGAGGCGCCTCCGAACGGCATAAGGGAGAGCGCTCCTGCGAAACCCATGAAACCGATCAGTCCGGCTCCACAGCCAGCACATCCAGTGACCAGGAATCCTGGTCCTACGCTCAGTATGCCTTTCTTCGAGAGTCCTCCGGCTTTAAGCTGCAAAGCGATATTCGTGAACGCTATAGCGGTTAAAGCAGCATAGCTGATAGTGACCATGAGTCCTGTGTAACCGTTGCTCGCAATGGTGTTCTGGGTTAAAGCTTTGATCGCCATCCACCAGTAACCAGTACCGGCTGAGAACATCTGGATGCTGTACCCGGGGAAGGAAAGCAGCATCATGGCTACGAAGATAAATGCGGAGAGAATCAATGTGACTGAAAGAGCCTTGGGCGGCCATAAAGCCGCTTTTAATGCTTCTTTCAGCTGCTGTGTTTGTCTTTTAGTGTTCATCGTTTTTACTGGAGTTCGGAGTCTATCACCGACTTGAACCTGCTGTAGGGCTGGGCTCCGACAATCTTCTGACCGTTGATGAAGGCTGTAGGTGTTCCGGAGACTCCCTTTGCGACTCCCTGCTTTGTATCGGCCTGAAGCTCGCTGATATGCTCCTGGTTGCTGTAGCACTGGGAGAACTTCTGTGTGTCAAGACCGACCTGTTCAGCCCACCTGTTCATCGTTTTATCAAATAGATCAGGGTTCTGCTTGTAAGCGCTATTAAGCGCATCCTGTTGCTCGTAGAAACCGTGTTTGAATATCCAGAACGCATCCGTTGACTGGTCAAGCGCACACTCTGCTGCTACACCTGATTTTACCGACCATGGATGTATCCGGGTGAGTGGGAATGTTTTGAAGTAGTACTGGACCTTCCCTGTCTCGATGTAGTTGCTTCTAACCTCCGGCATCGCTGCTCTCACACCTACATTCAGTGTCTTACAGAACGGACACTCGAAGTCCTCGTATGCCACCATCTTGACAGGTGCGTCAGGTGAACCAAGGTATGGATCGCCTTCAACGTTCGCAGTGGTATTGCCAGTGGTTATGTTTCCTGAACCTACACCGTTCTCAAGTCCCTTGTAAGGGTAATCAGTCTTCTTCAGATCGACTACGCCATTATTAGAAGGCGAGCCGGAGTTCTGAGTGCCGGGAGATCCGAGCGAGCCTGTGAGCATATTTGCATTCATGAAAGAGTTTGCCACGAATCCTCCTGAAAAACCAACGGCCAGTCCGAGTATGAATACTGCGATGAGTGCCTGCCCGATGCTCAATGGGATGTCGTTTGCAGGCTTCTCTTGGCGGGAAGAGTTCTTGACCGCTGTATCATCGTCACCGTTTTCAGATTTTCCGTCACTTTTATGGGTCTGGCTCTGGTGGATATGAAGCCCTCTTTCTGAATCAAAGATCCGCCCGCATTCCGGGCATTTATGCTCATCGCTCATGCAGAATAGTTAATCGACGATTTTTTATAAGGTGGAAGGTGGTGAGATAGAAACTGCGTGCCGGGGTGGTTATCCCCGGCCTGTGTTTCAGATCAGGCGTAGTAATCCGGACTTCCCTCCGGTTCTCCGCTCTCGATCTTCTGAAGTTTCTCCATCATACGTTGGTACTCCTCGATGTTGTCATCGGTAGCGGTCGGTCTGACGTTGTCTATCGCATCCTCGAAGTCCTGGCGTGTGACTTCATCGCTTTCTACATCGTTTCTCAATGCGTTCATACCGGCTTCTCTACATATCGATTCTATGTCTGAACCGACGTATCCCTCGGTCTCCTCTGCAAGTTCCTCGATGGATACATCGTCGGCGAGAGGCATATTCTCGGTGTGGACCTCGAAGATCTTCTTCCTTGCCTCCTCATCAGGGATCTCGACCTCCATCGACCTGTCAAGTCTTCCAGGTCTTAAGACGGCTGGATCGATCATGTCCGGTCTGTTCGTCGCAGCTATGATCGTGACTCCTTCAAGGCTTTCGACCCCATCCAGTTCGGTCAGTAGCTGGTTTACAACCCTGTCACCGACCCCTGAATCACTTGATCTTGAACCTCTCTTAGGTGCGATGGAGTCTATCTCATCGATGAAAACGATGCAAGGTGCTACCTGCCGTGCCTTCTGGAAGATCTCTCGTACGGCTTCCTCGGATTCTCCTACGTATTTTGAGTTGTGGAGCATGAGCGGTGTCTCGCCTCCTAGTAGGCTACCTGTGCTGGTCTCTAAGTCATACATGGTGGTTTCTCCTTCTGCCTCTTTGGAGTTTACTTCCTTCCAGATGAGGTTCTGGGTTGCGGTCTCCAGTTTGTACAGTTTTTCCCTGTTCTCATCTGATAGGATGCTGTCTCTGACCCGTTCCATGTAAGCTCTGATATCTTCGTGTTTCTCGCCGAACTCGTCCTTTCGACTGAGCTGATATTTAGGATTGTAGTCTAGCTCCATTTCAAGTTCTGGCCAGGTAATTTTCAAGACATCCTTTGCTTCTCTCAGGCTTTTTACGGATCTCTCTATTTCAAGTTCTCTTACTTCTTCTACTCGTTCTTTGAATGCCTGAAGAAGTCTGTCTGCTCGATTTTGTCCGAACTTCTGGTCTCTCTCTGTAATTGGAGCTATTAGACCTTCCTTGATATCTCTTCCATAGGTCATTCTCAGATTGTCTCTCAGTTCTTTCACTTCATCTTTCATCTCAGGCATAGGCCGTTGCTTGTTCCGATTGTCTTGCTGAATTTCGAGGTCTTCCCCCATGACTTCAGCTCTAAATTGGGAGATCTCTCCTTTTCCACTGATGTTGACATGGAAGTATCCTTTCTGGTCTTCGAACTTCTTCGGTGTGAATCCCTTGAAACGGAGCAAAGTAGCTACTCCATTAACAAGTTCTTGGCTCTTTGAGCAGTACTCAATCTTTTTCTTGCCTATGAAGCCGTCTCCTCGGTAGGCTCCTCTTAGGAAACCGTTCCAGTTCTCTTCTGAGGCTTTGAAAAGCATTCCAGGAACGCCAACGGTCCCTGTCTTCTCTTTCCTCGGGAAATCGAAGCCTTGATGGAGAAGTTCTACAAAGGCCCTGGAATAGACAGCGAATCCGTCTTCCCTTTCGTTGATTCTATCGGTGTTGAATATTTCTCCAAGCAGATCTCGAATTCTTTCTCTATTCTCCGGATTTTCAGCTGCTATTCTTACTTCATCCTCTGAGATATGCCCTTCAGCTGCTATCCATCCCAGAAGTTCGGAGAATCTTTCGTTGAGTTCTTCAGGTATCTGAATGGTCTTCTCCTCAGAGGTCAGCTTTCTTGCGTATGTAAGCTGATTTTCTCCTTCGATCTCTGCCTCCTCTAAAGGTTTTAGATCGCCATTTTTCTCCAAGTAGAACTTATTCTGATCAAGCTGATCCCATTCAAGCCTATCTCTTCGGAAGGCCTGCACTTCAGAAGGAGCTGCCACTTTCTCTCCTTGCTCCAGGTCCTCGGCTTTCTTCCATCCATCCTTAGTATAGAATGGCTGGTTGCCCGAGACATGGATAGATGATCCGTCTTCGAAGCTGAATCGGAAGCTCTCAGGAACCTGTATGCTGTAGAACCTCTCAACTTTTGAGTCTACTATCTCTCCGTCTTTGATGCCTTTGGTCTTGATTTCTTCTTGAGGTTCATACACGGTCTTCTTGTCATCCTCGTGCACTTTCTTACTTGCCTCTTTAGCCCTGCTGTAGAACTCTTCAATAGTTCTTCTACCGCAGAAATCGGTGACTATAGGTGTGTCGCCTGAAAGACAGAAAACTTCTGGTCCTTTGATGGAGATGAAGTTGGCATTTGCTTCGTTGGCGACTGCTTTCGCTAGAAGGGTCTTACCTGTTCCGGGCAGTCCGTAAAGCAGGATTCCTCTAGGAACATCGATACCCATCCTGTCGAATCTTTCAGGGTATTTCTGCGGCCATTCGACCATCTCCTGTAACTGTTCTTTGGTGGATTCGAGGCCTCCGATATCATCCCATGAGACCTTCGGTACTTCCACCATGACCTCTCTCATCGCGCTTGGCTCTACCTTACGTATCCCTTCGGTCATCGCCTGTGGATCAACTTTCAGCTTTTCCATGACCTCGCTAGGTATCTCCTCGTCAAGATCTATCTGAGGAAGATGCCTTCTAAGTACGGACATAGCTGCCTCTTTACAGACAGCTTCGAGGTCAGCTCCTACGTATCCATGGGTCTTCTCCGAGATCTCATCAAGGTCTACTTCCTCTGTGAGAGGCATGTTCCTGGTGTGGATCTGCATGATCTCCTTGCGTCCTTCACGGTTAGGTACACCGATCTCGATCTCACGGTCGAAACGACCCCCACGTCTAAGAGCAGGGTCTACAGCGTCGACACGGTTCGTAGCAGCTATAACGATGACGTTCTCTCTTTCCTCGAGTCCATCCATCAAGGATAGTAGCTGTGCGACAACTCTTCTCTCGACTTCTCCGCCGCTTTCATCTCTTTTGGATGCGATCGCATCGATCTCGTCTATGAATATGATTGCTGGAGAGTTATCCTGTGCTTCCTCGAACTTTTCACGCAGCTGCTTTTCGGATTCCCCGTAGTACTTGGACATTATCTCAGGGCCGTTAATCGATAGGAACGTCGCATCCGCTTCGTTCGCCACTGCTTTCGCTAGAAGAGTCTTACCGGTTCCTGGTGGTCCATGGAGTAGTACTCCTGACGGAGCGTCGATACCGAGTTGCTGGAACACTTCTGGATGTTTCAGAGGTAGCTCGATCATCTCTCTTACCTGCTGGATCTCGTTTTCAAGTCCTCCGATGTCCTCGTAGGTGACTTCTGGCACGCGCACAGGTTTCTGCTGTTCTGTATGGTCGACAGCCTGTTCTTTCATCTCGATCTCTGTCTGCTCTGTTATCTTCACAGGTCCGCTAGGTTTTGTCGATACGACTGCCAGCTTGGTGTCTGGGAAGGTGAAACGGAACTGGTCGCCTTCCATATCGAATACTTCATCGAAAAGCGATTTCCGGCGGTTGTTCCCGTCATCAGGTACGACTATATCTCCCTGCATGACAGCACGGCCGTGTAAAGCCCTTTTGAACACGTTAGGATTGTTTACCTGTATCATCACGCCTTCTTCAGCGGGTGCTAAAGTAATCTTTTTAGCTTCCTTGAGCTCTGCACGTGATACCTCCACGTTTTCTCCCAGCGAGGTCCCTGCGTTCTTACGCATGTAACCGTCCATCCTGGCGATCCCCAGGCCTTTGTCCGCAGGATAGCTTCTTGCTACCCGGCCTACAGTATCTCTGTCGCCGGTAAGCATAACTGCTTCTCCCTCGGTCACGTTGAGTTCTTCCATAACTTTTGAATCGATCCGGACGATCCCACGTCCGATATCCTGTTGAGCGTTTGGAGGTACTTCTCCAACTCTCAGCTTTACCTTGTTATCTTCGTTATCTTCAGTCATTGAGTATCACCTTTGATCTTGTCAAGTATGTCCTGATTGTCGATCAGAACTGTGAACCTGTGATGAGATATTTTTTCGCCCCACTCGTTAAAGTAATCGATTATCTCGGAAACGTTTTCCCCGGTAACGATGAACACGGAATCATCTATCCGTGTGTTAGGGATTTCATCCATCAAACCATCTTTTTCGTATCTGTAGGTCTTCCCGTTTTTCCTGACTGTCTGCTTGTAGCCGAACAGTCCTCGGTAGAACTTGTTCCGCTCATAGACCGATTCGAACTTCTCCTTACAGGTGTTGTAGGTTATCAGGACAGCCTCTTCTGGCATATCTTGTTTTTTAGTTGATAACATTTAAACAGTTTTTGTTGACGTGAGTAAAAAACATTCATCGGGATAGAAGATAGATGCCGATCACGGTCAATGCTATCGCCAGAAGCTTCCATGATAAGGTTTTACGGGAAAGATCGTCTCCCAGATCGAGGCCGAACCATCCCAGTAAAGAGGCGAGAATAATCACTATCAGTGGCTCAACGCCTACGACGGTCTGCACCAGTGCGGCAGGACCAAGCGATAATGCTAAAGCCTTGAAGAATTCGTTTAAACTGTTTGCTAGCTCGCTTAGACCTAGCATATGGAGCTTTTTCTGCCTGAATGACTTTGCTGTCTCGATAGCTGATTTACCGGTCTCAAGGCTGGATAAAAGTAGAAATACTGAAGCAAGACCGCCTATACGAGACCAGAAGAAAATATTCCAGTAGATTCCCTCGCCTAAAACCCATTTGAAGGATACAGCGTACACCGCGAATAGCAACTGGCGAAAATTATTATCCAGAAAGCTCTGTTCGACTTAAACCGGAAAAAGCTTTTTCCGGGACCTCTTGAGGACATTATCACGGAACCGGATACAGCAAGCAGGATGCCCAGGTAGGTTAGAATGGAGAATAGCTAGTTCAAGAAGAATGCGCCCAGAATAACTACAAAGACGGGACTGATACTCATAACGGGGGCGATACGGGAGACCTCCTCGAGGCTCAAAGCCTTCATGTAAAGAAAAGTTGCGCTGATGTAGACTACTCCGATCACCATGCTCAATATGATTAAACGAAGTGAAGTTGCTATGGAGAAGCCGGAAAAAGGTATTATAAGCGACAGGAGTGCGGCAAAGACAGAAGTGAAGAACACGGTCATCTTCGGGTTCTGGATATGGTTTTTGAGTATATTCTTGTCCATTATATTCGTGATCGCCCAGAAAACAGATGCAAGAAGCGCAAAAACGAGATATGGGTTCTGGGGCATAGGAAAACCTTCCTGACCTCTCTGATAAAATCTTTTTTCTTGTGTGACACAGTAGGGATAAAAGAGTTTGAAAGAACTGGTTTGTTGTGAAGGTCGAAAGAGTTTCCACTGGCAGCGAACCGCTTGACGAGCTGCTGAACGGGGGAGTGGAGAAAGGACTGATCACCAATATATTCGGTGAGTCCGGTTCCGGAAAGACAAACTTCTGCGTACAGGTAGCTGCTAGCGTTGCAGAGAGCGGTGAAAAGGTCATCTATATAGATACAGAGAAAGGTTTATCCGCTGAAAGATTCACCCAGATAGCCAGTGATGATGCGCTTGAGAACATGATGGTCATGGAACCGGTTGACTTCAAGGAGCAGGAGGAGCGCACCATGGCGCTTGAAGGTCTTGTGGAGGAGGAAGAACCAGATCTTATAGTGATCGACTCCATGGTATCGCTCTACCGTTTACAGGCAACCGGCGACAAGGTTGCGGAGGTTAACCAGAGGCTTTCACAGCAGTTCTCAGAGCTTTCAAAGATAGCACGGAAACATGATATGCCGATACTCGTGACCAATCAGGTATACACATCCTTCGACGAGAACGAGCTTGAACTGGTCGGTAGAGACGTTCCCCGCTACTGGTCGAAATGCCTGGTCAAGCTCTCCATTATCGATACCGGTGTCAGAAAGGCAGAGATCGAGAAGCACCGCTCACTTCCTGAAGGAAGATCTGTCAAGTT
>JBDGSN010000045.1:0-6197 GCA_042217505.1 Candidatus Nanohaloarchaea archaeon
TGTTGAAAATCATGTCTCGTGTGTCGATTCCGTTGCGACCTCTGCCCCGGTTCTGACCGTCTTCTAGCTCATTGACTAATGTAGCTAGTAGATGTTTGAAGGCGGAGGCTTCATTATGCCCTGCTTTATTGATGGCTGACCAGTCTCGGTCATTAGGTTCTCTGCCTTCGTACTCTATACTACCATCTCTAGCCAACTTCCTCAAGTCCTCCAGCCTTTGTTTTCGTGATGTTTCTCGGATTTTGAACCACCTTTTTGTGTATCTATGTATATCGTTGTATATCGTAATTGTAAGATAACTCTTATAAAGATACCTAACGATATACAGGTATATCGGTGATTGTCGATGTCTGAAGAAGACCAGGAACTTAAACAGACCAGTATCCGTCTATATCCAAAACACTTCGAGATTATAGAAAAGAACGGACTGAATCTATCCAAATGGGTGCGTACTAAACTAGAGCAAGACTTCGGAGAAGAATAATTCATACCTATTCATTTCCATCACCTTCATAGTACTCCTCATAATACTCATTGTGAGCCCTCGCAATTCTCTCTTCATTGTGATTCGTTCTATCATTCTTATGATAAACTTCTACCAGAAGTATATTCTTCAATTCCTCATCAAAAATCCAAACTAATCGCCCTATATCTGATTGAGCTTCTTTTATCATCATATATGTCTTCAATGCTTTGAACCTGAACCTTTCACCCATAGGAATTCTATAAGTGTCGCCCGTAACTTGCTTCGGCTCTATATTGTATTCCTCCAATTGCCCCTTTATGGTCTGTTTTATCGCCTGAAAATCTTCTGGAAAACTGTTCCTGTAGTCCTTCAGCACGTCTTCATAGCACGAATTGAACCCCGAGAATTCTATTACTTCGTACTCTGACATCGCTTATTCAACCTTCTCTTCCACTTCTTCGGATCGATAGAAAACCAAGTCATAATTTATAGGCTCCATTGGCTCCGTAACCTGCCAAGGATTATCTTCGTGTGAGAGCTCGGCTAGTTCCGAAGAGGATAAGTTTCCTAACCTTGAAACAACTTCAGAGAGAGTCCTTTTCTCCGATTCATCTAGAGTCTGGAACTCAGGTGAATCTTGTACCTCGAACACCCATTTTTCCACATTGTTTTCTATAGGTTTTTTCTCTGCGAATAGCCTGCCTTCATCTTTTAGAACCTCAACTGCATCGTAAAGTTCGGTTGCTAAAGGTCCGTGATCTTCTCGTATGTATGTCTCTCCAGTGATAGGCTCGAAATTCTCTTTGTAATAGTTGAAATCTGCGAAGTAGAGTAGCTTGCTTAGCTTGGTCATTCCAACTTCCTCTATATCCTCAAAGCTCTGGAGGACATAGAGAAGTGCTTCTTTAAGCTTGGAGTTTACGTTAGTATAGTCGGAGGTCATTACCACTTATCTATCTTAGTTATATTCAAATCCCTGGATTTTTGGAAAAGCTCGTCTGTAATCCTTAAATCTGCCTTTAAGTGGTTCTTAATTTTCTCTATCTCATCATCCTTTGCCATGTGAGGTATCTTACTACTCTCTGTCTCCTGGGTCTCAACACCTGCTAACTCAGCATAGTCTTCTAGCGTTCCTTTCGGTCTCCATCCAAAGCAGCTAAGGCTTTCTCGGAGATCTATAAGGTCTCCTTTAGTGAAAGACATGACACCTATCTCGTTGGCAAGACTTCTACCTACAAGCATATGCATGTCGAAATCTTTGATATTGAAACCAACTACTTTTTTCTCATCTGCACCTTTCTTTATTCCACCCCACTTAATCCAGAATTCCTCTAAGATTTCCTCCTCATCTTCTCCGATAAAAATATGGTTTTCACCGTCGTGCCTTATGCCTGCAGCTATTATCCTAGAGTCAACAGGGTTGAGAAAATTACCGTCTTCCTGAGCTTCTAGATATGCATCAAAGTCTAAGGGGACTGTTTCAACGTCTATTACGAAGTAGTCTGTCATAGACTAACTTTTGATCATCTTTTCAAGCTCTAATACCCTTTGGTGAGTTAAATATTTAATTGAGGTGTTTCTCAAGTGTTTTCCACCTGTATAGATGGTTTCAGGATTTCATTGTCCAAGAAGCCTTTAAGAAGCAAGGCGGAACATTCCTCTAGTTCCGACAAACTATTGTTCTATTTCTTTCTGGAACTGATTCTTTAAATCAGAAAGTTTCTTCTCTGCCTTTTCCCTGAGTTCCAGAGCTTTCTCATACTCTTCTTGAATATCCTGTGAAATTCTATTCTGCTTGGCTAAATCATATTCTTCCGGTGATGGAACTAAAAACCGAGATAAATCTTCAGGCTGGATCTCAATCTGTCCCGAAGCTCCACTAAACCATTTCTCAAACTGGAGTTTTCCTAGATATGATCTAAGAAAAAACGCAAGGAAATAAGGATTGTAGTTCTTATCCGTCCTCAAAATTGATATATGACCGTCAACAACAGCCTTGTGGTCTTTATCATAGACATCAACTTTACCTACCGAACCCAACCCTGTCGAGCATACAAGCACATCTCCCCTTCTGACTTGAGCCTCCTCATTTTCTTCAAAAAACTCTTTAGAAACTCTTCGTGTATCCTCATAGTTTATGTGAGAACTTTTCAGATCGGCTGTCTTAATAACCATAATATCTCCCTCTTCAGAATATTCAGGCCGGGTTCCTCTTCTGATAGAATCCTCACAAATGCTTTCAAGCTTGACAAAGTTAATTTTCTCCTTTGCTTCTTGAAGAAGCCTCATTTTCGGATGATGGGCAAAGTAGTCCAGTCGTAGCTCCTCTATTTCTGAAGGATATGATGTATAGAAGCCTGTATCTTCTCTTTGAGTTTCAAAGAACATGCTAGGCTTGCTATCTACTTCTATATTAAGCTCGTCTAAGAATCTATTAGGAGCGTCTTCTCGGATTCTTTCCTCTTCTTCCTCAAATTCCCTCTTTATCTCTAGTTCCTTCTCAGCTCTCTCCACAATTTTTCTCTGCTTATCTAGTGGAGGAACTACTATCTTGATTTTCTGTATTTCTTCAGTGTTGATATTAGGTTGACTGACATCATGTCTGTATTTCCAGAATCCCTTCTGACCAAACTCAGAATTGAGGTATAGAGATAGATATTTTGGATGTAGAATATTTTCGTTTACCTCAACTTTGGCTATAGCTTGGTTGATATTCGCAGCGTCTTCTCTGGTATATACACAGCATCTTCCTATTGTACCTGCCATTGTAATTAGTACGTCTCCCTGGCTTAGTTGAGATGATTCTAGCCGATTCTCGTGTACTTCGGAATCAATTAAGGATACTTCTTCTAAATCTAGTTTGTTCTCTAATATATTGCCTGCTCCGAGAAAGTAAATGCCTTCATCAAGGTAGTTTATGCCTCTGGGTGTAGAACCGCTAGCTATTTTTTCGATTAAAGGTTCATCTCTAATTTCACCACCTAGCCTTTCAACTTCGTATGGTGTATGTGACTTTAGATCTTTCAGTATATCTAGATTAGGGTGATTATGGACGAAATCTATCCTCTGCTCCACGGCTTCTGAAGGTTTGATATAGACGTTTGTAGAGTCTTTAATCATTCTACCTCAATCTCTGTTTCTATCTCCTTATTTTGGAAAAGATCTTCTCTAAATTCTTTTTCTTTGTAAGACTCCTTTACTGCCGATTTGAACTCCGAGAATTTATCTAGAACATCTCTTAGATGATTATCACAAGCCTTCCCCTTGGTATCCAGACCGACCTTATCCACATGGGCGAAAAAAATAGGTTCCTTCTGTTTGTCGCTTTTGTTTTCTTTTTTTATCGCATACAGGATGGATGTTTTGGTGTTGGTATTTGATACCGGCACAAAAGTATCCGAAGTTAAGGAGATCATTGCTTTTATGTAAAAATTCTCCTTGATGTATCTCCTTACTCTTTTGTATTGTGAGGTGTTGAGTATTCCTTCATCAAGAACAGTAACCAGTTTGCCTCCTCTCCATTCAGGGGGAGCTTCAGGATCTCTATCTGTATCAAGATATTCCTCAGCCACTTTTAGGAAAAGACCGCCTCCTTTGATCTTGGTGCCTGTTATCTCATACTCAGAATTCCCTTTCTTAATCTGGACTTCCAACTCCTTTTTCTCTTCTTCATTTCTATCAATTGTCTTCTGCTTACGACTTATTTTACCTGGAAGCCGCTCAAAGTCTTTTACATCCTCTAAATCTTCCAATTCCTCAAGTCTTTCCTTCTCTTGGGATGTAAGATTTCCTTTATCAGAAAGCTTGAGATACTCCTTTACTTCTTTGGTTTCTTTCAAGTTTTCAAGCCTGTTCTCCATTTCCTTTTTTTCTTCTTTGTGCGTCTTTAACCTGTCTTTTATCGTGTCCAGTCTATCTTTGGTAGTGTTCTTAACAGGTAGAACTGGCTTCATACGCTCTCTAAATTCTTTATTGTAACCTTCTTTGTAATTTAATTTGCCTAGTGGAGGGTTGGTCAAAATCACATCTGTGGAATTTTCGAAAGTTCCTCCATCGAAGTCAACATCATTTAATTTCAAGCCGTTATGCTTCAGAATGTTTGTCTTTCCATCTCCGTGAATCCACATATTCATCTTTGCGATCTTTGCAATCCTGCTATCTATGTCTGATCCGAAAAGTTGATTGTGCTTAATATCCTCTTTCTTCTTCTCCTTCCCTCTTACGCTTGACTTATCAACCTCATCTAACATTTTTTGCATAGCCTCTATCAGGAATCGCCCAGTTCCGCAAGCAGGATCTAAGACTCTATCTTCAATGTCGAGGTCTGCTAAATTAACCATGAAGTCAACTATATTTTCAGGGGTGAAGAACTGTCCTACCTTAACATCTTTATTTGCCCTGAGAGCTAGAACTTCATAAACAGCACCTAAAGCGTCAATTTTTGTCCCTAGGAAATTGTATTTATTGAAAACAGGCATTACTTTGTCAAGTATAAAGTTGTCAGTCAGTTCTTCTGGTAGTCTGTCTCTATCACTGAACATTCCTGTCTCATGGAATTCCTCCTCGCTTTTTATTGTATTGAAAAGTTCATGGATCGCCTTATCTTCTCTCCTAACATCTGCTTTCTGGTTTTTCTTGAAATTCTGGAAATGGTTTTTCTTTAGCCTGTTAGGACCGTCTCCTTTTCTTACCCTTCTTTCTTCGTACAGTTTGATGAATACTAGATAAATGAGGGTATCAATTGCTTTTTCTCCTGTTGCTATTCCTTGTTCCCTTAAGTAGTCTTCTAGATTTTCCAAGTCTTCGATTAAATTTTCGAGCAACTCTTGATCTCTTTCTTTTTCCTCTCTTTCTATCTCTTCTTCGAGTTCTTGATCGTCTTCGAATAGCTCCTTGGAAATTAACTTCTTGATTCTCTGATCGTCAATAAACTCGGAATGACGTGAGAACAGCTCCAGGAATTGTTCAAATGGATAGGCATCTGCTACAGAACCTGAGAGCTTATTTACGATTATTTCAAGTGTATCGAAGGAGAGCGGAAGTATTTTCATAGCTTCCTGATTTCTTCTATGGAAATTGTGTTCTTCTATAGAATCCAGCATTCTACTTGATGTCTCAGGAGAGACGAAAATACAGTAGGACTGTTTTTCAGGATTATCTTGATCGGTTTCTTGTAAGTGTTCCCGAATTGCGTTGAACTCTCTGTCCTGTGATGCCCCCGTGGATTTAGTAGGCTCCACTGTGATTACTGTGGAATCATTTTTTAGGAGAATATCTGGTTTATTTGGAGGAGCATGACTTTTCTTACTTCCTAAGTGTTCAACTTCTACTCCTCTTTTTGAGAAAGCAGACTCTAAATCAGAAGCTATCTCTTGTTCAAGTTCCGTACTGGCATCTAAATTTTCGTATTTAGTCATACTATAATTTTAGACCTAAATCTTCTTTGATTAGTTTTGAGATGTATTCAGATAGTTCTATTTCTTCATCTATACACTGTTTCTTTGCTTCTTTCCAAATCTCTTTATCTATCCTTATGCTCGTGGTTTTCTTTGCCATCTAGCTCCAGTATATACAAAAATGTCTTTTGGCGGTTTATAAAACCACGATTCTATAATGCAACGATTGTAGATTTATTTACGATTTAATATCTGTGATTACATAATATCATAATATGCATTTCATGAACACTTACGGTTTTTTGTGAACGATCCGGCTTTTCATGCACACACCC
>JBDGSN010000046.1:0-1467 GCA_042217505.1 Candidatus Nanohaloarchaea archaeon
GCAGGAAGCACATCCAGGAGGCGCTGGAGAAGGCCGAAGAGAAGGGCTTCGAGGTCGTCTATGGTGATAGTCTCCCCTACGATCGAGAGGTGATTGTGAGAGATAGCTCTGGTAAGATAGAGTTTCTGCCTATAGGAGAGCTGATTGAGGAGAGAAATCCGCAGGAGTATGAAACATTGGCATTCGATATCGAGGATGAATCAGTAGAGTTCCATCAAGTGGAGAGAGGAATCTCTCACAGTCATGAGGATGAGCTGTTGAGGTTCGATACCAATCGCGGTCGAACAGTTGTTACGCCGCAGCATTCTGTTTATACTTACGATGGCACGATAGAGCTGGCGGATGCAAGCGATTTAGAGGAGGGGGACTATCTGGTTTCTCTAACGGATACTGTTGATGAAGAACCTATCTATTCTGCTGGCGATACCCTTGACTTGGCGAAGCTTGATTACGGGCGTGATTACCTGAGAGCCTATATCGATGACAGGAGATTCTCCTCTGGAGAGACAGGAGAGTGCCCTTACTGTGGTGAAGAGTATTACTTGGCTTCTCATGTTCACTCTGAACATTCAGATAGAAAGGTGGTGCTGGAGGAGGCTGAATCCAGGCATGAGTTTATCGGCGGGAGCAACGCGAAAACAGGCAGGATTCCCCGGTACTGGGACATAACAAAGGAACTCGCCTGGGTGCTAGGTTATTACTGTGGTGATGGTTCGGCCACGAAGGGAGGAAAGGAGATGATATCTTTTGGAGGCCAGAACCGGGAGCTGCTGGAGAGGGTAAAGGACTACTTTGACGACGTTCTCGAAGAAAGTTTCGAGATAATCGAAAGCACTGATGAAAGAACAGGCAACAAGATGTACTATTACCGCATCCAGCGCAGACCATTAGTTGACCTGATGGTTGATGGTCTGGGAGCCGGTAGAGGGAGTGCGGGGAAGGAGGTTCCGGGAGTAATTCTTAACGGTTCGAAAAGCCTGAAGAGAAGCTTTCTGGAAGGCTACACCGATGCCGATGGCTCCATCGAGAAAGAGATTGACGAACGCTACAGCTCGGATAACGTTCGTTTCTCCACCAAAAGCTCTTCTCTGGCTAACCAAGTTCATTACCTGCTTAAGCAGGTATCGGAAGGCCTAAACAGGTATGATAGAGAATTGAGTGATGTCTCCTACAAATATAGAGCAGACAAACCTCAGATAAAGTCGATAAGAAATACAGCGCCTAGAGATCCTGCTTACAGCGACTGGTCTTTTACACCTGCTCGCATAAACAATAAAGAGGTCGTTCAAAATGAAGGGGGAAGCGTCTATGATATTGAAGTTCAGGGTCGCCACAACTTTGTCGATGCAGAAGGTTTAATTTTAGTCCACAATACCGACTCTCTCTTCCTGAAGGGTGAGAATGTCGAGGACCGCATCGACAGCTTCCTTGAAGAAGTCAACCAGGAGCTGCCCGAGTTCATGGAGC
>JBDGSN010000047.1:0-8314 GCA_042217505.1 Candidatus Nanohaloarchaea archaeon
CTATGGCGTTGTTTCTGTTACCAAGACTACTTAAAGCTTGAGCTCTAGTATTTATTTAGAGGAAGCGCAGTAAATATAGGTTTCGAGCTAGGGCCGGTCCACTTCAGTCCATTTAACTAAATGTTCATCATCTTTTTCTCAGATTATTCAATAGATTGCTAGGAAGTCTTGTTGAGGAACCGTAAAGCACTTAATATCTTAATCACATTAATATCATATAAGTGGTGAGATTTTGGAATGGCAAGAATAAGCGTTGATGTGCCAGAAGGATTGAAAGATGAAATTAAGGAGACTGCTGAGAGAAAGAATTTCAAGAGCCCTTCAGAATACATCAGACAGGCACTGAGAGAGAAACTGGAAGAAGACAACGAACTAGACCCCGAACTACTTCTGAGAGCTATCAAAGTCAAACAGGGCGATGTTGAAACTCAGTCTCTAGAAGAGGTTAGAGAGGAGATCACTTAGTGGTAGAAATAACCTCAGAAGCCAAGCAAGACCTAAAACAGTTTGAAATAGAAACTAGAGAAGGTTTGCTTGACAAGATAAAAGAGAGATTAGGTAAAGATAGAGATAACGATAATATCAGCTACATCAACAAACCTCAGTTCGGAATTGAATTCCATCGATTAAACCCCAGGAGTAGAACCTCCTGGCCTTCCCTCATTTTCTTCATCGATGGAAAAAGAAAGGAAATAAGGAGATCAGTTACCGGATGTCGGCGCTGAGCTCCTTGTTGAGTTGGTCTGCTTCTTCAGATCAGTAGGTTTCCTGAACAGGTATCTTCCATCCTTCGAGATGTAGAGCGTCTGTTTCTGGTTCAGTGAACGTGTAGTACCCGGTTTTGTCCTTGAAGGAACTTTTCCTGTGACTGAGACTATGACCTTATAGAGCGATTTAAACCTTGACTGCTCCACCCCGGTGACCTGTGCATTGATGGATAGATCACTGCTTGTGTAGTTGCTGTTGCTGCTTGCTATCCTCTGCAGCTGCTGTCTCTGCTTCTGTGTCTGCGCATCCATCATCGACTGTACCTCCTTCTGAACCTTGCTTTTGGATGCTGATGAAACTCCTGTGGACGTGTAAGTGGCTCCAGCATAACCGACAAACAGCGCCAGGATCACCGCTACTGCGAATCCAGCGGTTACCTTCTGCTTCTCCTTCTGCGATAGACTGTCTAGTACCATGGAGAAATCTTTTTCCCACACTCTTTTAATCCGCCTCTACTTTTTAGACCCAAAACAGGCCCAAAAGCTGCTTTCAACAGGTTTTAGCGAAATCAGTGATCAACGAAGTCACTGGAAAACAGGAAGACAGTTAAAGTTTAGTTACTGCCCTCTAATAACATGTCCACTGGAGTATATGATAGCCGGGAGGAAGAACTCGAGGATATAGCACAGGAATACGTGGAACAGGGTTACAGCCTTGTTGCCCTGGATGAGGGCTACCCAGGGATATTCGAGGACCCGGTACCAGACCATGAACTCCAGGGAAGAGCGGATATACTCCTTTCATACCCTGATTCTGATGATCTCAAGTTGGTAGAGGCCGGAAGAGTCAGCACACTCAACCCCGAATGGATCGAGGACAAGTATCTCGAGAACGCCGAACAGTTGAGTAAAGGTATGAACTACTTTGAAGAACGAGGCTACAATGTAGACCCTGAGCTGAGAGTCAGAGCCAGTGGTAACCTGAGAATGGTCAAGGAGATATGGAATAACACTACCTGTGTATTCTCATGGCCTGAACTTGTCGACTCAGTATCTGAACCCGATCGGCTTTCAGAACTGAAAGATAAAGACATCATAATATTCGATTCTCTGAGCAAAACTCAGACCGAGCTCTATACGGTCGACCTTGACGAAGAAATGGAAGAAATAATAGAGATGTTCAGGAACGACCTTGTCTAGCCGTAATGCTCGTTAAGGTACTCGATTATATCGTCGCTTTCAGGCATTATAGTGTCAGTGTTCGGATCCTTGAGAACCGGCACATTCTCTTGGCCTGAGACCTTTTCGACCCTGCTTCTATCATGCGGGTCAACATGTCTTGCGATGAAGTCTATACCCAGCTCGGTCAGCTTCTTCCTGACCTTGGAGCAGTAAGGACACTGCTCGAACTGGTATACTTCAAGCATCTGTTCTGGTTGCTCTTTCATTTCAATCCACCCTGTACTATACAATGTCTGGAGAAGCTTTTAACACTGATGTCAGTTAATATGATCTCTTGCTTTTTCGAGTATCTTCCTGTTGTTCTCATACGTTATCAGAGATTCTGCATCACGGTAGCTGAGGAATAATGCCGTCTCATGCTCATCACACGGGTTCTCGCTTACATCCGGGATCACATCCTCATCGACCTCGACTATAAACACCCGGTAATCCTTTCTGAACTCCTCACCGCCTCTTTCATAGGTCCAGGAGACTTCTTCATCGAGTTCCTCCACCTCCCTGACCTGGTCGCTCTCTATGCCTGCTTCTTCTTTAAGCTCTAATTCGACGGTGTAACGGTAGTCATCCTCTTCAAGATGGCCTTTAGGCGTCTCCCAGCCCTCCCAGTTCTTCTTCCGCTGGAGCACAAGGTAACGTTTTTTCCTACCGCTCTGCTTGTATGCGACCATCATCACTCCTTTTTCAACTTCCATACTCCCGGCTTGTAATGTGACTAATTAAAAGTTAGGCGTCTCTGAACTTGACAATGGCCCGAAAAAAAGGAAATGGTTTTTATAGCTACGGCTCATTTTTAGTATTACCTGGTGTCAACATGATCAAGCGTTTGAAGGAACTGTTCACCAACCTGTTCAGCGACTCAGAAAAGGATGATATAAGCATTGGTATCTACGGACCACCTAATGCGGGAAAATCCACTCTTGCGAACCAGATATCGAAGGACCTGACCGGTGAGGACATGAGCAATGTTTCTGAAGTACCTCACGAGACAAGAGCAGTAGAGAAAAAAGAGAAGGTAGCTATAGAGGCTGATGACGGCAGAAAGCTTGACATAAATCTTCTTGACATGCCAGGTATCTCCACCAACGTCGACTTCAAAGACTTCACAGAGCACGGACTGGAGGAGGAGGAAGCCAAAGGACGTGCAAAAGAAGCGACTAAAGGTATCGTGGAAGCTATCAAGTATCTAGACGATGTTGACGCATGTCTGGTCATATTCGACTCCACGGAAGACCCTTACACACAGGTGAATGTCACTATAATCGGCAATCTTGAAGCAAAGGATATACCGATCCTGGTACTGGCCAACAAGGTCGATCTGGAGGATTCAGAGCCTGAAAGGGTAAGAGATGCGTTCCCACAGCATCCTGTGATCGAAATCTCTGCGAAAGAGGGAACGAACATAAACAAACTTTATGAGGAAATAATCGAAAGGTTAGGTTAATGGGCAGCGAAGGAGTAACAATTGAGTTCCTTTCACAGGAAAAGCTTAACCGGGACGGATTCGATGAGAAACTTGAGATAGTTCTTGAAAAAGTCAAAGACGATACAGTCCTTGTCCTGGAAGAAGCCTGGACGCCCGAGGAGAAGAGAGATCTTATCAAGAAGTCGATGGAGGAGATCGACGACGACTTCCCTGGTGTCGAGTTCATGGGACTTGACTCCGGAAGCACGAAGTTCGCAAAGGCCAAACAGATACTTTACAGCAAGATACTTCAGGAAGAATACCGACGCGGTATAACGATCGTCGGGAACTCGAGAGTGATGGATAAAATCAAGGAAGAAAGAGATACCGTCTCATTCCTCGCCAAGGTAGGCGAAGACGAAGACGCCAAGTAGGTGTTCTAGATGCCTCACCGATGCATGAACTGCGGCCAGGTATACGAGGACGACTCCGAGGAGCTTATAGACGGCTGCGAATGTGGTTCAAGCCTTTTCATGTACGAGAAAGAAGGCGAAGACTCCGTCGACGAGGAGGAAAGAGCCGAGGTAAAGTCCGACATTGAGGAGATGATGCAGGACGGTTTCGCTGAAAAGGAAAACATTAAATTCGAGTTCGATTTAGACTCTATCATAGTCAAGGAAGAAGGAGTCTACGACATCAACGTCTCAAGACTCCTGCAGGAGATCCCGCTCGTCATCCGGAAGAGCGAGGGAGTATACCACCTGCACCTTCCATCAGCGTTCAAACCGGATCAACGCAACCTAGATACCAAGGAGCTTGATGTGTAGATGCCAGAAGAAGTCGAAACAGACAGATTCGGACTGAAGAAGTTGACCACAAACCAGGAAGTAGCTATATCTTTTGCGCTCTTCGTGCTCGGCATGCTACTCGTTCTTTCAGCTCTTTACCCGCTTTCACAGATGTACAGTCTGAAGATGGCTTTCCTTGGACTGGTGATGATCGGTACAGCATACCTGTTCTCGATCGAATCGATCCGGGAGCTCGAGGAAAAAGACCACTTTTTGTCAAGAACACTGATGAAAAACGAGTAGTTACCACTAAAAAATAAAACGTTTCCCTCTTTCTATAATATATATGCCAAGTGAAGAGGTAGAACTCGAGTTCGACTTTTCGAACGAGGAACTTGCGAATTTCCTCGAAAACTTTTCAGAAAAGATAAGAGAAGGCAAGGTAGGACTCAGCTTCAAAGGAAGAGAAGAAGTCGAAATCGAACCTAACAAGGATAATAAACTGGAAATGGAGTTTTACGAGGGAAACACTTACAAGTCCCTCGAGCTTGAGATACAGCTCCAGGAAGAACTCGAGAGCACTGACGAAGGAAGAAGAAAGATTTCGGTCGAGCTGGTTTGATCTAACTCCCGAAACTTTCCAGTATCTCAATCATCCTGTCGTTCTGCTCTATTATCCTGTCCAGTTTATCTTCTAGACCGGACAGATCCTGGGAGCTTCCACTGTTCTGTGAAGATCTTCCAGAGTTCTGGCTCCGCCGGGACTGCTGGACCTGGTTCTGTGCGTTTTGCTGTGACTGTTGCTTTTGTTGAGATCTTTGCTGCTGTTTGGGCGACTGCCGTGAGATACCTTCTTCCAGAACTTCTATAGGCGTATCATCGCCCTTCTTTTCCTCGGTTTCGTTCGAGGATTCCTGAGCAGCTTCCTTCAAGGTATCAAAATTGTCTGAACCAGATTTTTTCTTCTTTGAACTGGAGTCCGACTCCGAACTCGTTCCTCCGTTCTTTATATCATCCTTCACGCTGTCATAGTACCCCATCTAGGCCACCTGCCATTCCTGTATTATTGTCATCTTCTGCCTCTGGATCTTCGGTAAGCGTCTCAAGAAGTCGGATGATTTTGGCGTTCTGTTCGTGGATATCCTCAAGACTTACACTCCTGCTCGAGGCAACTCTAGAGTCTGAACTGCTTTCAGAGCCGGTATCGATATCATCGTCTGTCAACCTTGTCTCGACTTCATCCCTCAACGTACCTGAGGATGGTCCTGATGAGCTGGAACTGAAACTCCGGGACGACGAACTATCATCCGGCATGCTTATCTCGACTTCATCTCTGCTACTGTCAGAGTTTACCTTATCGAATATACCCATGTAGAAGAATTGTTGCGGCCTAAATAAAAGATTTGGCAGCTATCTACACCGTATGAAAGTAACAGTAAATCCGAACGGGAACATAGAACAGCTCAAAGAGAACCTTGAGAAACGAGTTGACAACATAAAGGAAAGAGATGGGCGGCTGGAGATCGAGACAGACTCTCTCAAAACCATAAGGAAGACTCCCGGTATCGAAAGCTTCGAGCACGAAGGCGAGAAAGAAGAAGGGCTTAAAGGAAAGCCAGTCTCGAAGGAAGTCTACGCCAGGATAGACTCAGAGAAGGATGCGGTGAAAGCACTTCTAGCCACGATCCAGGGATACGATCTAAGAGTTCTCAACAGTTCCCGTGAATGGGATCTGAGAAGGCTGAGAGAATACAACCCGGACATCAAGCACCTCAAGTTCGATGAACCACGAGAGGAGTTCGGTATAGAAAGATCCATCTCCAATGTTGACGGCGTCGAGAAAGTCGATATAGAGATGCCTGGTGAAGAAGAGCAGGAACTTATATACCGTGAGATGCTGACCTAGTGGAAAGCTTTAAAGTTTACACAACATCAAGGGTTTGATAGGATGAAGAAGGAAATAGACTTTGACCGTGCGGAGTATGTGACCAACCGCGAACTGGAGAACGACGAAGGAGAGAAAACAGGCAGGATCCAGATGTTCTCCTACGACAACGAGACTTTCCACTACCACATGGTATGCCCTTACTGTGGCAACGAAGTGGAGAAATCGGAAGAGCTTGGCTCACGTCCATGGTGGATCGAATGTCCTGAATGCGGTAGAAGCAGCAATGTCAAAAGGATCAAGGATGCCAAGAAACGAGAGATCAAGGATAGGGCTCCAGAACCGGACGATGTCAAGTAGAGAATCACATATTTTTCTTATCTAATTTCACATTATCTCGTCGTACTCCATAGCATCAGGAGTATCATATGAAAGTATCTTTTCCAGAGAATCATCATTACTGACAGCCACTTCATCCGGTCTGCTGTAGACAAACTGATCTGAGGTCAGCTGCTCGATCTCATAACCAGTCATCTCTATGCCCTCAACTGCCACGTGATAATGGAATACCATGCATCCTTCTTGGGATAGAAAAGTTAAACCAGTTCCTCCTCTGAAACGTACTTTTTCTCTTCGTCCATCCAGGAATCGATCTTCTCAACTATCTCGCCTGCTTTATCCCTGAGATCGCCGATCTCCGATACCTTTGTACCCGTACCTTTCGACTTGCTCAGCGGCTTACCCTCCTTATCAGCTATCATCGGAGCCAGGAAGTAGTAAGGATTTTCACCGGTCGCCAGCCTGGTGATCTCACGGACCTTCCATACCTTGGAAGTCGTCTGCTCCTTCTCAGCTGACCTGTAGTCGCCGCCGAACACGTGTACTGCAACGTTCCTTGAGACATCTCTAACTGGATCAACGAGGTAGTAGACCCCGATCTCATCCCTCAAAGGTGAGGCGGCGAACGCCTCGTCACAATCAGGGTTGCGACAGGAGGAGACCAGTTCATCTGTCTCCTCAGAGTAAGGTGCACCCTTCGCATGCGAGTAGCCGCAGTCACAAACATTAACGACAGGCGACTCATATCTCCGCCTGAAACCGCCCTCGAATATCTCGTTGAAACTGTCCATCTTGTTCAAAATATCTCTTAACGCCTCAAGATAATCTTCGTCGCCGTGGAGGTCGGAGAGGAAGCCTCTTTCTATCTCTATATCCAGCTCTTCCTCAAGTCCTTCAAGGAACGGTTCGATCTCTTCCGCCCTGTGCTCTGCCAGGTTATCGTGTTCACCGCAGGGACATTCTCTGTTAAAGAAAAGCTTCATCACGTTTGACTCCCCGGGTTTGGTCTGGCTGTGTATGTGAGCACTCCAGTCGGTGTCACAGTTCATCAGGTCAAGCGTGAGACCGAGCTGAGAGGCAACTGTTGCAGCGTAGGCGATCGATAGTAAGTTTCCCACATGAAGTTCGCCGCTTGGCCGGTACCCCACAGCAACTCTGTCACCTTCCGGATCCCACGACTCAAGTTCTGAGAAGTCTGAAGTGGTCTCCTGAGGACGCTCCATGTATCTTTTCCCTTTCTCCAACCGATTTAAAACCGGTGTCTCACCCAGCGTTTTATTCAACTCTGACCAAAACGATACAGAGATGCTGGACTGGCTGTTCAACCTTGGAAAATTCAAACGGAAAAACGGTCCCAGGCGAGGATTCTACGCTTCAAAGATAGAGCCACTGGTAGAAAACGACGAGATCGAGACAGCTATAGAAGTGATCGAAAAAGGTTCGGAAAGACTTACCGAGAACACCCGCTACAGTTACACCCCTGGCGACATAGCCGGTGACGCCGCATACAGAGCACTGATCCATGGCGGCTCGATTCTGAAAGAAGCTGAAAGAAAAGGCGATACAGAAGAAGCAGAGATCGCCGAAAACTACCTGGAATTCGGTATAAAAACCATCAGAAAATTCGATGTCACGGAGAACCACTTCTTCGACAACCCTGACAAAGCGAAGAGGATGGAGAAGGATGTACTGGAAGAACTCCAGGAACTTAGAGAACGATAAATCGACACACTCCACATATTTAACTGTTAGCTGAAACTGGTTCAGTATGGTCAAGACGGCTCACCGTTAAGACCAGTTTAACAGACGCCTCCGTGGCTTAGTCTGGCTAAAGCGGCCCCCTTGTAAGGGGCAGATCGAGGGTTCAAATCCCTCCGGGGGCTCTTATTACTTGTCAGTCTACTTCAGTTTGAAGTATCCTGTTATTTTCCCAGTAGCCTTTCTTGAGTCT
>JBDGSN010000048.1:0-14976 GCA_042217505.1 Candidatus Nanohaloarchaea archaeon
ATGGACCACCCGGGATTCGAACCCGGGACCGCCGCCTAACTTAAGACACCAGCAGAGCTGGTTAACGCTTGTAGACAGTATCATCTGGTCGTAGGCAATGCGCAGGCCTCTCGGCAAGTTTTTCTGCGCAAGGTCCATATAAGGACGGTGCTCTAACCCCTGAGCTAGTGGTCCGCTTCAGGGACTTAAACAATGGTTAAGGGGCAAAGGTTTAACTTGGTAACCCGTTCACTGGCCCCCCACATTTACTCGTCTAATGGCAATCCTAAAAAAGGCTTCTCTGGTCCGACTGGTGATCGGGTAGTCATGAGCATGTTTTTGAATAGCATCCTAAACAACCCTTTTAAGTTTTCCAAAGGAATTGATGAACATAACTCTAGGTGAATCTCAAACATGCAGATGACTAACCAGCAACAGGCACAGTACGATCGCGGAATCACTATATTCTCACCAGATGGAAGACTCTTCCAGGTAGAATACGCTAAAGAGGCAGTAAAGAAAGGGGCAACAGCGCTCGGACTAGTTTTCGAGGACGGAGTCGTTCTTGCAGCCACAAGGACCAACCAGCAGCTAAAGGTCAGGAACCCTGAGAAGGTCTTCAAGGCGGACGACCATCTCGGTATCGTTACGTCAGGCCTTGTTGCTGATGGAAGAACTCTGGTCGACGAGGTACGAAACGAGGCACAGAAATACTTGATGACATACGACGAGGCTATCCCTACACCAGTCCTCGCAAAGTTCGTAGCTGACAGATGCCAGCAGTTCACACAGTACGGTGGAGTGAGACCTTACGGCGTCTCAACCATCACAGGAGGCATCAAGGATGGCTCCCCGAAGGTCTACCAGACAGATCCTTCCGGAACGCTTACACAGTGGAACGCAACAGCTATCGGTAAAGGAGGCAAGGATGTAGCAAGCTTCCTTGAGGAGAACTGGGAGGAAGGACTCGATGAGCAGAACGCTATCGAGTTAGCTATCAACGCTCTCAAGGAGGGTGAGGACGATCTTGATACCGCCAACATCGAGCTGGCAGTTGTCAACCATGACGAGAGATACCACCGTGTTGAGCCAGAAGAGCTCGAGGAAAGAGGACTGGGTGCTTAAACCCGTCTTCTCATATCTCTTTCTATAATATCCTCCAGCCTATCCTTCCTTGATCTGTTCTACAAAAGATGTTTAACTCTCAGAGACACTGTTCCTAACATGGTAGATACTTCTGACGCCATCAAGGTCAGGTATTCAAACAGCCAGGATTTTGAGATACTGGTCGACCCTGACCTGGCTAAAGAGGCAAAGCTTGAAGGCAAGGAACACCAAATCCAGAGACTTCTCTTCGTCCAGGAGATATTCGTGGATGCGGATAAAGGTGAAAGAGCTTCACCGGATGAACTGGAGGACGAGTTCGGAACCCGTCAGATCATGGAGGCTGCGGAAAAGATATTCGAGCAGGGGAAGATGCAGCTGACCACTGATCAGAAGCGAGAGATGCGTGAGGACAAAAGGAGACAGATAATCAGCATGATCGCAAGGAGAGCCATGGATCCGAAAACTGGAAACCCACATCCGCCTAACAGGGTTGAGAACGCTCTGGAGGAGGCCGGTTTCCATGTCGACGAGATGAAGGATGTTGAGGAGCAGTTCCAGGATGCGATCGAAAAGTTAAGACCTATCATACCGATCTCGCTTGAGGAGAAGACCGTTGCGATCAAGATACCAAGCGATAAAGCAGGTAAAGCCTACGACAGGATACAGCAGGTAGCGACAGTTAAGGACGAGCAGTGGGGTTCAGACTACTTCATCGCAAAAGTAACGCTTCCAGCCGGAGTTCTTACCGAACTTATGGACGAGATCCAGAAGATTGCAAGCGGAAAGGCCGAGATGAAAGAGGTATCTTAGAGTGCATCCGACTGCAGAAAGTTTTTCCGAAAAACTGCGTGAAGAACACGGTATTGAAATAGATATCAAGGAGTTCCCAGAGGGAACCAAGACAGCAGAGGATGCTGCCGAGGCTATCGGATGTGAACTGGGTCAGATCGTGAAGAGTATAGTTATGCAGGCTGATAACCACCTGATCCTAGTTCTTACAGGCGGCGAAAACAGGGTTAGCGAGGAAAAACTTGCTGGCTACCTTGATGCAGAAGATGTATCATCCGCCTCCCCCAGTAAAGTCAAAGAGCATACAGGCTGGTCGATCGGCAGTTTACCGCCTTTCTGCCATAAAAACAGTACTGACGTGATCATAGATCCAGCGCTGGAAAAGTTCGATACTGTCTGGGCTGCTGCAGGAACACCTGAAGCAGTTTTCTCGATATCGCCGGAACTGCTGATCGATGTGGCAAGACCTGAAACTGTCGATGTGTTCGAATAATAAGAGGAACTTTAGACCGTTAAAATAGTCAAGTTAATAAGATTTTCTGCCTGAATTTTCCTATATAAAAGTACACAGATTTTCTGTGATGGAAAAAGAGTTAACTTGAGGTAAAAAATTCATGTCAAAGGTAAAAGAAGAGAAAGACTTAGTTGCACCTGGAGACGTTGTTTACGAGGGAGACGAGATCTACCCTAACTCCGGTGTTTACCAAGAAGACGGTAAAATCATCTCAAAATACACAGGACTGGTACAGTACGGAAAGACTTCTGTACGCGTAGTACCTATGTCCGGAAGATACATCCCAGGCGAGGGAGACATCGTTATAGGCGAGGTATCCAGCGTAGGATACAGTAACTGGAGAGTCGATCTGAACTCGCCTTACGAAGGGATGCTGAAGATCGATACAGCGGTCGATGAGTACATCGATCTAGACGAAGACGATCTAACAGATTACTACGACGTCGGAGACGCGATCGTTGTCGAAGTCTCGAAGGTAACAGAAGGTTACGACGTCAACCTGTCCATGGAGGACAGAAGATGCAGGAAGCTCAGAGGCGGACGCATCATCCAGGTCTACCCTTCCAAGGTCCCAAGAGTTATCGGGAAGAAGGGAACGATGGTCAAACAGATCAAAAGCAAGACCGACTGCAAGATAATCGTCGGTCAGAACGGACTTGTATGGATAAGCGGCGATAAAGCCAACCTCGCAGCAAGAGCGATCAAGAAGGTTGAGAAGGAGGCACACACCTCTGGACTGACAGATCGTATCGGCGAATGGCTTGATGAGCAGCTGGAGAACAACGAGGTGAACGAATAATGACAGAGGACAAAAGCGTCGAATTCTTCGACGAAGACGGAAAGAGACTTGATGGAAGAGAAAAAGACGAGCTAAGAGAGACAAACATGGAGGTCGGAGTACTTGACGAAGCAGATGGTTCTGCGATGGTCGAGACCGGCAACACGAGAGTTATCGCATCAGTTTTCGGGCCACAGGAGCTTCACCCGAAGCACCTACAGGAATCCGACCGGGCGGTAATCAAGATGAGATACAACATGGCGCCGTTCTCAGTCGATGACAGGATGCGACCAGGTCCAAACAGAAGAGCAAAAGAGATCGGACTTGTCGCAAGAAGAGCTCTTGAACCAGCGATCGAACTTGAGAACTTTCCAAAGGCTGGGATCGATATCAGCATGGAAGTAGTAGAGTCCGACGGTGGAACACGTGTAACAGGTATCAACGCAGCAGCTCTCGCACTTGCAGATGCCGGTATCCCGATGAAGGGTCTTGTATCAGCAACTGCAGCAGGAGTTGTCAACGATGAAGTTGTTCTCGACGTCAACGGACTCGAGGACAAGAAAGGGAACGCAGACATCCCGATCGCAGTCATCAACGGCGGCGACGAGATAACACTCCTCCAGATGGACGGAGATATTTCACAGGAAACCCTGGACCAGTGCCTCACAGTGGCGAAGAAAGGCTGCAAAGATCTTTACCAGCAGCAGCGCAAGGCATTACTGGAAAAATATGAGTCCATCAGGGAGGACTTCTAGAGGTGGTCAAGTTGAAAATCAACAGATTTTCGGCTTTGCAGAAAACACGAGGTGTTTTTGAAAAATGAAGCTTAACCAGAGAACAATCAGAAAGATGGTCAAGGACGGAGAAAGACTTGATGGAAGAGGCCTTGACGAACTCCGCGATTTCAAAATCGAGACAGACTACATCCACGAGACAGCTGAAGGATCAGCAAAGGTCACGATGGGCGACACACAGGTCATAGTCGGTCTGAAAGTGGGTGTCGAAGAACCTTACTCCGATAGACCGGATGAAGGTTCGATCGTCACAAACGCAGAGCTGGCACCGATGGCATCAAGAGAGTATGAGTCAGGTCCTCCACAGGAACCAGGAGTCGAGCTTGCCAGGGTTGTCGACCGTGGTATCCGTGAATCCGAGGCTATCGATCTAGGAGATCTATGCATCAAGGAAGGCGAGAAGGTCTACACCCTATTCATAGACGTTCACGTCCTTAACGACGATGGAAACCTGATCGATGCATCAAGTCTTGGAGCTCTTGCAGCTCTACAGACAGGTTTCATCCCAGAGTACGATGAGGAGACAGGCACTCTTAACAGAGATGAGAAGGCGAGAGATGTTCCGCTGACCTCAGAGCCTATCACCGTAACCGCTCACAAGATAAACGGCGAGATCCTATGGGATACGACAAGCGAAGAGGAAGAGGCACAGGATGCACGACTTACAGTCTCACTGGAGAAAAGCGGCAACGTTGTTGCTATGCAGAAAGGAGAGAAATGGCCTTTCAGCCAGGAAGAGATCATGGGTATCGTAGAAGATGCCGAGCCTAAAATCCGGGAAATCAGGGAAGTTCTCCACGAAACAACGGGAGAATAAAAAAGTTTACCTCCCTTTTTCCTTTCATAAGGTGAAAAATTAAATGATCGAAACTGAAACAGTTTCTGGCCACGCGAAAAATCACAGGGGTGATTTTTGAGTGCCACGAAAGAACAAATCCTCGAAAAGATTCGGGTCCCGTTACGGGAGCAAGATCAGGAAAAACGTCGACGAGGCAGAATCTAGAGATGGAGAATGCCCTGAGTGCGGCGGAAAACTTGAAAGAGAAGCAGCAGGTATCTGGAAGTGCAAGTCATGTGATGCAAAGCTTACCGGCGGAGCATACAGGCCTGACACTGGCGCTAAAGAGATGCTGAAGAAAGCTATGCAGGTCGAAACCGAGGAGCTTGAAGAAGCCAAGGAACTCATAGAGGAGTAGAAAGATGGCAGGATATGTTTGTGTCAACTGTGAAGAGGAAGTCGAGATCGACCCAGTAGAGGACAAAGTTATCTGTCCAAAATGCTCGCACAGAGTCCTCTTCAAGAAGCGACCCGAGGACCCACAGAAAGTAGACGCTCGATGAGAGCATCTGTGGATCTTGAGATCGGACACCCTGAACAGGTCAGGAAGGTACTTGAACCCAGCCTGACATCAGATAAAAGGGTGAGTTACAGCTTCGAAAGTGACGAGGAAAGTCTTACTGTAGAAGTAGAGACTGACGGCCTCGGACCTTTAAGAGGCTGCACGGATACGATATTCAGGTTAAGTTCACTTGCGACCAAGATCTACGATAACTGAAAACAAGGTGTTGAACGATATGGCAGACGACAACGATGCACAACAGATGATAATGGAAATGCAGCAAAACCAGCAGCAGATGCAGCAGATTGTACAGCAGAAGGAAGACACCAAATCTGATCTGCAGGAGACCAAAAGGGCTCTTAAAGAGCTGGAAAAAAATGATACAGGAGAGGTCTACCGATCAGTTGGCAGCATACTGATCGCCAAGGACCGTGACAACCTCCAGGGAGATCTGGAGGAGAAGGTCGAGCATCTTGAGGTAAGAGTCAAGAGTCTCGAAAAAAGAGAGAAGAAACTGGAAGAGAAAATCGAGGAGTCCCAGAAGAAGTTCACCCAGGGAATGAACAGGTGACGTAGAGATGCCGAACCTTGAAGCCCTGACCCAGAGGATGAAAGATCTCGCTGAAAGCAGTTCTATACCGTCAAACGTATCTGACATGCTTACAGATGCAGCTGATACACTTGAAGAAGACGATAAGGAGCTTTCAGTCAGAGTCAACACAGCTGCATCACTTCTCGACGAGATAAGCAACGATCCGAATATCAAGCAGCACACCAGGACAGAGGTCTGGAACCTGGCATCCAAGGTCGAAAACCTTGATGATTAACCGGTCAGCGGCTTTAACCGGTAAGCTATAAAAAAATCAGACGAGTAGGTTTAACCAAGAGGTAATCAAAAACATGGCCCTAGATTTTCTTAAATCCGATAACAAGGACTCAAGTAACGACATCATCGACGAAGACTTCGTGGAACTCGACGCCAAAACATCAGAATCTGACGAAAAAGTAGTTATCAGAGCGGAAACTCTCAAGGAGTTTAAAGACGTCGAGAAGGTCCAAGAGCACCTGAGAAACGACCACATCGTCTGGGTCAACATCAGACCGCTGAAGAACAAGGACATGGCAGACCTGAAACGATCTGTTAAGAGACTCAAGAAAACTGTCAAAGCTGTTGACGGCGACATGGCAGGAGTCGACGAGGAATGGATCGTCGTATGTCCCGGTTACGCAACCATCGCAAGAACCAGCGATAAAGTGGAGTAAAAAAGAGGAGAGCTCCTCCTCAAGAACCCATATTTTTCATATAATACCTTTGCTAGTGCTTTTCAAGCCCCAATTCTTCACGTACCTTCTTCATCTCCTGCTCCAGGCTCTCTATCCTGCTGTTTAACTGTCCAGTACCGAACTGGACGAACTCTTTGACGCATTCACGGCAGTAGATCTTGTCCTCGAACTCGAAAGCGTTTTCCGGCAGGTTACCATGATCTTTACCACCGAAGTCGAGTATCTTGCCACAGTTAACGCATTTCTTCTCGTATACCATGAACTGGTTTGGGGCCTCACTTAACTTAAAAACTCTGTGAGATGAGTGATATACAGAGGCAGGATGAACATAGAGAGACTCAGAGAGAGGATTAATGGATATGATAGTGAAGAGATAACCAAGTACTACCACTACCTGACATTTCTCGTGTTCTCGACAGGTATAGCTCTTGCATTCACAAGCCTGATCGATCCACATCTACCTATCGCGATAGTCCACTTGATATTCCCGGACGAACCTTATGATACCGCACAGTTGCTTAAAGTCTCGCCAGGGATCATACTTTTCCTTTATGGTATACTTACTACAGGCGCTTCTATCCTGATGTACCTGATAGAAAGAACACTCAGTATAGACCGATCCCTGTCAACGCTCTGGGAATCCAGCCTTACTTCAAGGATGCTTACCGCTAACTCATTCATCGCAACCTTCGTCTTCGTGAGAGCGGTCGTGGCGGTGTCAGGCGTGGTCGGACCGGGCACGGTAGGTCATGCAGGGGCGATCCCTGTCATCCAGATAGCGCTTCCCGGTTTCCGGATACATCATTACATGTTTGGCGTGCTGATTATGATCTTTATCATCTACAGGATGCTTTTCCACGAAAGCTACTCTGAGAAACTGATGTCTGTGCTATTCGGAGTATCGCTCGGACTCTTCATAGATGAAGTAGGTCTGATACTGACCCAGGGAGACTACTTCACCCTTTCAACATATGTTTTCGCAGTAGTGTTTGCGACAATCCTATTCATCGGTATATACTCAGAGATCGAGTCACATGGACAAAGCGATCAGGGATAAGGTTCCCTGTAATCAATATCCTCATACTGAAGAAGTCCCTCAGTACGTCTAATCTGTTCTACATAGAAATAAACGACGTTACTTCAGTATACATGCAGTTTCTCCTAGAACAAGTTTTGTTATTACTACGATAAGCTGTTATGTATGGAGAAATATTTACACAGAAGAATAACAAAGGAGAGAAGGTAGAAAAGGCTAGTTAAGCCTTGTAACGTCCAGGTTCATCGGCGCCGATGTGTCGATGTGAAGAGCTTTGTGAAGCGTCGATGCCAGCTGGAAACACTTCTTCTCCTCCCCATGGTTGACAAGAACCCTGTTTGGAGATGAGCGAAGGTTTCTCGTGAAGTTGATTATCTGCTGTCTGTCGCTGTGAGCGGAGAAACCTGATACCGTGTGGATATCCATGTTGATATCGACTCTTTCACCGTCAATCTCAACCGTTGACCTGCCAGACTGGATCTTCCTACCAAGCGTTCCTTCTGCCTGGTAACCCACGAATATCATCGCATTCTTCTCCTCAGGCGCAAGCTTCTTCAAATAGGACATGACCGGGCCTCCTGTAACCATACCCGAAGTCGTGAGTATGACTGCAGGACCAGAGTCGTACACTTTCTCACGCTCCGAGTGACTGCCGATCGCATGAAGCTGCTCCTTGAGGAACGGCGAGTCTCTATCTTTCATGATCTTGTTCTGTACCTTCTTGGAAAGGAACTCTGGATAGGCGGTGTGAAGAGCGTTGGCGTCGTTGATCATTCCGTCCATGTAGACAGGGTAGTCGAAGTAATCTCTGTCAAGCTCATCGGCAAGCATACCAAGTATCTCCTGGCTTCTACCGATAGCGAATACCGGTACGATGACCTTTCCTCCCTTGCTTAGGGTCTGCTTCATCTTCGAGAGGAACTTCTTCTGTGCTTCCTCACGTGGCTGCTGCTTGTCGTCTCTACCACCGTATGTTGACTCGGTGATCATCGTCTCGACACGTCTGAAGTTGGTGTCAGCAGGTCTGAGCATCTCCGACTGGTCGTAGTTGTAGTCACCAGTGTACAGGATGTTGTGCAGACCTTCACCGACGTGAAGGTGGACAAGAGCTGAACCCAGGATGTGTCCCGAGTTCTTCAGTGTAAGCCGCATATCTGGAGTGATATCGGTTACCTCTCCGAAGTCTGGCGTGATAGTTCTCTTGACCGCTTTCTTGATAGCGCTTGAATCGTATGGAGCCTTGTTGTTCTCCGAGTGAGCGATACCGATGTAGTCAAGAGTGTTCATTATCATCAGGTCTCTTGTCGGTTTTGTACAGTAGAGCGGGCCGTCGTAACCCATCTTGTAAAGATAAGGTATCATACCGGCGTGGTCCATGTGTGCGTGTGAAAGAACAACAGCATCAAGGTCCTGGAGATCAAGTTCTGGAGCGTTCAGATATGGATAGTTCTCCGGTGAACCCGGCTCCGCTGAAGGGTCGATACCTGCATCCATGAGGACGTTAGACTCTTCTGTCTGGACCAGGAAGCACGATCTTCCGACCTGTCTGCATCCGCCAAGTCCCGAGACCCTTATCCACTCGTCTCCAACGGTTTTGTCAAGTCTGATCTTCTTCCCGACATCGTGCAAGAAATCCTTCCTGAACTCAGGGTCCTCGACAGTAAGCTCTCTTGCCCTGTCAACGACCTTTGACTGGATAGCTGGAACTCTTTCTACTTGTGGAGCCCATAGTGTTTTCTCCTTGATCTCATCCAGTCCACTACCGTTCCGCCCGATAACATTACCGGGTTTCCTGGCTCTGATTATTACCTTTCCAAGCGATGGCTGGAGGATAAAGTCTTCCGCACCCGCTTCTTCATCTATTATCTCTTCAAGTTTTGCCTGTGCGTTCTCCGGCTCCTTGAAAAGCTTGGAGGAGGGACGCACTTCTACTCGTTTCTTCAGCTCCGAAACCATCTTCTTGACCGTATCCGAGTGGTCAAGGAAAAAGTCTTTGCTGTCCGTGTAGATTACGATGTCCGACGCCTCGAACCGGATGTCGGAGACATCAACTCCAGGCGGTATGAACGATTTTACATCTTCCAATTCTTCCATTTTGTATCAATCCTTTCGCTAGTATAATGCTGTTAAACCAAAATAAGAGGGTGTAAATGAGGAGAAAAATTTACTTGAGCACAGACTCGACTTCCTTCTCCTCAAGGACATCGAATCCTTCTTCCGTGATCTCTGCGACCATTATACCGTTGCCGGACGCAGTGTCACGTTCCATTGCTGCCGTGACTGCTCTAGTCACAAGCTCCTTGCCTTCTTCGTGATCCATACCGTGCGCATAGTTATCTTCAAGCACACCGTATGCCATCTGGCTTCCTGAACCCGTGGCGGTGAACTTTTCATGCTTCATGAGTCCTCCAGCAGGGTCAAGATCGTATAGCACGCCTTCTTCGTCCTGGATCCCTCCAAGCACGAACTGGTTGAAGAACGGCATCATCTTGTGGTTATGTAGTATATTCGCAAGCAATGTACCTGCTCCTTTAACGGAAAGCTCCTTAGTCTCAAGCTTGTGAAGCTTCAGCTGGGAGCGCATTATCCTTACTATCTTCTGGGCGTCTCCGACAGATCCTGCGATGGTCAGTCCAAGCTTGTCATCAAGCCTGTAGACCTTCTTCGCATACTTGGAAGCTGTGAGCCGCCCCATCGAAGCTCTTCGATCAGCGGCCAGTAGCACTCCTCTGTCTGTGGTTATCGCTACCGTTGTAGTGCCGGTTTTAAACCCTTCTACGTCCTTTTCTTCTACTTGTTTGTTCTGCATAAGGATCACGTCCTGGAGAAATCAGGAAAACTGGATTACATCGAAATATTCACTGTTTAGATTTAAATAGGTGTTCCGGGATCAGAACTCTTCCTTCAAAAGACCGTAGTAGACCACGTCTTCATGCTCTCCACCCCCTGTAAACTTCTTCACGCAGCCTTCCTTCTTCCTCGAAGCCAAGTTTCTCCCAGACTCTTTGCGACGCCTTGTTATTCCCGAATGCCTGCGCCGTTAGCTTGTGGAAGTCCCGCTGGTTGAATGCGTACTCGATCAAAAGCCGGGCTGCCTCGGTGCCGTAGCCGTTGCCGTGCGATTCTTTCTTCAGCCAGATGCCGAGCCCTCCGATCCTGCCCTGTTCCTTTTCCCGGAGCTCGACGGTTCCAAGCGGTTCGCCGTCTCTCGTAACCATCAGGTTAACCGGTTCCTCGGCACTGACAACTTCTTCAAAGAACTCTCTTTCCTGCTCCATGTTCATAGGCCGCCAGATAGTCAAACCTGAACGAACATCAGGATCGTTAATATTATCCCTAAGGAATTCTATGTCCTCTTCTTCAATTGTCCGAAGTTCTATATTCTCACCTTCAAGAAATACTGCTCTAGACATGCTTTCCAGTTGTCTTGGATATCTTTTATTTTCTTTCAAGGCCGGGCTCGGGTTTAAAACGTTGTCCGAATAAATAGTTTTTAAGCGGCAGGAAATTTGCCGTGAAGTAACTGCATGCATTTCCTTGAGTGCTTTTCTTCTGGAAACTCGTGCAGAGACGGAACACAACACGAACAGACGGTTATAAGATGAATTTTGAACAACTTGGAATCTCATCTAAATATACTGAACAGCTTAAAAAACAGGGAATAACAGAACCTACAGAGGTGCAGGAAGAATCTATACCTCTAGTACTCGAAGGAAAGGACGTTCTTGTCGAATCGGAGACCGGTTCAGGTAAGACACTGGCGTTCTCACTGCCGATAATGGAAAAAATCTCCGGGAATGCTATACAGGCACTCGTGCTTTCACCTACAAGAGAGCTCGCCAAGCAGATCTCGAATGAGATAGACAAGGCTTCAGCCGGCGATATAGAAACGGTAACCATCTATGGTGGAGTCAGTTATGAACCACAGATCCAGGGTGCGAAGACAGCTAACATAGTTGTCGGAACACCGGGAAGAGTGCTCGACCTTCTAAAGCAGAAGAAGGTAGATGTCTCGGACCTTGACTACTTCGTCCTTGACGAGGCGGACAAGATGATGGACATGGGCTTCCAGGACGAACTTGAACAGATAATAAAGTTCTGTCCGGAAGATAGACAGAATCTTCTTTTCGGTGCGACGATCCCGAGAGACCTGCGGAAGATGTGCGACAAGTACAGCATCGATCCGGAGACGATCAGGATCAAGAGGAAGAAGCATACCAGGAATCTTACGGAGAAGTACGTCGATGCCAAGAGAAACAGAAAACTGTCGACACTCTACACATTCCTGACAGAAAGAGATAGAGATCTATCTATAGTCTTCTGCCAGAGAAAAGATACGACGAGATGGGTGGCAGACAAACTGCGTAAAAACGGTATCGATGCACAGGAACTCAACGGCGATATGAGCCAGCACAAAAGAGAGAAGATAGTTGAGGAGTTCAAGAACCGCAATTTAAAGGTCATCGTCGCAACAGATGTTGCAGCAAGAGGTCTTCACATCGACAACATCACCCATGTCTTCAACTACGATGTGCCGAACACTCCAGACACATACACTCACAGAGTCGGAAGAGCGGGACGCCAGGGAGAAGAAGGAGAGGCGATCACACTTCTTGAAAAAAGAGATCACCAGAAGTTCAGAAGCATCAAGAGAAAGCACAAGAAGAAGATCAACAGGATAGATAGAAGCACGCTAGACCTGAAAAAGGTCAAGACCTAGAGCTCAAGCTCGGCAGCTATCCTTCTTGGGGTAGCTGCCTCCACGGCTCTATCAACGAAATCTCCATCATAAGTTGCGACAACAGCATCCTTCTCCAAAGCCGCTTTTTCGACGTAATCATCCTCTTCTTTACCAGGGTTCAGGATAAAGAACGTGTCTTTCGTGTACTTATTGACCCCCATGTATTCTTTCACCTCTACAGGTTCCGCATAGTCATCCACAAATTCAAGCACTGCAAGACTTCTCTGCCTGAAATCTCTGTAACCTGACTCGCCCCTGCGCTGGAAGGAACCCGACATGACGCAGTCCTCGAGGTGATCAGGGTAGTATACGTCAACACCATTCTCATCGAGTTCTCTTATGAACTTCAGATTGTAGCTTGGATCAAGTACATCCCAGAAATTATCGCTTTCCCCAAGATCATCGAAATCTGTCTGATCAAGAAAACTATCATCTACATACTCGGCAGGGATCTTGCTTATATTCGATTCTCCTTCAGTAGCCGACTGAACGATATTAATATCTACAAAAACAGAATCCACCTCCTGATCTAGAGGATAGCTGAGTCCCGGGTCAACCGTTCCGGTCTTTGAATTATCAAGGTCTATGCTCAAACTGCCTAAATCAACAGATGACACTATTGTAGAGAATCACAATAGTCGATTAAATAATTTTTCATCGGGGTATCCACTGTCCAGAGTGATCTACTGGCCTGTTATCCTTTCCGCTCTTTCCTGTACCTCTTCTCTTACTCTCTCTTCATCGACGAGAACTCCTTCACCGGTGTAGACGAACTTTCCGTTCACTATCACTTCTGAGACATCGCCGTCGAATGAGAAGACAAGGTTGGATACAAGCCCTCTTTTGCCGTGGTAAGGGGTCAGAGATGAATCATCGGTGTCTATCATGACTATATCCGCTTTCTTGCCTTCCTCGATAGAGCCGATTTCATCTTCCATACCGAGAACTCTTGCCCCGCTGATGGTTAACATGTCCAGAACTTCCTGCTCGGTAATATCCCTTGGATCGTTCCTCTTGTGCAGTAGACCCGCCAGCTTCGCCTCCTCGAAAAGGTTGAGGTTGTTGTTTGAAGCGACACCATCTGTCCCGATCCCGATCTTGATACCCTGCTCGATTAGAGATGGTACGTCTGCTACACCGTTACCCAGCTTCAAATTGGCCGCAGGATTGTGTGCGACACCAGCGTTCGCCTGGGCGATAAGGAATTTGTCTGTATCATTCAGCCAGGTTGCATGCGCCACTATAGTATTTTTTGTAAGGATTCCATGGTTCGAAAGATACTGGACCGGTGTCATACCGTGCTCACTGATAGCATCGCTGTTCTCCTTCTCCGTCTCGGAGACATGGATATGGAACGGAGCATCATGCCTGTCAGCGACTTTCCTAGAAGCCTTCAAAAGCCCTTCTGAGCAGGTGTAGATGGCATGAGGTGCGATCCCTGGTCGGATAAGCTCGTGTTCCTTGTATTTCTTGATGAACTCCTCTGACTCGAAAAGCGATTCGTACGCCGGACCTTCTATATCCGTTAGTCCCCTGGAAAGCAGTGCTCGTATACCCGTGTCTTCGACAGCTTTGGCAACCGACTCCATGTGGAAGTACATGTCGTTGAACGTTGTCGTACCGGATTCAAGCATCTCGATTGATGCCAGTAAAGCTCCGAAGTACGCATCCGTCTCGTTTAACGCCTCCTCGGCCGGGAAGATATCCTCGTTCAGCCAGTCGTCGAGAACCTTGTTGTCCGAGATACCTCTTAGAAGCGTCATCGCAGCATGGGTGTGAGTGTTCACGAGACCAGGCATGACTATCCTTTCCGAGCAGTCGATCTCTCTTCTACCATTCAGTCCCCGGCCTATACTCTTTATCCTGTCATCCTTTATCTCAAGGTCAACATTCTCAAAAATCTCTCTTTCCCTGTTCTGGGTCACGAGAAAACGGATATTTTTCAGTATCATACAGTGAAAAAACAGGTCTGAAATCTTAATAGTATGTCTAAATATCGAAACCAGTCTTTCTCAAAGTAGAGAGAACTCTCTCTTCTTCAAGACTCCAGTCGCCGATTATCTCTCGCAGAAGCTCTTCATCGACTTCTCTGTTCAGGCTTTCAAGATCCCTGATATCCTTATCCCTGGCCATCTTCGCCTTGTGGACCAGCAGTTCCTCGAAAGGCTCAACTTTAACCGTTTCACCTAGAAAGTCTTTCTCCTCTGAAAGCTCGAACAGTTTGTCAAAGCTTCCTTCCTGCATCCTCTCATCGTTGAAACCCGAGGTCGCCTCGATCTCTATACCCTTGAAATCGGTTTCAAATGCTCTATCCTGGATGCGGTTGCCCTCTTTGATGAAATCTCTATCCTCGACCTCGACACCAAGCCGTTCAGCCAGGTCGTCGATATCGCTATCCTTAACAGCTATATCTATATCATTGAAACCTCTTTCTTCGACACCGTAGAGCTTTACCGCTACACCCGAGAAGATGAACCAGTCGTAATCATCAAGTATCGATACAAGCTCGGAGAACACCTTTCTGTCCATAGATGAATTGGGTTGGAGAAGAAATAATAAAGGAAAGGATGTGGTTAGAGAGATCAAGTGAAGGACTACGTCAGTAGTTCTTTGC
>JBDGSN010000048.1:15076-28381 GCA_042217505.1 Candidatus Nanohaloarchaea archaeon
AAAACAGCGTCTACCGACGGTTTTCTCAGAAAAATTACTCCTCAGTAATTTTTTGCGAAGTACGCTATGGTCTTCGCATCTCTTTCGCAGACAGCACACTCTCCATCTATATCGTCCTTCTTGTGACGGATCTCGGCTGGCTTGGAATCCTCGTTGAACGGGAGCACGACTATCTCGGCTGAGACCTGTTCTTTGATCTCTTCCTCGCACTCCTCTCTTCCGCACCATCTTGTACGCACATAGCCTCTTGACTTGCCGATGGTTCCCAGGATCTCTTCCTTCGACTCTGCATCACGGATATTCTCCTCCTGGTAATCCTCGAGTTCTGTGTACATCGACTCCTGTACAGAATCAAGCAGTCCGGAAACCTTTTCTGAAGTATCTCCGATCTCGAAGTTTTCCTGCTCACCTGTATCTCTTCTTGCAGCCGTAACGGTTCCTGACTCCATCTCGTTCGGTCCTACTTCGAGTCTTAATGGAACTCCTTTCAGCTCCCACTCGTTGAACTTGTAACCCGGTGTCCTGTGATCTCTGTCATCCATTTTGACTCTGGCATCGATCTTATCCTCGATCTTCTCACAGTACTCCAGGACTTCTTCCTGATTGTCTTCCTGGTAGATAGGCACTATCACGACCTGCGTAGGCGCGATGCTTGGAGGTAGTTTCAGTCCATCGTTGTCGCCGTGAGCCATGACAAGCGCTCCGATGGTTCTCGTCGAGAGACCCCATGAAGTCGTGTGAGCAGTCTTCTTCTCGGCATCTTCATCCTCGTACGTGACGTCGAATGCATCTGCGAAGTGCTGTCCCAGGTGGTGTGATGTACCGGACTGGATCGACTTCCCATCAGGCATCAAGGTCTCTATGGTGGTTGTGTACTTGGCGCCCGGGAACTTATCGTGCTCCGGTTTGTATCCAAGGATGCTTGGTATAGCAAGGTGTTCCTCGATGACCTGGCGGTACTGTTCCAGTCTCAGCATCACCTCTTCTTCCGCACCGTCGTATGTTTCGTGGGCGGTGTGGCCTTCCTGCCAGAGGAACTCTCTTGTCCTCAGGAACGGCTTCGTGTCCGATATCTCCCAGCGGACAACGTTGCCCCACTGGTTAAGCCTTAGAGGAAGGTCTCTGTGGCTTCTAACCCATTTCGACATGAACTCGGTTATTATAGATTCCGATGTGGGTCGGACAGCAAGCTTTTCCTCCATATCCTTGCCTTCGTCCTCTTCTATCCATGCGACCTCGAGATCGAAACCTTCGAGTATCTCTTCCTCTTTATCAAGAAGCCTTTTCGGTATGAAAAGAGGGAAGTAAGCGTTGTCGACCCCAGTCTCCTTTATCTTGGTGTCGAACTGCTCCTTGATCGACTCCCATAGCTTCATCCCGTACGGCTTGATGACCATACAGCCCTTTACAGGTGCGTAGTCCGCAAGATCCGCCTTCGTGACGACCTGCGTGTACCATTCGGAAGGATTTTTCTGCTTGTCAGCTGTGATTCCAAGTTCCTGCGACATTCAATTTTAACCTCTATATAGCAGAAAGCCCAGAGAATTTATTTCAAGGTTTTGTGGAAAATTTAGAAGTCTGTGATGCTTTCCGACCCGGCACCTGCCGGAGCCTTTCGCGTAATCAAACTCGCGAAACTCGTAGAGTTTCTGTGAGAGTAGAAACTGCTCAGCAGTTTCAAACTTCGCAAAGTTTGTGTGGAAGGCATCCACCCTTGGTTGAGTTGCGTGTCATATCCTGTTCGCCTAATCAAGTTTCAGCAGACCAGTTTTTTAAGAACTCTGCCTCTTTCTCTCCAGAGACTTCCGGGTCATCTCCAGGCTACACGCATTTCTGGTCCGGCAGTGTTCTTCGCAGTTCTCAGCCACCTGCTTTTCCCGGTAGTGAAGTCCGCACTCCTCGCAGATATAGGCTTTTTCACCGTTGAAATCGCCTCTCCTCACCATATTCAGTAAAGAGCTCCTAAATTTGAAAACTGTTTTTAACCAGTCCCACCAAATCAAATCCATGGTCGAGGATAAACTCTACGAATGCGGTGAATGCGGGAAGAAGTACGGTTCCAAGGAAACCCTGCAGGAGCATTCAAGACTCGTTCATGGCCATCCCGCAGTGTTAACTGGGAGCTCCGGTTTCGACCTATCGGGTTTGAAGAAGTTCTCGAGTTACATCAACCTTTCCTTCGGACTTGGACTTGTCTTCGGCATGATGATAATGCTTGGAGGCGTTCTAGCCTACTCGACTTTCTACACACCGCCGGCGCACCAGATCGATGTCACAGTTGTTACATGCGATAACTGCAGCTACGGCAAGTTCAGGAACGCAACGGATGAACTGTTCAACGCCGACTACAAAGAGGTCGATTACAAGAGCAAGAAAGGTCAGAGCCTGATCGATAAGTACAATATCAAGTATGTTCCAGCGTTCATATTTGATAAAAAGTCGCTTGAAGAAGCGGATAATTTCACACTTGTCAGACCGGGTCTTGCAGAGTTCAAGGACGCCTATGTTATACCGGATGAAGGAGTGAAGAAGGCACAGATGCTGAGCCATGGATTCCAGCTGCCCGAATAGCATAAAAGATTGAGATATAATCTGATTTTCTAGATGAAAGTTTCTATCATAAGTGACACACATTTCGGCTACAAATGGGGCGAGGAGCGTGGAGACGATGCTTTTGAGAACGCCAAGGAGGCGTTCAGGAAGGCTGTCGAGATCGACTCTGATGTCATCGTAATGCCCGGCGACATATTCGACAAAAAGATACCGAAACAGGAAGTGCTTGATAGAGCCGCCGAAGTCTTCTCGATAGCGATGAAAGGAGATAGAACCGTTGAATCGGATAAAGATTTGAACATCCACGGAAATGGAATCCCTATAGTTGCGATCCACGGAACCCATGAAAGAAGGCCTAGGACCTACACGAATCCTATAGAGCTGATGTCGAACACAGGACAGTTATACCATCTTGACAACGAGAAAGTAGTTTTCTCCAAGAACGGTGAGAAGTTCGCAGTCCATGGGATGTCAGGAGTCCCGGAAAGATACGCACCAAAAGTCCTTGAGAAGTTCGACCCGAAACCGGTTGAAGATGCGTTCAACATGCTGGTAGTCCACCAGTCGATAGAGGGCTTCGTCTTCACCGATGATGACCACAACTATCTGAGCTTAGAGGACTTCCCAGAGGACTTCGATCTTATAGTCAACGGCCACATCCACTGGTACAACATCGACAGGTTCCCGGGAGAGAAACCTTTGATACTGCCCGGTTCGACCGTGACAACCCAGATGAGGAAGATAGAGGCCGAGAAGGATAAAGGATTCCTCGTTCTTGATACAGAAGGGGAGGAGCTTGAGTTTGTCCCGCTTGAAACCTCGAGGAAGGTCCATTACATCGAGATAGATGTCGACGGTGAGACATGGAGCGAGATAAAAGACGAGGCAGTGGAGAAGCTTGAGGCGGTAGATGACACCGGTAAACCACTGGTCAACCTGAAGATAACCGGGGAGACCAAGTCAAGAGTGAACCCGAGAGAGCTGAAGAAGATGTTCCACGACAGGTTCTTCCTGAACGTGAACTCATCCGTTAAATCAGCCAATACTGTCTCAGATCAGAGCCTTGAGGATGAGATGGATCCGTGGGAGAAAGGCAAGGAGATGCTTGCAGACGAGATAGATTCAGAGCTCGATATAGATAACGACGAGTTCCTCCATATACTGGAGGATGGAAAACCCGAGGAAGCAGTCGATATACTACAGAAGGCTGGTAAGAGATGATAGAGTCAGTAAAGCTGAAGAACTGGAAATCCCACCATGAGACGGAGCTGGAGTTCACCGACGGCGTGAACGCTTTGATCGGGACGATGGGCTCCGGTAAATCAAGTGTGCTGGAGGCGATAGTATTCGGTTTCTTCGGGACAACTCCGTCACACAATTCAAGGGATGTCACGTTAGACGATCTCATCCGGAGAACTCCCTCGGAAGCAGATGAAGCTGTTATCGAGGTAGGTTTCTCAGTCGATGGAGGTCATTACACTGTAAAGCGGGAGATAGTCCGGGGAAAGGGAACGGATAGAAGCGAACTGAGGAAGGAGGGAAAGCTTATCGAGGCACCTTCCACAAGAGAGGTCACTGAGCAAGTGGAGAGACTGCTTGGACTTGACTTCAACTCATTTGTCCGGGCTATCTACGCAGAGCAGAACGACCTGGATCTTTTCATGAACATGAGGCCGGGTGACAGGAAGCAGAGGATAGACGAACTGCTGAAGATCGACCGGTTCGAGAACGCCAGGAAGACCGTTGTCAAAGTTAAGAACAAGCTCACGGACAGGCTCGACAACAGGCAGGAAGAGCTGAAGGAGCTTGAAGACGATATAGATGAGGAAGCTATAGAAGAGCTCGATGAAGAAGTCAATGAGAGAAAGGAACAGCTGGAGGAACTCCAGGAAAAGATGGAGGAGTTAGAGAACAAGCTTGATGAAAGAAAGGAAGAGCTGGAAGAGATAGAGGAGAGAAAGGAGAAAGCCTCGAAGCTGGACAAAAGGAAGACCCGGCTTGAAACCAAGAAGGAGGGTATAGAAGAGGATATACAGGATATAGAGGAGGATTTGGAAGAGTACGATAACCCAGGTGAAGAGCTTGAAGAACTCAGGGAGGAACTGGAGGAGCTTGAAGAGAAGAAGGAGAGGATCGGCAAGCTCGAGGAGAAGAAGAAATACCTGGAGAAGCAGATCGACTCTCTTGAAGAAACTGTTGAAGAACTGGAAGATGAAGTGGAAAAGTTCGAGGAGTTCGAGGAAGTAGATGAGGAGCTTGAAGAACTCCATGAAGAGATAGACAGCATCAAGCAGGACGGCAACGGCTACTACGCTGAAAGAGAGAATCTTCAGGAAAGCCTTGAAGAGCTGAAAGATGCGGATGGAGAGTGCCCGACCTGTGGAAAAGAGATGGATGAAGAGCACAGGGAGAAAGTACTGAAGGAAAGGAAGGAAAGGATAAACGAACTGAAGAAAAAGGAGAAAGAGCTCAGGGCAGAGCTCGACGATATAAATGATAGGAAGGATGAGCTTGAAGAGAAGAGAGATGAACTGCTCGAGTACAAATCATCCGGTGAAAAGCTGGAGGAGAAGGATGAGGAGCTCAAGGAGAAAAAGGAAAACCTGGAAGAGATAGATGAAGAGCTTGAAGAACTCCAGGATGACTACTCAAGTGAAAGAGTGGACAGGCTCAAGGATACTATAGACGACCTTGAAGGCTTTGAAGAGCTGGAAGAGCTTGAGAAGAAGCTTGAACACATAACTGAGAAGCTGGAGGAGACCGAGGAAGAGCTTGAAGAACTTGAGTTCGACGAGGACTATATGGATGAACTCCGTGAAAAGGTCTCTAGGCTGAAGGAAGAGCTGAGCGTGGATAAAAAAGAGACTGAATCCGAGGAAGAGCTTATCCAGGAGAAAGAGAAGAGGCTTGAACAGATGGAGAAGCAGGTGGAGAGAAAGGATGAGCTAGAGGAGATGGTCAAGAAGATAGATGAGATGCTTGACTTTGTCCACGAGTACCGGAACGGGCTTGAGAGAACCCAGGTATCGCTTCGAGAACTCTTCGTTGAGCGGTTGAACCAGTTGATGGATGATATCTGGGGTCAGATCTACCCTTACGATGACTACTACTCTATCCGGTTGAATGCTGAAGAGGATGATTACCTAGTCGAACTACTTGGCTCTGAAAACATGTGGGTGTCCGCAGAGGCCGAAGTGTCAGGGGGTGAGAGACATTCAGCAGCACTGGTCATGCGTCTGGCACTTACCTTCACGCTCTCACCGAAGATCCAGGTGCTGATGCTTGACGAACCCACGCACAACATGGATTCCTCTGCTGTCGAAGAACTCGGTGAAACTCTTAGACAGAGAAGCGATCAGTTGATCAACCAGATGTTCATAGTCACCCACGACCCGGCACTTGAGTCTGCTGCGACAGGCAAGCTCTACCAGTTCGAGAAGAAAGGAACCGAAAACGGTTTGACAATGGTAGAGGAGATACAGTAGTGGCGATCGCCGAAGTCTACCCGGACCGGGACCTGACTCTCTACCTTGAAGAGCACGAGGTCGATATACTGAAGGACGACTTCATACACGGACCACTGGTACACAGCCATCTATACGGTGAGCAGGGCTACTTCAGCATGACCTCCTCCACCTACTGGCCGAAAACTGGGTTGGAAAGACCTTTCTCGGTCAAAAGACAGGACCTGAATGAAAGCAGTATAGGTGTATGGAACATCTTTCTAAAAGACCCTGTTGTCGATGATCTTGAGAAAGGAGGAAGCCACGGCCGCTACGGAAACTTCAACAACAAGTACCACATCCATGTAGACGATGAAGAGAAAAATGAAAGAGTCGACTACCTCTGGAGATTAAGGGATGAGAAAGAAAAGATAAGAGAGGAGTTCTTCGCAGGTGATGACCAGAAGATCTGGGATCTCCGTTAACTGGTGAAATCCCTACATGAACGCTTCTGCGTCCTCGTCAAGCTGCTCTTGCTCTTCCTCCCATTCTTTAAGGGTTGATTCAAGAGATTCCCCAGCACCTGACTCCTTCGACCTTCTTTCTCTAACATCCACGAAAGTCGGGTAGTTAACAGCTTCACCGATAACGATGGCCTCTCCCGTCTTGAGTCCTGGTATCTGGTTCTTCACATCACTGGTTATACCCTCCGATGACTGGGCTATGTGCTCCAGATCGTTCGGATTCGTAACCCTAAGTATGAACTGCGTGTTGCACTGGGAAAGAGCGGTGGTGGAAAGCTTGACCGGTCTCTGACTGATCAAACCTATTGCAGCATGGAACTTTCTTCCCTCCCTTGCGATCTTCTCGATAACGGATTTGGAAGGGCTTGGAGCTCCCTCTGGTGCGAAGTTGTGAGCCTCTTCCAGCAGGTAGAGGAACGGTGGTATAGTACCATCTCTTCTCAACCTGAAGAATCTCTGGCCGAAGTAAGCAGTTATTATCTGTTTCTTACGGTGGTTGATGACATCGCTGAGGTCTATGATATTCATCTTGCCCGGCTCGATATCGTTTGCGTTCGGAGAGTCGACTTTACCGAAGATCCCCATAGAACGCATCTCTCTTATCCTTTCCTTAAGGACGTACTTGGTGCCGTCGTTCATCTCGTTCTGCTCGATGATATGCTCCAGCTCATCAAGTCCGTAGTCACTGTTCTCCATAGAGTTCAGCTGTGAGAACGCTTTACCCATCTCTCTTCTCTGCGCCGGACTTAAATCGAAGTATGCATCTATCTTCTCCGCAGAAAGGTTCTTCACCGCTATCTGTATCTGGTTCTCACCGAAAACCTTTGTCCGGTTCATGTAGTCCTCATCCTCTGCGAAGCACGTGTAGTCCCCGTGAGGATCCACTGCAACGATCGCCGGTGAATAATCCCTGTCAAGAAGTTCTTCAAGTAATACTGAAGCGGAGTATGATTTACCTGCACCTGACTGTGCCAGTATCGCAAAGTGTTTCTGCAGCGTCTCAGTCATGTTGAACGAGGCGGATACATCCTGCTGCTGGACCTCCCCCATCATCAGTCCATCCCTGTCGAGTCCGAGGAACTTGGTTATCCTGCCCGGATCAGCCTTTCTCAGCTCTAATCCTGGAGCAGGTGGTTCGCTGACTCTCTGTATCATACCGCTTTCTGAGAACTTCCCCATTATAACGGCTTTACCTATCGACACTTCCCAGTCGTCCACCGGGAACTTCTGGTTGGGGTCTTCCTGGTTCCTCATCAGTTCGGAGACGCCTTCCTCGTTCTCGAAGTACTCGTTCATCTTGTATACTTCTGCCACTCTAGCGATGACTGTACCATTTTTATCGTACTCCAGGTAGGATCCTTTCCCTACCTCGCCTTCATGTACGAAGAAGAACTCTCTTGAACTCGGTGTTTCCTGCCTCTGGATTACCGTGCCGATCATAACCCTTGTTTGGGTAAAAAGGGATTTAACTCTGGAGGAAGAAGTAGACTGCGCCCATTATCATGAGAACCATCAACTGTACCATGCCCATGCCTGGAACGCTCTTAGGCTGACCTACGACAACTCCTGTACTGTTCGTCGTCTGGTTGACAACATCGACGGTTACATGGTCCTCTCCGAACATCTTATTGTTGACCGCATCAGCTGATACGTAGAGGTCGCTGGCGTCTATACTCTTGTCTGTACCCCTGATCAGCACATCGTATGTCTTCGAGGACTGGGCTGGTACCGAGACCTGGAAGTGGTCTGAACCAGATTTCGCAAACCTTGAGAACCTGTATATCTTCGAACCCTTCTCAAGGTCTACGTTGAAGGTCATCGATGAATCTCTGACGTTGATTATATCGAAGGGAATTCTCTTGGTCTCTCCAAGCTGTACATCGACTTTTGACTTGTGGAACACTATAGGCCATTTACCGTACCAGTTGCTGTTGAAGCATGATATCTGTTTATTCTCACCCGCCATCTGGAACGTGATCTTGTCTCCTGGCTGGTACAGTACTCTTTCCGGATCTCCTGAGGAGTAACCTTTGACAGGATACTTTGACTGCGAACGATCGAATATACATGCATCAGGGTTCTTCTTGACACCGATAACACCCCTGTCTGTCTGGCAGAGATCTGTCTGGCACTGCTGTGTGACAAGATACTCGCCCTTGTCATCTCCACCACAGAAACCTACAGTGGCCTTGGATTTGTTTGGCGAACCTGTAGGAACCGGCGAGGTAACGGTCTTGTGTCCCTGAAGTTCAAGATACCTGTTCCAGTCATCGTCTATACCGCCGGCGACTGCTTTAGGATACTTGTTGATGTACTGTTTGTCGAACCATCTTACGCCGCTGTCACCGTAACGGCTGTTGACGTCACATGTATTCACGACAGCACCGCTAGGCATCTGTATTTTCCCGTAGTCCTGGTCGTACCAGACGCCCTGTATATCGGAAGTTCTTTCACCGCAGAACTCCTGATCCTGCTTAAGTCTTCCATAAGGCTCGTCTGGTTCGTGAGTGTTCCTGTAGTCCGCCATGCCTATTATCCTTGGAGTGGATGACATGTCGACACATTTGTTCTTGGTAGTTGAACAGGCGTACTGCCCGTTGAACTTCTTGGACTTGACTGATTCGCCCAGTGCCTCGATCAGGTATTCCTCCTTATCATCACCACACATAGGCTTGTTCATGGAGTCAAGCGGTTGACCCGGTGTTCCGACACCATCTTTCTCGCCCTGGAAATATATGTCGCCGTAGACCACATCGTAATCCTGGGAACGTGTTCTCTCCCTGTTCAAAGGAGCTCCGTCACCGGTATCGTATCCAAGTCCTGAATCTGGACCTGTTATGTCCATCCTGAAATCAAGCTGGTCTGTCCAGTTGGCTGTACCTGAAGCCCAGAGGTAGTTCCGACCGTTGTTACTGTTCCACATCTTTCTCAGGTTATCCGGATCTACCCATACACCGTCTCCAGTTGTTATAGTATTGCCGTTAAGATCCTTGGTGCCGTCAATTCCTGGACCTGCGACAGCTGCGTAAGAGTTAGCGAACACTTTATCCTGTTTTCCGACACCTGCCGAGTCAGGATTAGTTCTCCTGGCACTGTCCGACCTGTAGTAAGTACTGAATGGAGGATAAGGAACTCCTCTGTTGGATATACTCCAGCTAGGATCTTTGGTTATAGCGTACTGGTCAGCGCTGTCGACGCTACCGTTTGAATCCTCCCAGATGCTTATCTTGGAGAGATCATAGTGTTTCGCAGTCATATCCTTGTCAAGCTGATGGGAAAGATCCTGCAACTTGTTGACATAACCGCTGAACATCCCATTTGTATTCTTGTTCAGACCGAGCGGCTGGTAATCATCGTCTCTGTAAGTGCTTGCGTTCTCTGCCATCATACTCCAGAAGAACTGCTGTCTGCCGCTTTGACTGGCCTCGTCTGAACATTTAAGGTTGTCAAATCTCGGGTTGCCGCAGTCATCCTCGATCGCGACACCCATCTTGTCTCCTGGATTGTATGTAGGATCTGATGGGCTGGGGTCGTATTTCCAGAAGTAATCGATATCATGCCCGTTAGCCTTTCCATCCCCGTTACTGTCGATTATGTTATTATCCTTCGGATCACTGAGCGGGGTCCTGTCAGCCGTCGTGGAAACCTTGTTCGCCTGGATAGTATATTTGCCATTGTAGACTCCTTTCAGGTATTTCTGAGCCATGTTGCTGTCCAGGTCATACCATTCTCCACCGTAGTCTTCACCAGCAGCGTTTCGACCCTGGTTATCACCGTAGACAGAGTCTCCTTCATTGCCTATACCGGTTCCCTCAAGGTCAAGACAGACCTCTCTATCAGGTGAATGACCTCCCATCTCGTACTTCCCGTTCTTGGAACCGACATCTTCAACAGATCCCTCGGGGTATGTCTTGCCGTTCAGTAAGCAGGTCGACCTGGTCTCCCAAGTATCAGTATCTATACATCCCTGGTAATCACCTGGGAACTGGCTGGCGTAATCCTGATCTATCTCAGGTCCTTCCATGAAAACAGTGTGTTCCCCATGCTGGTCTCCACAAACAGAGTTACCGTTTCCACCGCCTCCGGTAGGGGGTCCTCCACAGACTCCGCCTTCATCTACAAGTCCATCGCCGTCGTCATCTTTACCATTACAGATCTCCTTGTTATTTGCAGGTTTCTGGGTTTTACATTTGACAGATTTATCCCCTGTAAGCGTCTTGTACATCATACAGGCTCCCATCGAGGCACCGGTCCTCTTGACATCTATAGTCTTGAAGTCTTTACCGCTGGAAGGATCAATGGAACCCCATTTATCGAAGTTGTTCAGGGCAACATCCACGCTCGCTATACATGTGATGTAATCCGATGGGCAGGAGATCTTCGGTATCATTGAAGTCGAAACATAGTTGCTGGAACTGGATATACCCTGGGCAGGATTTCCGTTAACTGTCTCGTTCATAAGGAACTGCTGTGTGAAACCTCCTGGATAGACGTTATTGCTGGCTCCCTTGTCCGTCGAAAGACTCACATAACCATCTCCCTGACCGTTTGGACCATCCGCATCGTATGTAGCATAACCGTTCCTGTGTGAGTGGAACTTGTCATCACTGCCTACCGTGACTATACCGAAGTTGGAGACGGATACAGCAGGATCATTGCTCTGCTCTTCACTACCCTTGTTGATCCTGTAGGAGAAGTATCCTTCCCCGTTGAATGATCTCTGGATGATATCGGAGGCACCAGAGCTTGCCCCATTATGGAATGAATCTCCCTGGAATAGTATCTTCTTAACCGATTTAGAGGCGGAGGAGCTGTAACCGGGATCGGTATCCCAAACCTTTTTCGTGATGAGCTTCAGCGTCTGGTACTTGAAATCCACTGTCTTCGATGAGTAACCGTGGACGAAACTGTCACTTGACGAACCGTAGACGGAAACTGATCCTCCGAGTGTGCACGTCTTCCCGTTCATACACTCCAAATCGTAGTATGTCTGACCTGGATTAGAGCATCCTTTCCATGTATGAACACTATTGGAAGGAACGGTATGCACCGTGATATTAAGAGAGTTCGTATGGCTTATAGGGCTTTCAATATAACCTGTTTTACTGGAATCCTGAGTTGTTGTGTACTCTGTCGATGTGAATGACGGTGAGACCGTTTTCGTATCGCCAAGGAAGTAGTACTCTGTATGACTTTCATCGGTCCTGTCCGAGTCAGCACATCCTGTGTACGAGATACCGCTCAAAGAACAGTTAGCACCGGGAGAACAGCTGGTCTGGACAGTTCCCTTGTACTGGTCATAATCTGTTTCCGAGGTAGGCTGGTTTAGGTAGTAAGTCCTGACCCCTGTTTTGATAGTTCCAAGACTGCCGGTTAAAGTCGGGGTGACAGCCCAAAGCTCGTCTGTCCCCTCACTCTTGATGAAGTAATCAGGAGCGTTCGACCACGTGTTGTCCTTGAAACGGACAGTGGAGTGGGAAGAACCCAGTTCATCAGCGCTTGCGATCGCATTATTGGTATCACTCAGATATTTACCGGTGATATCGACTGAAGAAGGTCCATCACCGCTTTGACCGGCGTTGAACTCCATGGCGTCAAGATCCATCTTGGTGTTTACTGTATCAGTATTGGTGTCACCACCGCAGCTTCCACATACATAGGAATCGAAGCTGCCTATAGTATCTGTTATATTCTGACCTGACCTGTCTAGCGTTGACCCAGAACTACCACCATCATCAGCTGGAAGACCGTAGTCCTCTGGACAGTCGAAGTTTGCCTTGGAATCCTCGTTCCTGATACCATCCCCACAGGTATTACTCGCTGATTTACCGGGAGAGGAGACGAACTCAGAGTAGCTTTTACCATTTTTGTTACGGGTGACGATCCCTGCCCCGGATTTTGTCAAATACTTGAACGTCTCCTTTCCACCACCGTAGTTATCCGAGGAGGCGTTCCCAGGGTTCTTTACATACATCTCTCCGAGCTGTGAAGCGCTCGAGTTATCCGGTACTTCTTTACCGTTGTTCTTGTGGCCTAGAGCCCATCCATAGAAAACCGATGGACCTGAAAGAAGCTCTGAAGAGGTGAGATCACCGTCTCCACTTGATGAAAAGACCCATGAAGCATCGAGATCGTAGACATTCTTCTCACTATCATCTTTGTAAAGAGGATAACTGCATCCAGGATCCACAGCATCCACTAAACCATCCCCATCGTCGTCTACACCGTTGTTACACGCTGTAACCTTGTTAACAGAACCTCCGCCGGAGAAACCTGTAACGGTCACCGCCCCGGCCAGTATAAAGAACAGGAGTATCGCTACGACTACCTTCCGAAGGTCCATAGGAATACCCTCTCAAGCCCTGAATAAATAAACTTGGTGAGTCTTTCCTGTTTGGGCAGAAACAGCAACCGAAAACCGGTATTTTTACCTACAAGTGACTACAAAACCAACATGTTTATAATTTGGAGGGTCCAAATAAAGAACTAAGGTGGCTAACCCTGAGTCAAAAAGTCCTAGAAAGATCAGAAGATAATTTTGATACAGTTAACACAGCTCTCGAACCAGAAGAAGATACCACGCCAGGCTTTATTGGAAGTTTGAAAGATAAAGCACAGACGTACAAGTCTCGTGCAACAGACAGGTTTGATGGCATTCTAGGTGTCAATGCGCCTTTAGATACTAACAAGAGAAATACCCTGGCAGCCACCGCTACAGCAGCAACAGCACTCGCAGGCTGCAGCAGTTCAGGAGGAACCACCGACACAACAACCAGCAGTGACAC
>JBDGSN010000049.1:0-15164 GCA_042217505.1 Candidatus Nanohaloarchaea archaeon
AGGCAGAACCAGACTTCGTGGCAAGAGCACCGGAGAAAAAGGAGGTAGAGGAGCTTGGAAAGGAACAGCTGTACGAATCCCTTAGAGACAAACGCCCTCTGAAATTCGTGGGAGAAAAAGATGTGGACGAAGAAGAGCTTTCCGGGGAGGAAAAAGAGATATTCAGAGCTTTAATGGAGGATCTTGTAGGCACTAGAGCAGTCTACGTCCTTGATGATGATCTTGAGATCGAGCAGAGACTGCCTTCGGACGACTTCGGAGCGGTAAAGACCGTAGATAGGTGTAAAGCAGTTCTTCTGGATGGCGAAGTGGATAACAGGAAGATAGAGGTCGCTGAGAGATCCGGAGCAGACTACATAATCGGGATGAAAAAAGCAGGTAATGCCAACTCCAGCAAGCTCAAGATAATGACAAGAGATGATCTGGAGGACCTGGTGGAGGCCTAAGATTAACTGGATCGATATATTTTTGACAGCTGAAGGAATCTACTTCCAGCTTGCACGGTTCCTAGTGACTATGATACTGGGTGTGCTTGCCACACGTATGATTTTGATGCCGGTCACAGAGAGGATCATGAACCGGAGAAAAGGCTCTAAGAAGGCGAGACACTCGTTTGAGAACATCATTGCCTTACTGGGCCTGTCGTAACACCTACGGTTGCGCTCCAGGTAGGTAACTTCGGCAACCTTGTAACGATACTCGGAACGATAGCAGCTGCCTTGACGGTGGCTGTAGGATTCGGTATGAGGTACCAGGTCGCTAACGTGGTCGCAGGCATATTTATCCATACAACCTCTATATGTAGGGATACGGTGGTTGGAATTGTCAGCAAATAACATCAGCCAGTATGAGGGAAAGGTCAGTCCTTCCAAGTATGGGAACTGCGTGATATGCGGGGAGCGAGTTAATGGAGGAGCATAATTTTTGACTACCCGAGAAGGCTACTGCCATAAAACGTGCCTGTCTAACTGGGGGCAGGCGGGCGGCTCTTTCTTTTTTAACAGTTTCTTGGGGGTCTAAAGGTCCTGGTGGATGCCGGTGATCTCTGGACGTACGTTGTTGAACTGGGATACTGCCAGATCTACGGTATACTGTTCGTCTGTGACCCAGTTTTCATCGAACTCTAGTTCGTCCCATCCTGCGGGGATGTCGTCCTGGGCTATATGAGCATCTAAATAGGTGCTATCCCGGTTATCTTCCTCGTAGAGTTCAACGAATGTGGCTGCCACAACCCTGTTATCTCTATATTCGATAAATCCCTGGGATTTCTCATCATCAATACCCAGATATACATCATCTATCCTGACTCCGAATGCAGAACCATGGCCTATGCTTCTACCGGTCAGTGTCTCGCATGCTTCTCTCAGGCTCATCTCTTCGTATTCGAGATCTTCGGGCCTGTAATCCCGGTTATCAGAGCTTCCATTCTCCCATGCAGCCTGCGAGGCCGCCTGAAGCAGCTCCGGATAGACCCAGCATGAACCCTCTTCTGCCTGTTTTTTCTCGGGATCGGAGTAAGTCATATGTTGTTATAAGGGAGTAATAATTAGGAGTTTGATCTTCTCCCGTTGAGATTTCTCCTTTAAAAACGTTCAGGAGGAGATGAGAAAGCCAGATGATGGATAAGCCCCGGGCGGGATTTGAACCCGCGACCTGCTCCTTGCTCGGATCACGCTTCATCTATAAGCCGTTCAGCTGAACGGGTTCTTGCGTTTAAGTAGCGTAACACTTACGAGGGAGCCGCTCTAGCCAGGCTGAGCCACCGAGGCCTTCGCCTCTATTCTGGGTTTTCGCTATAAGCTCTTTAAGGGTTTACCCTCGCCAACTGATTTAAACCGGCTGCGTTAATTTTGAGCTATAGGTGTATTATATGCAGGATAGGATAGGAGAGCTGGCAGGATATGTTTGGAGATATCTGGAAGATGAAGGAGAGTCGTCTGTAAGCAGTATAGTTGACGCGGTCGACGCACCAAGATCGAAGGTCCACATGGCTATCGGCTGGCTCGCCCGTGAAGACAAGCTAGAGTTCAATTCTGAAGGTAGAGGGAGCACTGTAAGCCTGAACTAGTAGATATTTTTTAACAATCCTGCTCACACCCTTCAACATGTCTCTCAGAAAGGGTGCGGAAACAGTTATCAGGCAGTGTCTAAACGTCCAGGAAGATGAAGAAGTGGTTATTGTAACCGATGGCATAGACCAGGGGATAATCGATTCTCTTGTAAATGTTTCCAGAGAACAAGCCGCTGATACGGAGCTTATAGAGTACCCTGAACCTGAGAACCATGGCCAGGAACCACCTCAGAGAGTTGCTGAAGCTATGAAGGAGTCTGACGTCTTCATTGCTCCGACCAAAAAATCGCTTTCTCACACACTGGCAAGGATCAACGCATGTGAGGCTGGAGCCAGGGGTGCGACGATGCCCGGCATAGATCGAGCGGTCTGGAAGGACTCGCTTCAGACAGACTACAGTCGGGTAAAGGATATCTCTGAAAAGGTCTACAGTCTTCTGGAAGGAACTGAAACGATCCATATAACAACGTCCTCGGGAACAGATCTGAAGATAGATGTCGACATTGAGTTCTACGAGAAAGATACAGGAATAATACATAACCCCGGGGATTTCGGGAATCTTCCGGCCGGAGAGGCTGACGGCGGATCTTTGAACGCAAGAGGCACACTTGTCATCGACCAGCTTGTATTTGATAGAAACGCAGAAGGATCAGAGGTCGAGATCAGGGACAATAAGGTCGTGGCTATAGAGGGAGAGGAGAACAGGCTTGAGGAGAAGTTTAACGAGATCCCGGGCGCAAGGAATATAGCAGAGTTCGGTTTCGGAACAAACCCGGGCGCGAAGCTGATCGGCAACCTGCTCCAAGATGAGAAAGTGCTGGGAACAGTCCACGTGGCGTTCGGCGACAACTCCAGTTACCTTCCCGAAGGAGACGAGAGGAGAGTTGAGTGCGATATACACTGGGACGCAGTGTGTATAGAGCCTACAGTAAGGTTCGATGACAGGGTCGTTATAGATGAAGGAGAGCCGACTTTCCTGTAAACTTTATAATTATCCGGGGTAATATCTTTGATATGGCAGCTACTGTGCAGAACAACGTTTCTGGCGTCACTAGCACAGAGTTTATGCTGCCGAAGATGGCTATTAAGTCAACCTTCAATATCACTGGGGCTAAGTTTACCTGGAATTAAGCCCCAGGACCATAGTTTCGAGGTTTTTCTTGCATGGTTCTGGAACGAATTAAAGACGGCGCCGAACGGCACTTATTCGACCTCGACGAGGACACGCGTAGACTCGCATTCATACTCTGCCTGCCACTTGTTGACGGTGTATTCGCTACACTGCTCGTCACAGGAGCTATAAACACATTTTCAGACGTCGTATCGATAGCGTTAACAGTTTTCACAGGTGCGGGAGCTCTCGCAGTGCTTTACTCCTCAACCGATTCAAGGCAGGAGGCGAAAAGGATGGTGCTGAAAGCGGCGCCGTTACTAGTAATGGGAGCTTTACTCGTATCGCTTGTGGCTCCGGTATTCGAGCAGCTGTTCTACATAGAAAGGCTCCGTTATGCGGCAGGGCTTGCTCTGCTGACGATCGCACTACACATGTTCGATGTTGACTACGCTGAGAAGCTTTCGGTTCCAGCGATAATAATAACCGGTATGTTACTTTCGATAAGGAACCCAGGGGCAATGGCGTTCAGCCTTGAATACGTTGCACCGGCACTACTGACATCAGTGACAGCGGTAATGGCACTCTACGCCGCCTCATTCATCAGCCAGGAAAGAATGACTCTCAGCTACATCAAGAGGGGTGGAGGTATCGTCCTGGTCTTGATAGCATTAAGCCAGTTTGGAGTGGATATGCCTTCAGAGCTTAACCTGGCAGTGTTCGCTGTCTCAGTGGTAGTTTCGCTGCGTCAGAGCGAGTGAAACTCGACCTGGAACTCTCCTTTCTCTCTTATACGCTTAATGAGGTAGAGCATCAGTCTCTCCCGGGTCAACCTGAAAACTATCAGGAAACCGAGAAAATCTGTTACGAGTCCTGGTGAGATCAGTAGAAGACCTCCGAGTACAAGAAGGACGCCCTCCACTAAATTCCTTGAGACCTCCTGTGCGGTCACCGATGTACCCAGTTTTGTCATCACTATTCTACCCTCTCTTCTTACATAGTATGCTCCTATCGTCCCTGTAACGAGAACTATGGCCAGTGTCTGTACAAAGCCGATCATGCCTGCTAGCTGGACCAAGATATACAGGTCCACGAAAGGAAGGATGAGGAAAGCAATTATGTATCCTATCATAGAAACTGTTTTTCGAGCCGAGTCTTTAAGTCCTCTTGAAAACCTTTTGAGTCTTCAAAGTCAGAGTTAAACTATGAGTGTCAAAGAGCGTGAGGATATTTCCGAGGAGTACAAATGGGATCTTGAAAAGATATACGAGAACCAGGACGGATGGGAGACAGACTTCGAAAATGCGAAAAAGGAGGTCAAGAGGCTCCAAAAGATGGAGCAGGAGTTCGAGACAGCAGAAGAACTTCTCGATACCCTGAAGCAGTACGAAAAGACGATGAGGGTCGCTGGGAAGGTCTTTCAGTATGCCCACATGAGGAGCGATGAGGACAAGAGGAAATCGAAGTACCAGGAGCTTGAATCACGCGCCAAGTCATTGCTTTCAGACGCTCGTCAGGCCTCCAGCTTCCTTGAACCAGCGATCCAGGGTCTGACCGAAGAAGAGATAGATTCGATGATGCAGGGGGAAGAAGAACTGGAAAGATACCGGCACTACATCGAGGACATAATGCGTTCAAAACCTCACACCCGCTCCGGCGAGATAGAGAACATACTTGCCGATCTTGGAGAGGTTTTAGGCTCCAGTGAGACGTACTCCCGGCTTTCCAACGCAGACCTGAAGTTCCCTGAAGTAGAGACTCCTGAAGGTGAAAAAGTCGAGTTAACACAGAGCAACTTCACGAAGTTCCTGAAGAACAGGGACAGGGATTTCAGGAAAGAGGTTTACGAAAAATACTACGACAGGATAGGAGAGTTCAGCAACACTTTCTCCTCCACGCTTGAGAACACTGTAAAGACCCATGCAAAGATGGCGGGTATCAGGAAATTCGATTCCGCCAGAAAAAACGCTTTACACGGACCTAATATCCCGGTCTCGGTCTATGACAACCTTGTCGAGACGGTCGAGGAAAACGTCGATCTGCTTCACAGGTTGACCGATCTGAAGAGAAAAGCTCTGGGTGTTGATGAGATGCATATGTGGGATATATACGTCCCGACAGCGGGGTCTGAGGAACCGGAGATCAGCTTTGAAGAGGCCAAAGAACATGTTATTGAGGCGGTCGCGCCGCTCGGTGAGGAGTATCAGGAAAGGATGAAGGAAGGGATAGAGTCAGGATGGATAGATGTGTATGAAAACAGGGGCAAACGGTCTGGAGCCTACTCAAGTGGGTCTTACGATACCGATCCGTACATCCTGATGAACTACCAGGATGATATCAACTCGATGTTCACTCTTGCACACGAACTGGGACACTCGATGCACAGCGAGTACTCTGAGGAGAACCAGCCCTATGTTTACAGCGATTACTCAATATTTGTTGCTGAAGTCGCAAGCACTATGAACGAGGCGCTTTTGACACATCATCTTCTTGAGAATGTCGAGGATGAGGATTTCAGGCGTCACGTATTGAGCCACTACCTCGAAGGTTTCCGTGGAACGCTTTTCAGGCAGGCCATGTTCGCAGACTTCGAGCATGAAATTCACAGAGAGGTGGAAAAAGGCGGGGCGTTAACCGCTGAGAAGATGAGCGAGATGTACCGTGAGAAGAAAGAGCTCTACTACAGCAATGCAGTGGTCGACGATCGTATAGCCACGGAGTGGATGAGAATACCGCATTTCTACTACAACTACTATGTCTATCAGTACGCAACAGGCATAAGCGCTGCCACTGCGCTTTCAGCAAAGGTTCTGAAGGAAGGCAAGCCTGCTACGGAAGATTACTTAGAATTCCTATCCTCGGGCTCCAGTGATTACCCTGTGGAGGTCTTAAAGAAGGCGGGAGTAGATATGACGACTGTTAAACCAATTGAGAGGGCGCTGGACGAGTTTAGGGAGCACCTGGATGAAATGGAGGCTCTGCTATAGGACCTGTCCTTAGAGTTTAAAGCCTGTAACTCAAAATTTATTTTCATGAAAGAATTGCTTAAAGAACTCGTGGAAACGCCCGGTGTGTCGGGTGATGAGGGAAGGGTGCGTGAAAAGATAATTGAGGAGGTCGAGGATCACGCAGATGCCATAGAACAGGACGGAATGGGCAACCTGATCGTCAGGAGGGGTTCGGGTGACAGCACGTTGATGATAGCTGCTCACATGGATCAGATAGGTCTCTGTGTTAAAAGGATAACTGAAGAGGGCTTCCTTAAGGTATCAAAGGTGGGCGGTATCCACCCGAGGAACCTGATGGACCAGAATGTGATGGTACACGGTAAAGATAACCGGGTCCAGGGTATTGTATCCGCCAAACCTATCCATATCATAGATTCTAAGGACAGAAAGAAGGTCCCGGATATGGAGGATGTGATAATAGATATCGGTGCCGAGTCGAAAGAGGAGGCAAGGGAGATGGGTGTCCGTGTCGGAGACTACATCACGTTCGATAAAGGGATGAGAGAGCTAGGAAATGATTACGTTACAGCGCCTGCTTTCGACGACCGGGTAGGGTGTCTGGTGGCTATAGAGGCCCTGAAGCGTTTCGATGAGGATTTCGAGCTTGTGGTTGTTTTCAACGGTCAGGAAGAGGTCGGCAGAAAAGGCGCTCAGACCTCCAGCTTCCAGGTTGATCCTGATGCAGCTATAGCTGTGGATGTTACCGTTGCTGGCGACTCGCCGTTTATAGATAACGATGCCAGCACGGCCTCTCTTGGAGGAGGCTTCGGCATCGATCTTATACAGAACGGCGGCCGCGGTTTCATCACTCCAAGATCGATGAAAGACTGGCTGGTCGAAACGGCTGAATCCAACGAACATGACTACCAGCTGATGGTCGACATCGGGGGAGCCACGGAGGCAGGAGTGATCAATCTTGTACGTGAAGGCATACCCTCTGCCTCTCTCGCAGTGCCTGCCCGTAATATACATAGTTCGGTGGAAGTAGTCAAGCTATCTGATATAGAGGACGCCATAGACTTCCTTGATGATGCGTTTTCGACGTTCTCAGGGTCTGTACACGGATAAGGTGGTTGATGTGAAAGGATACCAGGAGATAATCGATAGATACAGAAGGATCGCAGGCATAAACGATGCCCTTGAACTGCTTAACTGGGATCAACAGGTCATGATGCCGGAGGAGGGTATAAGGGCAAGATCAAAACAGGTTTCAGCACTTTCCCGGATAAGCCATGAGAAACTGGCCTCGGATGAACTGGATGAACTTCTTGGCGAGGTCTCTCCAACAAGTAGTATACAGGATGCAAATATCCGTGAGATAAAAAGAGAGCAGGAGAAGGCGAGAAAGGTCCCTCTTAAACTGGTTGAAAAGATATCGGAGAAGGAGAGCGAGGCTATGAACGCCTGGCAGAGAGCGAGGAAGGAAGATGATTTCAGTATCTTTGAACCACATCTCGAGGAGATGGTGGAACTCAAAAAAGAGTACGCTCATCATATCGACCCTGGTGCGGATCCCTACAGGGTTCTTTACGAGGACCACGAACCCTATCTCAGGCTGTCCCGGATGCATGAGATACTTGAGACGCTTAGAGAAAACCTGACAGGATACCTCGAACGGATAAGAGAGGAGGGTAAAACCATAGAGAAAACAGCCTTTGAAGGACAGTTCGACAGCGAGGAAGCACGCCAGCTCAACAGAGAGATATCGGAGATGATGGGTTTCGAGTTTGACAGAGGAAGACTGGATGTATCGACTCACCCCTTTACCTCAGGAAACCAGTTCGATACCAGGATAACGACCCGGTACAACGAAAAGAGGCTTCAGGAAAGCATCCTTCCAACGATGCACGAGACAGGCCACGCACTTTATCAGCAGGGGCTTCCCGGGGAGAAGTACGGGACGCCTGCAGGCCAGTCAAGGGAGCTTGGCATCCACGAATCACAGTCGAGACTGTGGGAGAACCATGTTGGCCGGTCCAAAGAGTTTCAGAAGCATCTTCTCCCATCTCTTGAAGAAAGGTTCCCGGAGGAGTTTGAGAGTGTTACGTTACAGGACTGCTACGAGTCTGTTAACCAGGTCTACGAGAGAAATCCAATACGTGTGAACGCAGATGAACTGACATACCACCTTCACATCATACTGCGTTACGAGATCGAGAGAGCGCTTATCAAAGGCGATATCGAGGTAGCTGATCTTCCCGAGACCTGGGATGACAAGATGGAACGGCTTCTTGGTTTCCGACCTGAGAATGATTCGGAAGGTGTTCTTCAGGATGTTCACTGGTCGATAGGAGCGATAGGGTATTTCCCCACTTACACCCTTGGAAGCGTTATTGCTGCACAGCTCTTTAAATCCGCTGAAGAGGATATCGAGGATCTGGATGAGAAGATAGAAAACGGAGAGTTCAGACCTCTCCTGGACTGGCTGAGGGAGAACATCCATCAGCACGGTCAGAGGTTCAAGACCGAAGATCTCATTGAAAAGGCGACTGGGGAGAAACCGACTGCAGACTACTTCCTAGATTATATCCGGGAGAAATACTCGGATCTTTACGGTATCGAACTGTGAGAGATCGAATCAGCGACTATCTCGAGTTCTCCATGGTAGAGCTGGACGCTTCCTTTCACGTCCACTCTACTGCCTTTTCCGAAACTCTTCAGCGCATCGAATCTGACGACCTTTATCTTTCCTGTACCGTCTTTTAGAGTCATGAACTCGTTTCCACCCGACTCGGTGTAATCAGTTATCCTTCCAGAGATAGCGACTTTCTTTCCTGTCGATTCTGGACCGATAGAGCCTATAGACACTGTCTTAACGCTCAAAGCCTGACCGGACAGGTAGAGCAAGACTATCCCGATAAGTCCAAGAAGGGTGGAGATGCGGTAGATATCTTTTTCTCTCATATCTTCCGGGAGTGTATATCGGTGTATACCGATCCTTCTGGTCCAAGATCGCTTCTGAAAAGTTTTACTTCGTTCACAGTTATCTTCCCGAATTTTTGATCTTGATAATCATTTATCATCCTCTGTAACTTCCGTTTTTCTTCCCTGTTTAAATCCTTGACTCTCATCAAGGTCACATGTGGGGAGAACTCATGGTTGTTATCTGCGATCGCTTCGTGCTGTGATGCCTGGTCATATAGTTCATGGAATCTTCCGTTCCCGATACCCGCCCAGACCACGCGTATGTAATCATATGAAGGAAATACACCGACACCTTCCAGTTCTGCCTCGAAGCTTTCCATCTCGATCTCATCCATCGCAGCCTTTATCTCCTCTATCTCGTCCTCCGAGGCATCTGAGAAGAACTGGAGAGTAACATGCATCTTTTCCTCTTCGACAGTGTTGAATCCGAGATCCAGGCGGTCTCTTATACTGGAGAGCTGTTCGAGAACATCTTTGTCTTCGATATCTACGGCTGTGAACACGCGAGCCATGTAAACTTTTAATGTATTAGTCCTCATAAATCTATTATAGAGGAGTCTAACATGGCCGATAACCCACGTGGATCACAGCTTGTAGGAAAAACGATCGTGTCCGAGGAGCACGGTAAAAAGTACGGAGAAGTAGAAGACATTTCGTTTGTCGCAGACACGGGCGAACTGATGAACCTTCTGATAACAAATACTACGGAGCATATAGACGACGTCAAGCTCCAGGAAGACAGGAAGGGAAGAAATATCGTGCCTTTCTCAGCAGTCAGGAGCATCGGAGACTTCGTCATAGTTTCCGAGGACGACATCATTTGATCCTGGATGCCCCGAGCTACGGGGAACTCCATGATTTTTACCAGGATCTTGATCATCCTATCGAAGTCTGGCAGAGAGGGAAGAACTGTCCGACTACCGGGTAGAGTTTGACTGGGATGACCAGCACGCATGTTTCTACTGGTAGAGCGATGATCTGGAGCGGCATATATTTTCAACTGTTATAGAGAAGACTGACAGACCTCATATCTATGTTCTGGTGGCCTGTCAGTACGCACCGGATGAGTTCGACAGGAGGGATGTTGAGCTGGGCTTCATAGATCGGGAAAACATCGATTCTATACTGGATTTTGCCTTCACTACAGCCGAAGAAATAGGTGTAGACGATCTTCAAAGAGAATTTTTCTGACCGGGAGAAAAGTTTAGTGGATAATTGAGAAGAAAGGGGGTGGACGACTACGCGTCCTTGATACCGTCTTCGGTGATCTCGTAGACAGCCTCGCCTTCTGGAAGGTAAGGTGAGTCGACAAGTCTTGCGACTCTTGTACCCTTCTTACCTTTTCTCAGGTACATCCTTGTAGCCGAGTTGTGTGCTACGATATGCCCTCCGATAGCCTTTGTAGGGTCTCCGAACATCTGATCGGGATTGGACATGACCTGGTTCGTGACCACTACCGCTGCGTTGTGAGAGTTAGCCAGTCTCAACAGGGTGTTCATGTGCCTGTTCAGCTTCTGCTGTCTTGGTGCAAGCTCTCCTCTACCCACGTAGTCAGCACGGAACTGTGCTGTCAGTGAGTCGACGATAAGAAGACCGATATCTTCCTCGCCCATGATGTCCTGTGCTTCATCGGCTAGCAGCATCTGGTGATCGGAGTTGTAGGCCCTCGCGACGTGTATGTTGTCGAGTACTTCGTCGACGTCCTGTCCGTTGGCGTTAGCCATCTGCTCGATCCTTTCAGGGATGAACGTGTCCTCGGTGTCGATGAATACTACTCCTCTTCCGAGCCCTCCCTCTTCTTCAGGTAGCTGTACATTTACTGCGAGCTGGTGAGCGAGCTGTGTCTTACCAGAACCGTACTCTCCGTACGCTTCCGTGATGGACTGAGTCTCCACTCCGCCGCCTAAAAGCTCGTCGAGCTCCTCTCCGCCGGTTGAGATCTTCTTCATCTTCTTCCTGGTCTCGTACTTGGATTTTCCTGATTCGAATCCAAGATCAAGCTCCTGCCGTGCCGCTGTTATGATCTTCTGGGACTTCTTGTCTCCTAGATCTGCCAGCTCTCCAAGATCTCCAGCGCTCATAGTCGCGATGGACATCAGGTCGTTGTAACCAGCGTCTCTAAGCTTTTCTGCTGTTTTTTCTCCTACTCCTTTTAGATCCTCGATGTCAAAGTCAGTGTTTTCGTCTGCCATAGTATCAGTTTGCCTCCCTATAGTTGAGGAGTGTTTAAGCCTCCATGATGTCGAGCAGCTCCTCTATCTGCTCTTCGGTCTCTACTTCCTTGGCCTCGTTCGCTATCATCTCGATGGTGCTGAAGTAGTCGTTGTACCGTGTTCTGCCGGTTACGGTGATCTCCTTGCCTTTAGCCTCTTCAGCTGCGTCCTCAACTGCTTCCTTGTCGCCTTCCTTTTCTTCTTCCTCTGTAACTCCGAGTATCTCTCTTGCTCTATCCCGGAAGAATACGCATCTTATGTTGCCTGTGCCATCGTCGATGACCGCTGAAAGGGCGAGCGCCTTGTCAGGTTCTACCTCTCCATCATCTTCGCATTCGTATACGCCGTCGTCGTCTTCCCTTACTGTTGCTCCGCACTCAGGACAGATGCTGTAGAATGGGTTGGATGTGTAGACCTGCATAACCATGCCGGTCACATTGTATGAAGTTCCCTCACTGACCACTTCTCTGATATCTGCCTCTGTCGTGGCGCCTCCACCGGAACTTGTGTTGACTTCAGGCACCTCGTCATCGTCAACCATCTTGACCTGCGGTGAGTCGCCGAGCCGAAGCTCTGCGTCACCTCTGTTATCTTCGACAGTGTATGCACCGGCTATACCGATCGCATCGCCTTCCTCTACTTTATCTGCTATCTCTGTCTGCTCGTCCCAGAGTGTCAGCCTTATCGTACCGGTATCGTCTCCTAGAACTATGTTCTGGACCTTTCCGTCCTCTTCTTCACCATCTCTTTCAAACGTGTTCATGTCGCTGATGCTGACGACTCTTGCCTTAAGATTAACTTTCCGCATCTCTGGAACTATATTTTCGATCTTCAGTGCCTGGTCGGTGGCCTCCGCTATCTGGACTCCTGCGTCTTTGGCAACCAGGTGAACTGCTCCTTCCTCAGAAACAAGACCGGAGAACTCCTCCATCTTTTCCTCTATCTGCTCTTTTACTTCGTCCTCGTCAAGGTCAGTCTCCTCGACGATTTTCTCTATTATTTTCTTGGTTTCCATGGTGAAGAAATGATTTGTAAGACTTAAATCGGTGGTGATAATCGAAAAGAGTACCCGGTTCGTGATTAAAATAAAAGGTAAAAGGTGTGGTCAAGGATCACTCTAGCGCAGCCTTGACATCCTCAGCTCTAACGGTCTTCCTACCGTCTTCCCTGGCGATAGCGATAGCCTCCTCCGCTAAATCGCCTGCGAATCTTTCCAGGACTTTTCTGAGTTCGTCAGCGCTGTCTTCTGAGACTCTCTTGTCTCCCTGACTCTTGATAATTTCCTTCATTTTAGCGATTGAGAACTCCATTTCCAATCACAGTTAACGAATCATGCCTGAACTATATAAACAAAACGCCTATAAACTGCGTAAAGAATTTTCCGTTCTCGTTTACCCATATTAAGAGCATTTAACCCATCATAGCAGTCAACTACAACATTTATTCATAAATGAATTATAACTTAAAATGGAATAGGGGTCAAGAATGTCAGAGGAACTGAAAGAATTCCTTTTGCACACTAAACCGTCTGGAATACTCGTTAAACTTAACGACAGGAGCACTGATAACTATGCTTCAGCTCTATCCACTGAAGTAGATGCGACCTATTCACATACGGTGAAGATACTCCAGAGGATGGAGGACTACGACCTGGTCGAGTTCGAAAAGAAAGGACGGAGGAAGATGATCAGCCTCACGGATAGAGGCGAAAGGATCTCAGGCATGTTATCTGAACTCCACAATGAGCTGATTTCTCAGTCTAACACAGCCTAGCGACATAGCTCACGAACTTTTTGATCAGGCCTATTTTCAACTGTGCGTGTGGCGGGTGGCTCGCCCGCATCTCCCATTTTTTCTTACCTCAACTCTCACATCAGTCAATCATACCATACGTGATAGCCGGGACCGAAGATCCACTCATCTTTCTCCCCCTGGTATTCTCCCACTGGACCTTTGCTCTGACTGTGTATGCATGTACCTCGAGTCCACACCTCCAGGTGTATGTGATGTGCTGGTTTTTGTGGGAGGAAAAAACTCACTTCGAAAACCTATCATTTTATTCGTCTATAGCGAACATTCTAATTATTTAAGTATGTGTTGTTTTTACCGATTGATGAAAGGTCGTGAATGAGTGTTTGTTTAGATTGAACAACCATTAATATTCAAGTGAGTGCGGCCCTAAAGCATCGATATGAGGATAAACCGGATTCAGGATGATGGCAACAAATTCCTCATTTACGGCGAAACAGGGCTTTTTGACCGGCTTTCAGAGGTTTTTGACCAGATGGGCCTGGGGATCTCGGTGACCCGGTCCGGTAAAGCTACCGCAAATATACTGTACACAGAGAACAACAGAGATATAGTGCTTAGAGTGCTGAACGATCACACTAGATAGTCTTATGAGTTAAACTGCGTTGATTGCTTTTCTCTCTATTGTTCTGAACTTGTTCTTGGCTTCCATAACCTTATCTGTTATTCTTAGTGATACTTCGTTGACTTGTACTAGTTCTGCGGGGCCGCCGCCGTAGTCATCGGCTATTTGTCTGTAAAGCTGATCGGCTTCTTCGGCAATACGTTGTAATTCTTCATGAAATTGTGCTAATTCACTGATAACGGCCTCTTCCTCCTTAGATTTACGTTTTATGAATTTAAACCATGCTAATCCCCTATATTTGCCACCATTGGCCTGATGTGCATTCAATAAGGTAGTGGTTTCTTCTTGAAGAGCTTTCATATCTTTCTCGCTGTCTTCGGCCAGAGTCTCTAGGTCAGATGAGACTTGTTTGATCTCTCTAGCCCACTTGTCATGATCTTCTTTCTTAAACATCTCGGATTTTTTCCTAGTTGCGGCAGCTAGTCTTCTAAAGGCGCCTACATAGTCATTGTCGCTACTTCCTTTGCCTCTCATAGTTTTCGCAAATCTATTTAGTCCAATTAGGGCGTTATATACTTCCTTATCTGGCAATTCTGAGCTGTCTGCGGTGTTTTGAGGTGCTTCTTCTACGTTCTGGAATTCACGAGCAGCGGCATCTATTTTATTTTTTAGTTCTCTAAGCGTTGATCTAGCATTTTTTAGTCCATCTGGTTCTGACCCATATTCTTCGGTTAACTCCTCTCCTACTTCCTCCATCTGGTCTGCCATGAAACCTATTCCGTGTGAGTATTCAGCTAATTCTTTGATTATCATTTCCTCGCTTTCTAGATTATTGTGGATATGTTGGAACCATTCTCCTTCCGATATGTTATTCTTTGGCTCGGCAAGAGTCTCTACTTCGGTGCGGAGATCCTCCATGTCTTCTTTAAGCTGTTCAGCAGAGTTTTCTAGATCTTTCCCGAATCTATTAATTCTGTTTGCAACTTCAGTAGCATCGTTTCTGCTGTATGTTTCTGCTCTTTCGTATAGTGTTTCTGCCTGCTTTTCTAATTCGGGTATGTATTTACGCTCTATTTGTTTTGCAAAACTATCTATCTCTTTCAAGCTTGAATATATGTCATCTGCGGTAGCCATGAATTAACTACTGTTATGTATGCCTAAATAAGTTATTGGATTGTTGCTACTGGTTCTCTGATTGGCTGCGGAACTTCTTCTTAAGGTCATATCGGCTTGTGCTGATGGAGGATTAGGTCATTTTTCTAGTTGTTCTGTTGTTGTGTTGCTTGGGTGTTCATTTTCTTTGAACTCCCATGTTTTGGATGTGTTTGAGCAAAACTGCCATAACAAAGGAGGTATATCGCAATTATACAAGTGCGTGTTTTTCGATATATCTTTCGCACTTAGGAGAGGGTAATTGAGACGGATCCGCTATATAATAAAGAAGGTATATTTTCCCTGCCTC